>CAITNQ010000160.1 GCA_903893785.1 uncultured Gemmatimonadota bacterium
GGACGACACTTGCCCCTGCCGATCGCCAATGGGCTGTCGCCGGCCGTTGGCGCCAAAGGTCGCCTCTATGCGGGCCAGGGACGGTACGGCGTAGAGACGCCACATGCCGGCCGGAAGGACCAACGCGTCGTCGGCGCGTGCGGTTTGGCAGATCGCCGTGACGGCGATGGCCCACAGGACAGTCCGGGCTTTCATGGCGTCTATGCTCCCCATGGTTGGCGCGACAGGGTTGCGCGGGGCAGTAACCGAACGCGACGGCAGCCGCCATCTCCTGGCTGACGGCGGGTCACTAGAGCGTGGCCGGCTCTCGTGCTGTTAGCCTGGCATCCGTCATGTGGGCACGCCGTCCGCCGGCGGCAGGGCGGCGGTGTCCTCCAGCTCGCGACCGCGTGTTTCCTGCAGCGACGTCAAGATGAGGCCCAGGGCGGCCAGGGGGCCGATGGCCGTGAGCGTGACGGCCGGCCCCCACCCGATCGACCCGGCCAGGTACCCGACTAGCACTGGCACGCCGACGTAGCCTATGCGTCCGAGCAGCTGACTGGACCAGGCAAAGGCGGCGCCGCGGATCTCGGTGGGGAACAGCTCGGTCGTGAAGGCGTTCAAGACCACCTGGGTCGCGCCAGCCCCGAAGATCCCCATTGCCAGGGCCGTGGCGAGCCACCATTGGGGTCCTTGGGAGAACGATCCCACCACCGCCACCACCTCGATGCTGAAGATCACCGCAGCGCCGGCGCGCCGTCCGACCAGGTCGAGCAGCTTGCCCGCCCCGACCACCAACGGCCAGGCCAGGAGCGAAGCCCCGCCGATCATGACGGCGACGGTGGCGTCGCTGAGGCCGCGTTCGCCGACGGCGAATTCCTTCCAGAAGGCCACTGCGGTCTGCGTGCAGGCGAAGGTGCAGGCCCATACCGCCCCCATGCGGATGATGCGGTTGCGGTACGGGCTGTTCCAGGCCGCCCACATGGGCCGGCTGCCCACCGGTCCGGCCGCTGCCCGGGCGGCAAACCGCTTCGTTTCGCGCAGGCCCCGTCGGCAGACCATCAGCAGCAGCAGCGCGACGGCCCCAACGAAGTACACGCCGCGCCAACCGACGGCCGAACGCGACAGCAGCGGCACCGTCACGGCACAGGCGATCATGCCCAGGCTCAAGGAACCCTGGACGACGCCGATCGCCAGACCGCGGCGGATGGCCGGCAGTTCCTCGGCGACGTAGACCATGGCCACGGCGCTCTCACCCACCAGGAAAATGCGGGCGACAAACTGGGCCGCAGCAAAGGACCACAGATCGGGCGCCAGGCCGCTGGCGATGGTGAAAACCGTGTACCCCCCAATCGTCACGGTCAGCAGGCGCCGGCGCCCCAGACGGTCAGCCAGGCGGACCAGCAGGAAAGCTGCCACGGTTCCCAGGTTGACCACGCCGACGAGCAGGCCTTCGGTCGCCGGTGTCAGGCCCATGGCCAGGCGCAGGTGGGGCAATACCTGCGTCAGGGCGATCGTGTCGTAGCCGTCGAAGAAGGTCGCCACGCTGAGGAAGACTAGCAGCCGCCGCTGGTACCGGTCCAGGGGATCCGGCTGGCTGGGTGCGGCCTGTCTCATGGCGGCCCTCCTTCAAGGGTGACGCCGGCGGCGGCCGCCTCGTAGATGGCCTGGATCTCCAGCGACTTCGCCGGGCGGCCGTTGGTGATCGCCGCCAGGTCCAGCGTGGCCAGGGCCGCACAGGCTGCCGCCGCGGTGCGGGGCACGCCGACGGTTGATAGGTCAACCGGAAGGCCAACTGAGGCGAAACGCGAGGTTAGCGCCCGGGCCAGGCTCTCGGCCACCAACCCCGGTTCCGCCGGGTCGACATCCAGACCCAGCGCGGCGGCCACGTCCCCGTATCGCGCGGCTATATCGGGACGTTGGCCGTTCCACCGCACCACGTGCGGTAGCAGGATCGCGTTGGCCAGGCCGTGGGGCACGCGGTGGCGCGCCCCGATGGCGTGGCTCATGGCATGGACCAGACCGACGCTCGCCGAACCGACTGCCTGCCCGGCCAGCGTGGCGGCCGACAGCATGGCGGCTCGGGACCGCAGGTCGCGCCCGTCGGCGATGGCGCGGCCGAGGTTGGCGTGGATCAGCCGGATCGCGTGGAGCGCGTGCGCGTCGGCCATGGGATTGGCTTTGGTGCTGGTGTACGCTTCGATCGCGTGGGTCAGTGCGTCGGCTGCGGTGGAGGCGGTCAGCGGGGCCGGCAGAGTCACCGTCAACTCGGCGTCCAAGATCGCCAGATCCGGGATGACGCTGGCATCGACGATGTACGCCTTGACGCTCAGATGCTCGTTGCGGATCACCGCGACATTGGTCACTTCGCTGCCGGTGCCCGCCGTCGTCGGCACTGCGGCGTGGAACACGCGGGCACTGCCGGGAGCGTAGACACCCAGCAGGTCCAGCGCGCGAGCGTCCAGGCGCAGGGCCAGGGCAACCGCCTTGCCCGTATCGATGACACTGCCCCCGCCCAGGCTCAGCACCGCATTGGCGCCGGCCCGCCGGCCGGCATCCGCGGCGGCGTCGACGACCGCCAGGCCTGAGTCGGGCGGTACGGCGTCGAAGACGGTAACCACAGCCGCACCGAGCGCTCGCCGCACGCGGTCGACGCCGCCAGCGGCCGCCACGCCAGTGTCGGTCACCAGCAGCACGCGGTAGTCCGGCCGCAACTCACTGGCGAGGCGGGCGACGGCCCCGGGGCCCGAGATAACGCGCGTTGGCGCCGTGTGTTCGTACCCGGCTGGGCGCGAGCGGGCGTGCAGGACCCGATGCCCCACCTTGGCGTCGGGGTCAGCCTCGGTGCCCACGTGCACGTGCTTGAGTTCGGTGAAGCTCTCCAGCCCGTGGCGCCCCAACTCGCGACCAAAGCCGCTCTGCTTGAAGCCCCCGAAGGGACCATAGTCGCTGAAGGCGTGGTAGTCGTTGATCCAGATGGTGCCGGCCCGCAGGTGGGTCGCCAGGCGCTCAGCGCGGGCGATGTCCGTGCTCCAGATGGCGGCGGCCAGGCCGTAGGCCGTGGCGTTGGCCCTGCCGATGACTTCGTCCTCGTCGTCATAGGGCAGCACGCTCAGAACCGGGCCCAGCACCTCCTCCTGATCCAGGCGTGAACCCGGAGCCACGTTGGTGAAAATGGCTGGCGCCAGATAGAACCCGCCGTCATAGCCGTCCACTGCCACCCGGTCGCCCCCGGTCAGCAGTACGGCCCCCTCTTCCCGGCCCCGCGCGATATCGGCCTCCACGGCGGCGCGCCGCCGCTCATTGAGGACCGGCCCCATCTGGGTCGCCGCATCGAGCTGGTAGCCTACCCGGATAGCGCGGACGCGGGGCAGCAGCGCCTCCAGGAACCCGTCGAGCAGCCGCCGCGGCACCAAGAGGCGCGTCCCTGACTCGCACACCTGACCGGCGTGGAGGAACGCCGCGAACACCGCCCCGTCCACCGCCAGGTCCAGATCCGCGTCGTCGAGGACGATATTGGCACTCTTGCCGCCCAGCTCCAGCGACACCCGCTTGATCGTGGGGGCCGCCTGCGTCAAGACTTCGCTTCCCACCCGCGTGCTACCGGTGAATGACACCCGGTCGACCGCGGGGTGCCGCACGAGGGCCTTGGCAACTTCATGGTCAGCGCTGGCGAGGATGTTCACCACGCCCCGCGGCACGCGGCTAGACGCAATCAGTTCGCCCAGCAGCAGCGCCGCAAGGGGGGTGTCCGGTGCTGCCGAGAGCACGACTGCGTTCCCGGTGACCGCGGCCATGGTGATCTTCCAGATGGCGGTCAGCAGCGGGAAATTCCACGGTACGATCGCCGCGCACACGCCCACAGGTTCGCGCACGACATAGTTGCGGCTCGGCCACAGCGGCGACCCTGGCGGCAGGTTCTCCCGCCACGGGAAGTCGGTCGTCGTCAGGCGCGCCATGCGGCGCATGAAACGCGTCCCCTGCCGTACGTCGGCCAACGTCCGACCGATCAGGCCTCCCGAATCGAGCGCCTCGACCGCCGCGATGCGTCCGGCTTCGGCCAGCACCCGGTCGGCCAACTCCATCAGGCGTTCGGCGCGGTCGGCCGGTGCCATCCGTGGCCACGGGCCGGCGTCGAACGCCCGGCGCGCCGCCGCGATCGCGGCGTTCACCTCGTGGCTGCCGGCGATGGCATAGGAGCCCACCGGCCGCCCGCTGCCCGGATCGAACGAGGTGCCGCGGCGCCCGTCGACGGCGTCGCGGAGCTCGCCGTCAATCAGCAGTCGAGTCTGCATCTTCAGCATCCCGCCTGGCTCGTCGCGTCTGCGACGGCAAGGCCAGATAGCGGTTGATCTCGGCCGCGACCACGGCCGCGTTCGGCTCCTTTACCACCGACTCGTGGTTACCCGGGACATCGCGGATAAGCAGGCCGCCCGTGGCCGCCCGCTGCCAGCCAGTTTTCAGCGTCCGGCGGAAGGAGGGCTCCACCTCCTGGCAGCACAGGAACAGCGCGGGCACGTCCAGGGCTTCGACCCGGTACCGGCGGTAAGCTGCTTCGGTGGCTCGCCGGTACATCTCCTCGGCGTCCGGGGGGGCCAGCCGCCGCTGCCAGGCGGTGATTTCCCAGCGCACCCGCACCGCACGCTGGCGCCAGGTGAGTTCGCGGAACCGACCGGCCCGCGCCCCCAGCGTCATATGCCGCCGCGCGCAGGGCGTGTCGATGAGCAGCACGCCCTCGACGGGTTGGCGCTGCGCGGCCAGCTGGCGCGCCATCTCCCAGGCGATCAAGCCGCCGCCCGAGTAACCGCCGACCCAGACGGGTCGTGAGGAGGCCGCGTTGAGCAGTTCGGCGATGAAGCGTTCGGCCAGTTCCTGGACCGTGCGCAGCGCGGGTTCGTGGCCGCGGCCGGGGGCCTCCAGGATATGGACGGGGCGCTCGCCGCCCAGATGGCGGACCAAGTGGCGGGCCCACAACCCGCTGGCGCCAGCCAGGAACACCGGGGTACCGTCGCCATCCGCCTGCAGCGTGATCAGGCAACGGCGTGACGGGTGGTGGCTGTCGGGCGGGGCCAAACCGGCGCGCACTGCGTCAGCCAGACGGGCCAAGGTTGCCGACGCGGCCAGCGAGCCCGGATGGACCACGCAGGCGAAGTGGCTTTCGACGCGGGCCAGCATGGTCGTGGCTAGCAGCGAATCGCCGCCCAGCAGGAAGAAGTCGTCGGCCCGGTCGACGCCGTCGACCCCCAGCATCTCGCTCCACAGGCCAGCCAATACAGACTCGATGGGGTCCGTCGGCGGCCCGGCGTCGGCACTGGCTTCGGCCGCGCCTTCCGACCCCTGCAGCAGCTCGGACAGGTCCAGGCGACGCGCCTTGCCGGTGCGGCCTTTGGGGATCGCGGCAACGAAAATGATCCGGCGCGGGACTTTGTACGGAGCCAGTGCTTTGAGGGCGAATTCCCGCAGCTGCAGCGCCGTGACCTGGGCATCGGGGCGGCGAACGACAGCGGCGCCGAGGTCTTCGCCGAGCCGTGGGTGCGGAAAGCCAAAGACTGCCACCTCGGCTACCCCTGGGCAGCCCTGCAGCACCGCCTCGATCGGGTAGGGGAGGATCTTCTCGCCGCCCCGGTTGATCGCTTCTTTGAGGCGACCGTGCAGGTAGAGGAACCCGCCGTCGTCCAACCGGCCCAGGTCGCCGGTGTGGAACCAACCGTGACGGAACACCTCGCGGTTCGCTTCCGGATCGTGCGCGTACGCCGAGATGACGGTTTCGCCTTTGAGGACGATCTCGCCTACCGTGCCCACCGGCACCGGTTGGTCCTGTCCATCGACGACCGCCACCTCGGGCCCGAAGCACTGGCCGACAGAGCCCGGCCGATGCAGGCGGGTGTCCAAGGGGGTCATGGTCACGCGTCCTGCTTCGGTCAACCCGTACCCTTCGACGACGGGCACGCCAAGCCGCTGCTGCAGCTCCTGCCGGAAGGCCTCCGGCAGTGGAGCTCCCGACGAGGTGACGAATCGCAGCGAACGGTACACTGCATCGAGCGGCCCCGGTGGCCACAGCGAGAGGATAGCTCGGTGCACGGTCGGACCGGCGGTGTACTGCGTCGGACAGAAGGCCTCCAGCCATTGGTGGAAGGCCTCCGGGCGGAACCCGGGCGCGGCGATGACCGCACCCCCCGAGGCAAGTTGGATGAGGACCGAACTCAGGCAGTGCAGGTGATAGTGGGGCGTGATGATCAGCGTGCGGCCAGCATCGGCTTCGGGTAGGGTGCTGCGCAGAACCCGGACCATGGCCGCCATCTGGGCATGCTGCAGCGGGACCAGCTTCGCGCGACCCGTGGTGGCCGAGGTGTGCAGCAGCAGGGCGGTTTCCGGGGCGTGGGCAGGGGACGGCGCCCGGGCTCGGGTGCCCGCTGTTCGAATGGCAAAGGCAGCGACACACGCCTGGTGGTCCGGCGTCGCGTCCACGATGGCCAAGCCCATGGCCGTGGCTGCTGCCACGGCCGGTCCGGTGGCGCCCGTCGGCACCACCAGAGCCCTCGCCTCGAGGCTGGCCAGAGCGAATTCGAACTCCGCGGCCTGGAACGTAGCGTCGAGGGGCGCGCAGGCGGCAGTCCACGTGACCGCCAGCCAGGCCGACAGCGCGTCAGGGCCGTCCGGCATGGCCATGGCGACCGCGTCACCGGGCCGGAGGCCGAGGTGACGCAGGGCGGTCGCGAGGCGCTCGGTCCGGTCCCACAGGGCGGCGTGGCTTATCGCCCGTCGCCCCGGCGCCAGGATTGCGTCACGTCCTGCGACCGCAGCGGTGGCCGCTCTCAGGTGGGCACAGAGGTTCGCCATGAAGCCCCGGGGCCATACCGTGATGGGTGCGGTACGGCGGCCGAAAGGCCGCCCACGGACCCTGATCTCTGGCAGCGTCCCGCCTGGGGCCGCATGGATATCCGCGCTTATGCATCCGTAACATATCGGCGGCGGAATGGCCGGGCAAGCGGGGGCGGCGACCTCACCGCCGCACCGGGGGGCGTACCCACTGCGCGCCGCGGCACGTCAAGGGCGGCCCCGCGCCGCCACCCGGGCGTTGCCCCAAATAGGCGCCGCCGCTCGGTTCACGCCGCCGTCGTGCCGGGGTTCAGGAGCGACTCATAGTCAGCCACCGTGCCGTGCTGCAGGCAGCAGTCGATGATCTGTCGACCCGCGGTCGAAAGGTCGGGATGGAGGAACTCGCGCAGGCACTGCTGGAAGAAGCGCGTCAGCATGGCCGCGCCTACGTCGTAGACTTCGCTGCCGACCTCGGGTTGCAGGTCAACCTGCAGGAACCATCGGGTGATCGGTGTGCCCTCAACCGTGAGATTGGACAGCGCGTACCCCAGCAGCGGGCAGCGGGCCGGCTCGACCTGGCCGGGCTTGAACGGCGCATGGCCGCGACGCGCCAGGTACTCGCGCGCGATCC
The DNA here is from genome assembly GCA_903893785.1 of uncultured Gemmatimonadota bacterium. Taxonomy (GTDB): domain Bacteria; phylum Latescibacterota; class UBA2968; order UBA8231; family UBA8231; genus CAITNQ01. The sequence continues at coordinate 7,430 of CAITNQ010000160.1, forward strand.
ATTCCGGCATGAACCCCACTTCCCAGGCACCCACATGCTGATTGGGGCACAGAATGAACGTCGTTTTCGGCGTCGCGACGAGCTGCTCCAGGAGGAGGTTCGCCTGGTCCACCTTCCGCCCGGTGGCGAACGGCCAGTACGACCCAACGCCTTCGCTGGTCATGCCTTCGGTATCCACGATACTCGGGTTCGCGTACCCGCGCGGGGCGACCAGCCGCCAGAGCCAGGCGATGGCAGGCGGCAGCAGATGGAACAGCCCCAGAATGCCGTAGGTCGGATGCTGCCGGGTGCACGGTGGTGTCCGCACGCCGAGGCTCCGGACGTCGATGGTGACGGGTCCATCAACGATACCCGGGACGATCTGCCGGGGCAGGATCACGCGCGGATTCGGGCAGGGCTTGCCGGGTTCGTCCTCCGTGTGCTCCCAGATCAGGGCCCGGCTGCCGGGTACCGCGTCGACGTTCAGGAACAGCAGCGGGCGCGGTGGGCGGGCTGTCAGTCCCTCCAGGTACGGGTCAACGCCATACTGGTCAATGTGGTTGACGCGCACGAACCAGCCACTCTCCGCGTCCGTCACCTGCAGGTAGCCGTCGCCAGCCTGCAGCGAGGGATGGCACAGGGCCATGTCGTCCGTGACCGGGCGCAACTCGCACATGCGCGGGATCTGCAGGAACCGCTCTTCGTCGGTGACCAGGTTGCGCCCCAGCCGCAGCCGGCCATCCGGCTCGCGGTGCGCCATTTCGAGCATCTCGCTCTTGCCGCCGCCACTGGCACCCTCGTGCATCAACGTCAAAACATTGTCATAGGGCGTGACCACCTGCACCGTCGAGCAGTGCGCCACCACCCACCCCTCGCGCTCGGCGCGCGTGATCAGCGCCCCGTACACGCCTTTCTTGGCGCTCGGACCCGGGTACAGGTTGTAGGCGAAAACCTCGTGGAGCTGCTCGGAGCGCGCGTGCACCACCATTTGCCGCCCCTTGAAGTGCGTGTGTCGGAAGGGGGGCGCGACGTAGATGAGCAGCTGCGGCGCGAAATCCCGCGGCACGTCGGCCACGGGAATGAACTGCTGCAGCAGGGCCAATCCGAAGGCGAAGAAACCGGCGTTGGCCGGTGCTACCACCAACGCGTCGGTTCCCAGCGCGGCGCCGCCGGCGTGGAAACCGAACACGGCCAACTCCTGCTGTTGTAGCCAGGCCAGGGTCTCGGTCCGCAGGGTGGCAAATTCGCAGCCATACCGGTCGGCATAGCGCGGTTTGTCCGTGGGCAACCCGTCGGCGATGGTCATGGAGTCCGGATCGCGCCGTCGCATGTACGGTTCGGTGTAGTTGGCCGAGATGCCGTTGCGGACGCGCGCGATCACCGCTTCGACGACCCGCCCTCGGCCGGGCACTTCATACGCTACCTCGCAGGACTGCTGTGCGGGCCCGCCGACGGCAAAGTCGACCAGCTCTGCCAGCGTCTCCGGAACCGTTACGTGGGGCGCGGCCGCAAGGATCTGCGCCACTGCGGGTGGTGGGTTCAGTCGGCGCCATGCTGACATCACAGCTGCTCTCCATGATGCTGATCTGGTGCTGCTATGTTGGTTGCTGAAAAGCATAAATGACGGCGTGTAAGCATTGAGTCGCAAGGCGGCGAACCACCGGTTGGCCTGGTCAGCAGGTGCCTTCCGCCCGCCAGGGCCACCCACGGGCCAAGATGCCAGCCGGTAACGGCGGCCCCCGGGCCTTATCTTTGCGGGGCCACGGCGTCGGTTCGGGCCTCGGCACCGTGGGGCGTTACAGGCCCGTGCCGCGGCGTCGGCTGGCGGCGCGACGGTGCCGCGGGCGGTGGTGCTGGGAATGGGCGGGCGCCGAACAGTGACGCCGGTCTCGGCGGCGTCGCCGCCGACGGGCGGGAAGCCTGGCCGGCCCCGACGGCAACGGGCGAGCCGGGGTCGGCGGGCGCCCGGTCCGCGACAGGAGCAGCGTGGCGCCGGGAGTTGGGCCTCGCCGCTGCCGCGCGGACGGCGTGAGTCGACGGGCCGGCACTGATCGGAGTACCGTGACGGGCCTGCCCGGCGCCGGGCCCGTCCAGACGCGGAGGCATGGATGAGCGATTCAGTGCGGCGGCGTTGGTTTGGCGTGGTCCTGATCGCGCTGGCAGTCGGCACGATGGGAGGTGTCGCCATGGGTACTGAAGAGGCGGTCTACACGGTGGAGAAGGAGGACGGAGACTTCCAGGTGCGCCGGTACTCGGCGCAGGTGGTTGCCGAAGTCGTGGTCGATGGCACCCTGGAAGAAGCCGGCAACCGGGCGTTCGGACCCCTCTTCGGGTACATCTCCGGCGCCAACCACGCCAAAGGCAAAATCGCCATGACCGCGCCCGTGGCGCAGCGGCGCGAGGGCGAGAGGATCGCCATGACCGCGCCGGTGGGGCAGGAAGCCTCGGGCGGCCGCTGGGCGGTCACGTTTACGATGCCCGCCAACAGCACCCTGGAGACGTTGCCGGTGCCCGCCGACGAGAAGGTGCGCCTGCGCACCGTTCCGGCCCGGCGCATGGCCGCGGTGCGGTATTCGGGCACCTGGAGCCGACAAGGGTACGAAGATCATCTGGCGCAGCTGCGCCAGTGGATGAGCGCGGCGCACCTGGTCGCCGGCGGCGAGCCGGTATGGGCCCGGTACAACGCGCCCTTCACGCCGTGGTTCCTGCGCCGGAACGAGGTGCTTGTGCCGCTGGCCGAGGGAGCCGGGGACTGATCGCCGCCGTCATCGGGGTGCTGTGCCTGCGGCCGGAAGACGGCAGGCCATCTGACTGGAATCGCATCCGAAGTGCACAGACGCTGACCGAGCCAGCGAGCAGAAAGGCGACAGACGATGAAGCTGTGGATGGACGTGATGCGCGACCTGGAATCGGTCATGAACCATCACGAAGTCACCTTCGACGCCTGGGCTGAAGGAGGCGTGGTTGGGGTGGTCTTCGGGCCGCCGGTTTTCGGTACCAACAAACTGTCCCAGGGTGCCCGGGTTCTGAAGGTCGCGGACACGCCGACGGCAACCTTTGACCCCGATCCGGCTGTCTACCGAAGGTTGGGGGTCAGTCCTCCAGCCCCGCCTGCAGACCCGATGCCGGCTCAGCGCCGCCTGCTGACGCAGACCCTGCAGTCGGCCCGAGACCATGGCTTCGCCGTGTCAATCATGTATGCCGACACCGGCGCCGGTCCGGGCGGCAGCGATCACTATCTGATTGACGAACAGGGTCTGCGGGCGCGTGCCGCACGCATGATCGATACGTTGGAGCACTACCCCATGGCCCAGGGCGCCGTGATGGACGGACCCGAGTGGGGCTACGAGATCGCCGCGCATCACATGAACCGCCGCTCCTTCATCTTCGACGACCTGCCCGCGGCGGTAGCGCCCGTCTGTGCCGCGCTGGGTTACGATTACCAGGCCCTGGTGGCGGCCAAAGACCGGCTGTACACCGCTCTGCACCGCCTCGATGCCGGCCAAGTGCGACGCCACCGGGGCGGCGGTCTGTTGGGGGCCTTCCAGTTGCTGGGTGCTGACCCAGACCTGCTGGCCTGGATGCGCTTCCGGGTTGAGTCGATGACCACCTACCTGCGCCGGCTGCGTGGCCTTCTCGACGAGCATTCCACCCGCCCGCTGAAACTTAGTATCGGCCCGCGCTCAGCTGCCTTTGCCCCGCTGACCGGCATGGACCTGGGGCAGCTTGCCGGGTTCATGGACTACCTCCACCCCAAGCACTATTTCTTCCACCGCGGCTTCGATGGCTTCGTCGGCACGGTGTTCCGCTATGTCGAGACCCTGTGCGAGTGGAATCCCGGGCTGAGCGATCAAGACGCGCTGGGGGTGGTGGAGGCCCTGTTCGGCATCCAGCTGCCCGGGGTGGTGCGACGCGTGGATTTCGAGACCGCCCTCAACCCCGAGTTTTTCCAGCAGGTGGTGAGCCAGGAAACGCGCCGGGCCATGGCAGCGGTCGACGACCCTACCCGCGTCGTGCCGTGGTTGGATACCGGGCGTTTCCCCCACGACGGCGACCCGATGTCCGCGCGTGATCTGCGCATGCTGCTGGAGTCGGCCGCCGCCGCCGGGCTCGAGCGTTTCCTCTACCACCACCAGGGCAACCTCAGCCCGGGCGAGTGGGTGGTGATGAGCCAGATCTGCGGCAAGGAGTGGAATCCGCGCACGAGCCCGTACCAACCCGCCGACGAGTTGATCCTTTAGGCCGGGCGTGGAGAGCGCGTCATGCGCCCCGCCCGGAAAGCCGTCGGTGGCCGGGGGGCGCCGAATCAAGGCCGGTGAGAGTGGCGGCGGCCGGCCGCTGGTCGGCGGCGCGCCCGGACGCGATGCGGCCCGGTGCGGGCGTGCCTGGCCATCAGGAGTGTCGGCCAAGTGCGGCTCGCCGGTCGAGCCGTGCCAGTTCCGGTGGGGGCGTCCCGCGGCCGGCCAACCACCTGGCCGTCGGGCGGCGCGCCACGGCGCGTGGGCCGCGTGAAGACAGCCATCCATGGCTTCCGGCCGTGACCGCCGCAACGCGGCCGGTGTTTGCGCTTACGGCGTGGCCGGGATGCGAGCCGGCACGGCCGGGAAAGGACGATGCCGGTGCTGCTGCCTCAGCCGAAGAAGATCACCTGGCGCCAAGGTTGCCGGCGCGCTGACGAGGCCGCGCTGGGGTTGGCACTCGACCCGGCGGACCCGGCCTTCGGTGACGTGCCTCCCGCAGGGCGAGCCGAGTGTTACCACCTGGTCATCACGCCCGAGCGAGCTCGGGCGACCGCGGTGACCGAGGAAGGGCTCGGGCGGGCGCGGGCCACCCTGCGGCAACTTCAGGGTGACGGGCCCGATGGGCCCCAGTGGCCTTGCTGCACGATCGTGGACTGGCCCGACATTCGCTTCCGCTGCGCCTCTGACTGGCTGCTGAACGTGGAGTGCAACCGATGGGGTTACGACTGGGGTGACGGCCCCGAAGCCTTCCTGGCGCGGATGCGGCGAAAGCTGGACTTCTGCGCCCTGCACAAGATCAACCAGGTGTGGTTTGACGGGTTCGGCTGGGACCTGGACCGCACCGGCCACTATCGTGACCTGATGCGCGAGTGCAACCGCATCGCCCGTGCGCAGAGCATCCGCCTGACCTTCGCCGGGTACGGCGGGGGATATGGGACCTCGTACCAGAAATCCGAGTTGTACCGGTGTGGTTACCAGGGCGAGACGTTCCTGAATCGGCAGCCGTGGCCGGACGGGGAAGTGTATGCCTGCCGCGGGTTGGAAACCTCGGTCGGACGCCAGTACGGTTCGTGCCTATGCAACGAGGGCCTGGCCGCCGCCAAACGGGCTGAGATGCGGCGCTTTGTCGAGGCCGTCGAGCCCGGTTTCATGTACGTCCACGACATTGACAGCGGCACCTGGGCGGCCAGCCAGCAGAGCTGGCTGATGCGCTGCGACGACTGCCGGGCCCGTTGGCCCAGTGACGAGTTGGCCGACGCCCGGGGAATGGCCGGGGCGCTGGCCGAATGGTTCGGCAGCCTCGCACGGCATCTGCACGAGGTGCGCCACGATGGGTACGACGCGGCGCGGGACCTGGCGTTGGTCTTCACCTCGCCGCTCTACGGCGCCTGTCGCGACGACGACGAGACATGGGCCCGCGAGGTAACCTGCTTCCAGTTGATCAGCGAGTTGATCGGTCCCGTACCGGGGGTGATGTTCGGGATCCGCGAGCAGTTCGTCGCTGCCGACGGCTCCCCGCGGGTGCCGCAGCTGGCGGCGGCGCTTGACTGCGTCGGCCACGGCCACACCGCTCACGTCATCGCCTTTGCCGGCGGCGACAACTACACCAGCAACGATCTGTGTAGTCTGGCCGCCGCGTTCACCCCGCTGTATGTCGGGGCGGGTTCCGTCTGCCTGTCCAACGGGGGCGTCCACGAGGAACCGGTGCAGGTCATCAACGCCGAGTGCCTGTGGAACGCCGCCACGCCGCGCACGGGTGTGGACCTGAGCGGCCCGGGACCGATCGCCGAGCTGTACCGGCAACTGCAGCAGGGCCACTACCGGCCCGAGGTGATCTTCGGCGAAGGCAAGCTCCTGCAGGTAATCTGCCGCGACCTGTGGGGTGAGACGGCCGGTGACTCGATGTACCGGGCGTATCTTGCCGGCGGCGCCAGCGGTTCGGGGCCCGTCAGCCGCGCTTGGTGGGTCGTGACGCGGGAGGTCCGCCGTCTCATGGGTGATCCGGTCGGGGCCCCGCGGCCGTGGGAGAGCGTGGCTGACGATTGGCGCCTGCGTGCGGCTTCGACCCGCGAGGCTCTGGACCAGGCGCGGCAGGCAATGGCCGCGGCGCCGGACGATGAAGACATACGTTGGTTCGCGACCGGATTGGCCGTGGGACTGCAGTTCGCTGAGGTGGTTGCTCTGCTGGTGCAGGACCGCGTTCGCGCCGACGACGGCGCGGTCGCGGCCGCCGTGCGGTTGCTGGACCGGTTGGCGGCTGAGGTGGCGCGGTTCGGGTTGGTGCCGACGGATGTGCTGGGGGGCGATCCCGGCTGCTGGCAGGAGACCGTAACGGCCCTGGCGCAGCTGGCGGCAGGGCGCCGAGGGGCCGGCGGCGCCTGACGGCAGCAAGCGGTGCGCGGTCGCCAGGCTGCGCCCCGCAGAAGGCCCACGGGGTAGTGGCCGGCGGTCTGCCCTTACCTGCCTGGCAGGGCCGAGGTGGCGGTCGGTGGGCGCCGGCGACGCCATCCGTGGACGGCCTGGCCGTTGGTTGGTTGCCGGCCTGGGCGCGCGCAGGAAGACATCCGGTTGCGCGGACGCCAGCGCCGCGAGGGCCACGGCGCCGGACGCATGCGCGTCCGCGATGCCCGTGGTCTCGGTGTCGCCGCCTGCGCTGCGGCGGGCCAGGTTCGCGTGGTGGCTGGCCTCACGGCCGGGGCACCTCCATGAGGGTCCCGGTTCCCATGGATGCCAGCGCCGCAAGGGCCACGGCGCCGGACGTGTGCGCATCCGCGATGCCTGTGGCCGCTGCGTCGCGCGCTCATGGCCTGCGAACGATGGCGAGCCCGGGGACGACGCTTCGGTCGAAATCCACCACCCAGTCCACCGGCAGCCGGCCCGTGAACCAACTGACGCCGGTTTCTTCGTGCCACCCCTCGACCTGGTCGAGCGCGGCATTGCTGACCAGCATCGTACCACCCGGTCGCAGCCGTCTCGTGAGGGCCCCGCCGAGCGCCGCCCATTCCGCCGGCGAGTTGCCGTGGACATCACAGACGATCAGGTCGAAACTGCGGGTGGTGCCGTTGGCGAACTTGACCGCCTCATCGATGACGACCTCCACCGGTAACCCGGCGAGGTTCTGCCGAGCCCCGCGGTCGACTCGGTCCACCGTGGTCACGCAGCACCCCTGGCTGGCCATGATCGCGCTGGTCCGGCCGCGGGACGTGCCTACCTCCAATACCTGTCGACCGGCATACCCGGCCGTGTGGGACATGATGACCCTGACCATCGGCTCCGGCATGGCCCAGCCCGGGATTCCCCATGGGCCCTCGCCACCTAGCCAGCGGTAACGGTCCACCACGTCGCCTGGCGCGGCGGCGAAGACAACGCCGGCAGCAACCAACCGGTCAAAGTGCGGGTTGGGCCGGCGGAAGGCATTGCCGAAGTGGTACCCCCACGCCGTCCCTTGGTCGCCCTCGAGGCCGAAATCGAGGGCCCCTTCGAAGGCGCGGCCGAAGGGGAACTCGTACAGGGGGATGGGGGCGGGGTCGAATGCCTGGAAGGTGGCTGCGACCACGCCCTGCTCGCACATGTGATCGATACCGTCGTGCCCGGCGCCCAAGGGTTGCTGCTCGAGAACGCGCGCCATGGCGGTCAGATAGTGGCAGTGCGGCGGCAGCGAGACCAGCCCCGAATACAGCCTTAGGTGGCCATCCACGAACCCGCTGTAGGCTCCGTAGATACGCGGTTCGCTCCTGTTGTCCTGCGACACGCGCACCCGGTCAACCCCGGCTGCCCAGGCGTCGAACCACGGGGGGGCCGAGGTGATGACCATGTCGCCGTCGAGGATCCACTCAGGACCGTCCGGGCGCACCCGTGCCGGGAACCACTTCCACCAGTAGCCGAATCGCTGCGGCACGCAACCCGCCGCGTGGAGGAAGCCGGCGAGCGTGGGGTTGGTCGCCGGCGTTACCGGCCACCACTCGACGGGTTCGGTGGCCCACTCAAGCACGGCGCGGGCTCGGTGCGCGTCGATGCCCTGCGTGCACAGGCAGTAGTCGGCCTGGGCGCCAAACAGCCGCGTCGCCTGGCCGATGGCGGCCCTGGTGACCGCGTCATCAAACCCGTCGCCCTTGATCCAGCGGATGACGGGGCGAGTACCCAGGCAGAACCGTCGACCGCCGTGCAGCCGGCCCTGAACCAGATCGTCGTCGGCGAGCCGCTGCGCCCGGGTCGGTCGAGCACGCCGGTCCCCCGCCTGGCGTCGCGCGCGAGCGCGTGTGAGGAACCGGGCGAGGGCGCCCATCGGAGGCCGGGGGCACATGAGTTCAGGTCCTGCCGTGCGCCACCCGCCCAACCGTGGCAGGCGCGGCACTGCGGGCCCCGGGCATGCGGGCCCCCCGCCGTTCGGCCAGGCCCGTCGACCTGGCAGGCCCTGGGCTTGGCGGCCTGCGCACCGACATCACGTGCGTCTTGGCGAACAGGGCATGGCCGGACACGTGCTCCCCCAGAGACATGGCGGGTCCCTCGTCACGATGGGGCGGCCGCCGTCGCTCCCGCAGCACCGCGTGGGGATCACCCACCTGAGCGGAAGGACGTCGGTGGCCGCGCCGCGCCCCCGCAGCACCGCAAGCGGGATCAACCTTCGGCATTCCCGCCGGGCGTCAACGCCGACCCCGGCGGTCGGTACCGGCGGCATACAGTAGGGCTTGGGGGCGGCCGGCTCAAGGCAGCCGGTTTCGGCTGCGGGCCCGGGTCGCGTCGCTTCCGTCGGTCAGCGTCGGGCTGCCCAAGGGCCGGGGGCGCGTGGGCCGCTCCTCTGCGGGCGCCGCGGTCCGCCGCTGTGTGTGGCGGCCCGTCCCGGCCCCACGAGCCGTCGCCTCCTGGTTCGGCCCCGGCGCGCGCTGCGGGGCGCCCGGCCCTGCGGGCCGACGCGACCGTTGACAGGCCGGCCTGTGCCCCGGCATCTTGTGGCCGCACCGCAACCTGGCCGCCCGTCGCCCGTCGCCCGTCGCCGGGTGTGGTGCGGCCCGGGCGGGCTGCCGCGGGGCCAGGCCAGCGCCCCCGCTGCGGGGCTACCATGGTCGTGGCCCTGTGCCCGTCAGACAGCGGTCGCGATCCGTTAGGCCGGGCCTGTTTCCTGGGGGAGGCGGAACATATGGGCAAGCGCACGCGTGCGGTGGCTCCAATGGCGGGCAGCGCCGCAGAGCCGCCGTTTGAGCGCACCACCCATCCGGATGCCCAGTGGTTCGGTAACGCCGGATTGGGGCTGTTCGTGCACTGGGGCATTTCCTCGGTGGACCGGGGCATAGACCTGTCCTGGGGGATGATGGCCGACAAACCGTGGGGTGGCGGAACCATCACCCCGGAACAGTACTTCGCTCTGGCACCGCGCTTCAGCCCGCGCCACTACGAACCCGACCGATGGTTGGCGGCCGCGCGCGAAGCCGGGTTCGCCTATGCTGTGATGACGGCCAAACACCACGACGGGTTCGCCCTGTGGCCGAGCGCGCACGGCCACTTCGGCGTGCGCCAACACCTCCAGGGGCGCGATCTGGTGCGGCCGTTTGTCGAGGCGTGCCGTCGCCAGGGCCTGCGGGTCGGGTTGTACTACTCGCCGCCGGACTGGTTCTGGCACCGGCACCACATGTCGTTCCGCTATGGTAGCACCGGCGCCCCGGGTCGCGAACACCTCGGGCTGCGCCACGAACCGCTCAGCTGCGTCGCACCTGAACCGGCCGGCTTCGACGACGACTTCCGGGCCTATGTCCGCGGCCAGGCTCTGGAGCTGCTGACCGCCTACGGCAACATCGACGTGCTGTTCTTCGACGGCGGGCCGGCGGCCCTTTCGGTGAACGAGATCAGGCAGCTGCAGCCGGGCATCGTCATCAACCCGCGAGCCCATGGTGAGGGAGACTACCTGACCCCCGAGTGCGAGATGCCGGCCCGGCCGTTGCCTGGCTGGTGGGAGCTGTGCGAGATCTGGCCCCCCAGTTGCGGCTGGGGGTATTCCGACCGGTACCCGGGCAGCAGTCACCGTGAGTACCGCACCGTGGGTTGGCTGCTGTCGCGGTTCGTGCGGGTGCGCAGCTGGGGCGGCAACTACTTGATCAACTGCGGTCCGATGGCCGACGGCCGCATGCCCAGGACCTATTATCAGCGGCTGCGCGAGTTGGGGGCCTGGATGGGCCACAGCGGCGAGTCACTGCTGGGGACCCAGGCAGGGCCCTACCCAGAGGTCGGTACTGTGCCGATCACCGTGCGCGGTACCACTTGGTACCTGCACGTGGGGCTGGGGCACCAGGGGCCGATCCGGGTGCGTGGTGCGGCGCGGGCGCCGCGGGCCGTGCGCCTGCAGCGCACGGGGGAGCCGGTGCGCTGGCGGTTCCTGCGCGGCGTCCTGACCCTGGAGCCCAGCATCTACGTCTGGACCGGTCTGGACGATGTGTTCGCGATCGAGTGGGGGGGCTGACGGCCGTCTGACCCGGCGCAGCAGGCCCGGGCCCGTCAACCCGCCATGGCGTGCCCGTCGGATGAGGCGGGGCCAACCTTCGCCGGTCCCTGAGGCGCCCGGGAAGGCATGGCCGGCAGCCCGCAGGCCGCCGGTGGACCCGCTGCGCGCCGCCGCCGCTCGGTGTGTTCGACCACTGGCTGGGCGTCCTGCCTGCCCGATGCCACGGGTCGGCAGGCCCGGGTCCGTCGATCCGACGCCGCCGGGGGATCACGCGGCGATCCGGCTACCAGGGCGTGGTGCAGCGACCTCAGGTGCGCCGGGCTAGGGCGGTTAACGCGGAACCGGCCACCACCAGCAGCGCGCCGGCCAACCCGGCGGCGCCCAGTCGCTCGGGCTGCACCCAGTCGGGCAGGAACGACGATGCCACCGTAACCCCGACCAGGGTGATCAACGGTGTCAGCGAGATGACCACCCCGACGCGCGATCCTTCGAGGTGTTGCAGCGCGCCGCTGAAACAGCGGTAACTGACCAGCGTCACTACGATAGTGGCAACCAGAAGCCCCAGACGTGGCCACGACTGCGCCAGAAGCAGGTGGGGTTGTGCCGGTGGCAGCAGCAGCAGCGAGCCGGCCAGGTAGACAAAGGCCAGAACGAAATCCGGGGTGAAATCGCGCAGCAGCTGCTTCTGGGCCAGCGCGTACGCGGTCCACGAAGCCGCGCCGGCACCGATTAGCAGCACGCCGCCCAAGGTACCGTGCAGGCCGTTGGTCATCTCGGCGGTGCGCTCCCCGAAATACAGCAGCAGGCCGCCGACAAGGGATGCCAGACCGACCCATTGCAGGCGCTGGAAGCGTTCGCCGAAAACCACCATGGATCCTGCCATCAGGAACAGCGGTGCCAGTTGCGATACCAGCTGTGCCGTAGCCGGCGAGGTCAGGCGCAATCCGGCCAGGAAGAGCACGAAGTTGCCGGCGATGCCGCAGGTGGCCACCAGCAGCAACGCGTAGGGGCCCGGTGCATGGCGTGGCGACGGGATGCGGCCGTGGCGGCCGACGACGAGCATCAGGCAACCGGCGCCGACGAACCGGATCCAGGTAACGGTGAACGGGTCGAGTTTGACCACCAGCACCTTGAGGGCCATGGCCAGCAGACCCCAGATGGTGGTGGTGACGAGGGCCAAGCCAACCCCGAGGCGCCAACGGCCGGTGGTGCGGTGCAGATCTGGCATAGGGGCGGTCGGCGGCAGACCCTTCTGGCGGCGGCGATGGCTCGCTGGCCGGCCCCGCGCGGGCCGGGCGCGCCAAGACCCCAAATCTATGTCCGTGTCCGGTGCCGGTCGAGACGCCGCGGCAGACCGGTGCCAGGCCGCGGCCAGCGCGCGGGTGCCCGGCCGCCGCGGCTGAGCCCGCGGTAACTGTCCCGAGTCCAGATTGGAGAACGCCCGCATGGACCCATACCGGAGCATCGCGTCCCTGGCCACCACCGTGGAACTGAGCGCGCCGTTCAGGCGGGAGACCCTTTTTCAGGAGAAAGACCTGTTCATCGCCGGGTTGGACGATGTCAACATCTACCGCATTCCGGCGTTGCTGGCCACGCCCAACGACGTTCTGCTAGCCTTCTGCGAGGCTCGTGAGCGCGATGACAATGACCCCACCGACCTGGTGCTGAAGCGGAGCCTGCCGGTTACCCGGAACCTCCAAGGGGTCAATGGGGTCTGCTGGCCCAATGACCGGCGGTGGCTGCCCATGCAGGTGGTGGCGCCCGGCCGCGGGGAAGCGATCCTTTGCCCTTGTCCGCTCATTGACCACAGCGATGGGAAAGTCTGGCTGTGCTGCCGGCGAGTCGAAGGGGGCTTGGCCAACAGCCTTGAGGTGGCACACGGGGCGCTGCTCATGTTGAGCAGTGCCGATGATGGCGCCCACTGGTCGGCGCCCGCCGACATCAGCGACCAGGTGGGCTACTTCGTGCCCGGTCCCGGGGTGGGCACCCAGTTGCGCAGCGGGCGGTTGGTCGTTCCTGGCTACGACCTCGACGCCGCCAAGGTCATCTACAGTGATGACCACGGACGCACGTGGCGGGCGGGGGATCGCGTCGATGGCCCGGGGAACGAATCCCAGGCCGTGGAGCTGGCGGACGGCACCCTGGCCCTTAATGTGCGCGTTGCCTCTGGGTGCCGATACGTGGCCCTGAGTCGGAACGGCGGGGAGACGTGGTTCGCCGGACACCGGGCCGAGGCGCTCCCCGATCCGGCGTGCATGGCCGCTGTCGTTCGCTACCGCAGCGCCGCCGCGAGTAACCGGAACCGAGTGCTCTTCGCCAATCCGGCCAACCCTACCAGCCGTACTCAGCTGACCGTCAAGCTCAGCTACGATGAGGGCCGGACCTGGCCGGTGGCTCGGACCGTTCACGCAGGCCACGCGGCCTATTCGTCGCTGGCGTGCCTGGCGGACGGGACCATTGGTCTGCTGTACGAAACCGGCGACTCGCATCCGTACGAGCGCGTGCGCTTCGCTCGTTTCAGTCTTGAGTGGCTCACCGAAGGACAGGACGGCTGCGGGCCCGACCTGCTGCCGCTGGAACTGCCCGTGGAATGGGAGTTCCGGACGGACCCCGACGACCTCGGTACTACGCAGGGGTGGTACGCCCCGGGGGCACCGGGCCCGTGGGAGAGCATCCGGGTGGATGCGCCCTGGACCAGCCAGGGGCGCGCGTACCACGGCGTCGCCTGGTACCGCCTGCGGGTCACCGTTCCCGAACAGGTGAGGCCGGATGTGCGGTTGGACCTGCTTTTCGGGGCCATCGACGGCTACGCCAAGGTGTACATCGATGGAGTCGATGTCGCCGACCAGGCGGTGAGCCCGCGCGTGATGAGCCACCGGCCGTTCTTTGCCCCTCTGCCGCAAAGCGTGCGGCCGGGCCAGAGCTGCCACCTAGCGGTCAGGGTGGCCAAAGACCAGGGGCCCGCAGGCGTTTGGCGACGGGTCTGCCTGGTCGAGAGGGCCTGAGCCGGAACACGCGCGGACAGCCTGGCTCCGACGGCGAATGTGCGTTTGACGGCGCCGGCCGGTTGGCGGTGGGCGTCGGTGGCGGGGCGCCGCCGGTGGTGCTGCGGTGCGCCGCAGTTCGTCGCCTGCCGGGCCAACCGGGCCGCAACGGCGGGGCGGCGCGCCGAGGGTCTGGGGGCCTGGCGCTGGGCACCGCCTGTCCTGGCGGCCTATTCGCCGACGTCGGGCGTATCGGTGTCGGTGCCGTCTGCGGCATGGCGCTCCGACAAGAGCGGGATGGCGCGTTCGAGACAGGCGACAGCGTGTTCCTCCAAGACCGCCGCGCTGTCGATCCCATCGGCGGCGGCCCGGCGCCGATCCATGCCTTGGGCCAGTCCCTCTGGGGCGAGGCGCCATAGCGCCTCGGCGACGTCGCGGTACGCCGCAGCGGCTTCGTGCAGTGTAGCGCTAGCCGGTCCTGTAGTCCCGTTGGCCAGGTCATCCAGGTACCGGGCCGCAGCTTGCCGGCTGTCGAGCAGGCGCCCACGCATGTTGGCGTGGTGCCTGTCCTCCACAGGTTCGGTCTCGTCGCGCAGCAGATCGGCCCAGGCCGCGAAGGCGCGGTGACCCGTGTAGCGACGATCGTGCCAGGCCGGGGTCGCGGGCCCGGCTTGGTCGCGCGCCAGGGCAACAGCAAAGCGCAGCGCGCCGATATCGGCCGCCCGAGGGTCCATGGCTGCCGTCCTGGCACCCAAGGTGATCACCGCACACGGCCATCCCGGCGACCGCTCGGCGACAGCCTGGACATCGCGAGCGCACCGTCCGTAGACCGGGGCGGGGTCGCCGACGCTGTCGTAGCCGGAGATGACGTAGCCGAAGTCGTTCAGGCCAAGCACGGGCTGGCCCGCGTCGAGGGCGCGGTGCAGAGCCGGCTGTACCTGCGTCCGGTACCAACCCGGCGCGTCCTCTCGCACGGCAGTTGCCTGATCCACGCTGGGATCCACTGCCCCGACGGGCAGCAACTGGAAGCCCACGGCTCGCGAAAGGAACGGCAGACGCAGGACCAGACCCCACGGGTCGAGCGGCCACCAGCCTACGTCCACCTTGCCTTCCCAGCGGTGTCCTGTGTCGGCTTGGGCGATGAAGGCCAAGCCGGACCAGGCCATGAGGCGATCGTACGCAACCGGCGCCCCTTGATGGGTCAGCATGGCCTCCAAACCGCGGACATAGCCATTGCCGTCGCCGGGGGCGGCGGGCAGACCCTCGATCCGTACCCCGCCATCGTCGCGGCGGACAGCCATTGCCGCCAGGGTCTGTTCCAACTCGTCAGCGGCGGCCGCCAACTCGGCTCTGATCGGCAGCAGCACCGCGTCGGCGTGTTGCTGTTGCCGGAGCAGGTCGCCGGCAAAGGCAGCGTACCGCCCCTCTACGGGGCCCTCCAGGGCCGGCGACAGCAGGTGGGCGATCTGGTCGTAGCGCCCGGCCGCCTTTGCCAGCAACGTCGTGGCACGCGGTTCGGCCCGGGCGATCCGACGCAGCTGACCAGCGGCGGCGGTGCACCCGGCGACCGTTCGTCGGGCGTTGTTGGCGGCGTCGCCGATGCGCGCCCCGGCACGGCCGAAACACGGGGCGCAGAAGCCCGGCACGGTGCGCATCTGTCGTATCCAGGCGTCCATGGCGGCCAAGCCGTTGACGACGCGCGGCGTCGGAGCAAACGCCCCTTGACCACGGATGCGGTCGATGGCCAGACGGAGCATTTCCACGTCGGCCTGATGCGTCGGCACCGGGGCTGTGCCCGGGCCCACGGTCCACACCTGGTCCGGACAACCGAGCGGATTATCGGTGAAGCCGTTCAGATGCGCGCCCAGCAACACGCCGGTAGCGGTGTCGGCCCGGGTCACGATGCCCATGTAGCCCCAGTGCACGAAACCGTGCGGACCGCGCGGCTCCAAGCCCACCTCCCAGCCACCGGGCGTCAAGATGATCTGGCCCCGGGCCATGGCGGCAGCCAGGACCCGGGCGCAGTCCCGGCGGCTCGTGGCAGGACCGGTCGTGGTGTCTGCCCAGTTGCCGTTCAGGAGCGCCAGCGGCTCGATCCGCAGGCCCAGGCGCCGCCCGACCGCGGGCAGACCGGCCACCGCATGCCAGGCGCACACGTGCCAGTGCGAGGTACAGTCCTCACCCAGGTCGATCGATGGGGCGAAAGCGTTGGCCAGCTGGCAGGAGACGACACCGACATCAGCCTCCTTGCCGAGCAGGTGTGCTGCGGCCACGACGGCCATGGCCACGGAGTCGTCTTCCATGCCGTCGCCTTGGGCGCGCAGCTGCAACCCGGCAAGGTCAACAGGGTTAGCCATCGGCTGTCCATCGGTGGTCACGGTTCCAGTGCACAGCGTCCACACCAGGCTGACCCGCGTCAGCCATTGCCATCGCGGCCCACCGGTCCGGGCCATGCCTGGTCTCACCATGGTGGGGCTCCCCCTCTTGCCGCCCAAGCAACTGGCTCGTCGGGCCTCTGTCAAGGGGTGGGCAGCCACCGGGTCGATGCCTCGGTCCGGCGTCCGCGACCGCACCCGGGTGACCGCGGCACGGCCCTTTGGCGGCCCGGCCGGAGCTCGGTGCTGTGGCCTCCATTCGGTGCGCTGCAGCCGATGAGGGGATGGGCGCCCCGGCACTGCGGATGCCGCAAGCGGAACAGCAGCGGCTCGGGCGGCTCAAGTCTGAGGCGCCTCATCGCGCAGCAGATCGGCCCAGGCCGCCAAGGCGCGGTGACCCGTGCAGCGACGATCGCGCCAGGCCGGGGTCGCGGGCACGGCTTGGTCGCGCGCCAGGGCAACGGCATAGCGCAGCGCGCCGGTATCGGCCGGCCGAGAGTCCATGGCTGCCGTCCTGGCACCCACGGCGATCACCGCACACGGCCATCCTGGCCCGTTTCCCACATCAGACGCTTCTTGCGCGGACCCGTGGTGTGGGTATCGTCACCGGGGCGGCAGCACCGTCGCTGCCAGGTCACCCCCGCACCGGAGAGGAGAGTCCCATGCAATACACCCACCTCGGCCGCACCGGCCTGACCGTCAGTCGGCTCTGCCTGGGAACGATGAATTTCGGCGTGGATACCAGCGAGGCCGACAGCTTTGCCGTCATGGACTGCGCCCTGGAACTGGGGCTCAACTTCTTTGACACCGCCAATGTGTACGGTTGGCGCATCGGCCAAGGGCTCACCGAGCAGATCATTGGCCGCTGGTTGGCGCAGGGGAACGGCCGGCGCCAGCGGATCGTTCTGGCGACCAAGGCGTACAACAAGATGGGCGAAGGGCCCAACGAGGGGCGCACCGTCTCGGCCTACCACCTGCGGCGCCAGTGCGAGGACAGCCTGCGGCGGTTGCAGACCGATTGCATCGACCTGTACCAGATGCACCACATCGACCGCGCCACGCCCTGGGAGGAGATCTGGCAGGCCATGGAGCAGTTGGTCCGGGAGGGGAAGGTACTCTATGTGGGCACCAGCAACTTCCCGGCGTGGAGCATCGTCAAGGGGAACATGCTCGCCTGGCAACGGCACGGCCTGGGCTTGGTCAGCGAGCAGAGCGTGTACAGCCTGCGGAACCGCGCCATCGAGACCGAGGTGATCCCGGCCTGCCGCGACTGCGGCATGGGGCTGATTCCCTGGAGTCCACTGGCCGGTGGGCTACTGGCCGGCGTGCTGCACCGACCGGGCGACGGCCGACGCGCCAAGCTGGCCGAGCAGGTTGAGAAGTGCCGGCCGCAGTTGGAGGAATACGAGGCCCTGTGCCGCGAACTGGGCGAAGAGCCGGCCAACGTCGGCCTGTCTTGGCTGCTGCACAATCCGGTGGTCACCGCCCCCATCGTCGGGCCGCGCACCGTGGCGCAGTTGGAATGCAGCCAGCGCAGCCTCGAGATCCGGTTGGACGAGCCGACCCGGAAAAGACTTGAGGCGATCTTCCCGGGCCCGGGCGGCGAGGCCCCGGAAGCGTACGCCTGGTGAGCGCCCGCCAGGGGCCGGGCGCTGGCCCCGCGGCAGCGGAACGCCGTGGTTCTGACCCGATGGGGAGTGTTGGTCTCGTGCACAGAGGCGACGACCCGGGCTCCCTTGCCCGCCGCGGCGGACGAACCCGTGTTGCCGGCAGGCTCGGTCACCTCGTGGCTCGGGCTTGGTTGGCGCCTCGGCCAACAAAGACGCGTCCTGTGGCTGCGCCTCGCGCTGGGGGCGTGAGCCGGTCGGCATTCGGTTAGCGGAAAGGGGACGGCGAATGAGGACGGGGTGCATGGCTGCGCGAACCTACGACGCCTTTGCTGGCCGATGGGAGGCCAACGCCCAACTCGCGCTGGACACCATCGCCATGAGGCCCACCAACGGGTTGGCCATTGGCGGTTTTGGCATCAACGACATGCAGTGGTCGCATCTGGACGAGATCTCCGGCAATCCGCTCGGCAGTTACGAGAAGGACCCGGTGCGCGTCTACCGCGAGTTCCAGCTGACCGCGGGCGTCTGTTTCATCGACCAGTGGATTCCCGAGAACCCGCTGAGCATCCGCGCCAGCGGCTATGAAGGCGGCGGCGGCGGCGCGACCACCGGCGCCCAACGGATCGTCCGCGATGGCATGACGATCGATTCCCCGGAGGCCCTGGTCGAGCATATGGAAAAATACGCGTTTCCCGGTTTGGTCCAGTGGAAGCGCGACCTTGAGGCCAATGCGGAAGCCGACGTGGCAGCCCGCATCGCTCGGGAGGTGGCGGTGCAGGATGCCTTTGGCCTGAACATGCTCAAAGGCCCCTATGACGGTTTCTTCGCCTTCCCCGGCTTCGCGTACGGCACGTACGGTTACGCGAACTACTTCATGGCGTATGCACTCTATCCCGAAGTGCTCGAGCGCGGCTTCAAGCTCCACGCTGACGCTGCCGAGGTGTTCAATCGCATTGCGGCCCGCGCTATTGTCGAAGGCCGGTTGCCGAAGTTGGTGCGGCTGGACCACGACATGGCCGACTCCCGCGGCACGTTGGTGGATGTTAGGACCCTTGACGCCATCTGGTTTCCCCACTTCGCCCGGGCGATCCAGCCGCTGCTCGACGCGGGCATCCGGCTGATCTGGCACTGTGACGGTAACCTCATGGACATGGTGCCGCGCCTGCTGGAGTGCGGCCTGGGTGGCTTCCAGGGCTTCCAGTACGAAGACGGCATGGACTATGAACGCATCTGCCGCATGAAGACCCGCGACGGCGGCGACCTGTTCATCATTGGCGGCGTCTCGGTAACTACCGTCCTGCCGCACGGTACGCCAGCGGATGTAAAACGCCAGATCGACTGGCTGGTCGACAAGGGGCCGAGGGTGGGGTTGATGCTCGGTTGCAGCAGTTCCATCGCCCCTGGCGTACCGATCGAGAACATCCGCACGCTGATCGAGGGTTTTCGCTACTACCGCGAGCACGGGCGCGGTTGAGGCCAGAGGCCCGGGCCAGCGCCTGGCCGTGCGGCATTCGGCGGCAACCCAGCGCCAGTGGGTGTGTCGACCCGAGGCGGATACGCGCCGCCTCCGTGCCTCCGGCGCCCATGGGCGGTCGCGACCTGGGGAGTTTGGGCACGCCGGTCGCGGCCGGCTTTGGGGTAGCGGTGCGCGGGCCGGCACGGCCCGCCTTTGGCGCGTGGGCGCTCGCCAGGCCGCCAGCGGGTCGCCCTCCGCCGCGGGCGTCGCCACCGGAGGCCACCGGGCCAAGGAACCGCCAACCCAGCACCACCGGCAAGCGGCCAGCCTACGGGGTGGGCGTAGCGCGGCCCTCGGTGGCCGGGCCGACGAGGGCCACGGCCAGACGGGCCAGGTTGGCCTCCAGCAGGTCAACGATCGTTTCGCGGCCGGCCAGTGCCCCGTCGTGGTAATCCACCGCCTTGAGACGGGTCGCGGCGAAATGCCGGCGACGCGCCGCCAGGACGTCGCGCAATCTCCTGACTCGCGCGCGACAGGCGCTGGTCCTGGCGGTGTCGCCCGCCAGCCCTTCGGCCTGCTCGACGATTCCCATGTACCTGCTCAGGTACCTCGTGTAACGCACGCCCTCCCGGAGGCAGTCGGCGTACCACTCCACGTACCGGCGCACTCCCTCCTCCAGGCCTTCCTGGGCGAGGCACTCCCGGAGGACGCGCCGCGCCGCGATCGTCGCGGCGCGCGACTCCGACACCCGTTCTTTCACCAGCGCGCGCTTCGTCGCCCTCTCGTCTCTGGCCTCCCCCGATGCGGCGGCTGCCTCTGGGCCAGCCACGGCATAGACCTGGAAGACGGCGCCTTCGCGTTTCCCACTCCCTGTCTCGGCACCGCGCATCTCCCCCCGGAGCAGGCCGCTGTTGGCCAGGTAGGGGATGGGGGGCTCGTGGTTCCTCCCCTCGCAGAGGAACAGGCGGTACAGAAACGGCCCTGCCACCTCGCCGTAGAGCCGTACGCATGCCTCGTGCAGGAACCCGTCGGGGCCGTAAAGCTCGTCCGGTCTCCATGTGCCGTATTGGGCCTGGAAATAGAGCGTCGTGTGCTCGGCGTACGTCGACGGCTTCACCGGCACAGGGTCGAAGGCGCTCCCGGTGGCGTTCCACATGAACTCGGCGTTCAGCAGCTGGAGCGGTTCCGAAAACGAGTTGGCGCAGGAGGTGACGAGCATGTCGAGGCCGAGGAGCACCGCGTTCAGGGCCGGGGTAGGGAGGAAGAGCTTGTCATTGTGGTGGCTGTCGGCGCCGTAGAAGTAGATGATACCGCCCGACTGCGTGCCACCGTGCCGGGCCAGGGCCGCCACGAGTTGGGGTACGCGGCATTCATCGCCGTCCCGGTTCTGGAAGAGCTCACGGAAGCCAGGGAAGACGTTGTCGCGCTGTTCGAGCAGGCCGCTGAGGGTCTCCCAGTAGCGCAGACCGTTGCGCCATTCCGCGTCGTCGAGGCCGTAGGAGAGGTAGCCCGGGCTCACCAGCATGATGAGGCAGTCTCGTTCCGCGTCGTACGCGCCGGTGCGGACGCCCTTCACGGCAGACACCAGGCGGTTGTAGAGGTAGGCATACGCGCCGGCCATGCCGTCCGGAGTGTCCACTGCCTCGTTGGGCCAGCGGCGGCGGCATTCAGGACAGCGGGTGTTCCACACCTCGGCGGTGATCCCTTCGTCCTGTTGGTGGATGTACAGGGCGCCGGGCTCGGTGGCGTGCACAAAACGCTCGAGCTCGGCGCAGCGGGCCGCCATGAGCTCGTCGTTGGACAGGCAGGTGCCGCAGTACCGGGGTCCAGCGATGCAGTCGTAAATGGGCCCATCGGGGTACGGGCGCCGGTTCTCGAAGACCGTGCCTCGGTGACGATGCCGGGCGTCGCGGTAGAAGGCGGGTTGTCCCGTGCCATAGCCGCCGTGCATGAGGTGGATGCCGCGTGCCCGCGCCTCGCGGTTGAGCTCTCGCATCAGTCGCGCGTACTCAGGGAACGTCTCGAGGCCCCAACCCCAGCCGTCGAAGAGGATGAGGTTGACCTTGGCCTGCGCCGCCATGTCGAGTTTCTCGAGGGTGCGCGCCCTGAACGCGCCGATCCCGTCGCCCCAGTCGTACGACCAGGAGAAGGACTCGACCTGGAGGAGCCACCGGTTTCCCCGCCAGCGGAAGTCGGGCCGATCGGACACGCGAACGCGGGGGAGTTCGGCCCCCTCGGGCCGCTTGCCGAAAAGCTGGACCAGGGTGGCCACGCCGTACAGGCACCCGACAGCGCTCTGCGCGCACACCAGGATGGGACCGTCGCCGTCGGCGCAGAGGACATAGCCCTGCTCCTTCCCGAGCGGGTGGACCAGAACCTCCAGGTCAAGGTCCCGCCGCGTCGCCGCATCCAGGAGGGCCGGCGAGACGACGAGGACGACATCGGTCGTGGTCGCCGTGCCCGTGTCCGCCACGTCGATGTGAAGGCCGAACCGCCGCGCTAGCTCCGCGCGCAGGAGCCGCACGGCGTGCGCCAGCGTCGGCTGCGGCGCGCCGGCGACCCTGACGTGATACACGGTGTCACGCCTGAAGAGCCGCGGCGCTCCCGGAGGAAAGGAGATCGTCCGGGGCGTAGGAATGGCGCGAGGATGGCGCGTGGTCGAAATGCCGCCATCGGTCATGTCTTGGTCCTTTCCAATGGCCTTGTTACCCCGCGCCCGTAACGCGCCGGGTGGTTAGTGCCCCGCCACCTGTTGTGCGCTCAGCACCTGTGCCTCCTGGGCGTCTGTGCGTGGCCGGCCGTCAACCAATCGGCGGGTCGTGGAGGTCCTGCGCGTGCGCCGATGATCTGGACCTCGATTCCGCACCGCGGGTACACCGGCTTGTGCCTGGGGGGTACCGGAGGGGTGGGCGTCCTCATACAGCCGCGCAGTGCTCGATCAACGCCTGATAGTTGGCCGCCGGTGTATGCGGTGGTACCTCGCAACCTGGCGCCACGATGAAGTTGGCGTACCCTTCGGCGCGACTGCCGCACGTCCGGCACGCAGCGGCAACCTCCGCCGGTGTGCCGTGCAGCAGGATCGAGACCGGGTCGATGTTGCCCACGACGAACGAGCGGGGGTTCACCTCGGTGGCCGTGCCGCAGGCGCGGCGCACGTCCACCGGGTAGTCGATGTCGATGAAGCGGGCCCCCGTGCCGACCACGTGGGGCAGAATGGGGCTGATGTCGCCGCAGATGTGCAGGCGGACCGGCACGCCCATGGACTGGATGGCCCCGACGACGCGAGTCTCGATCTCCAGGACATGGGCGATGTACGTCTCCGGGCTGACCTGCGACGCCAGCGCATCGCCCATGAAGACCATGTCGGCCCCGGCCTCGACCTGGGCCCTGGCGAACTCCACGGCATGGGGCTCAATCCACTCCATCACCGCGCGCAGCAGGTCCGGATCGTCGTGGAGGCAGGTCATGGCACGCTCGATACCCATGAGCGTGTTGGCCAGCGCAAAGGGCGCCTCGCAGGCACCCATGGCGACGATGTCCGGCCGCAGCTCCTTGAACCGTGCGATCGCGTGCACGCGGTCGGACATCAACCGGCTCCGCCGCGGATCCGGCCAGCTCAGCCGGTGCAGGTCCTCACGGCGCTCGACGAGAACACCCGAGACCTGGGGTTGGGCGTTGTCTGGGAAGCGCACCTGCAGGCCCAGGTCGCCGGCTTCGCGGTACGGGTAGCCCAAGACATTGACAATGTCGATCGGGAAGCGCTCGAGCAGCTCGAGTTGGCAGCGCGTCAGAGCGCGCCAGTCGCGGCAATACCGGCCATACTGCTCCCCGGTCTGGACCGTGCAGAATTGCTTGACCAGCGGCATCGTCAGGTGCCTGGCCTGCGCCTGCGCAGGCGGGCCTTCGAGCGTCAGGCGGAGGCGGCCCAGCGGCGTCGTCGGGGTGGCGGCGGGCACCTCAGCGTGCCCCGTATTGGCCATGCTCCTCCAGGAGCTCCAGCACGTAGCGCATGGTCGCCGCGACGTAGTGCAGCGCCTCCTTCCATGGGTAGCCGAGGGCGGTTGCCGCCTCGCACGGGGTTCCTGCCACGTCGAACAGCGGGCCATGCGTGCCCCGCAGGGGATCGCGAGCTCCTGTCGGGTCCATGCCGGCTCCACTCGGTCGGTGATTCGTATACACAACAGCGGCGTGTGCGAGCGGTCAACCCGGTGCCGACGCGTCGGGGTAACCCTGTCGACCCGCCTATGCCCCGTCGGTCCAAAGCGCCGCCGCGAGCCCGAACAGCTGGGCGTTGCGCAGCTCGATGTGCAGGCGGCACGGCCGGCCGCTCAGCTCCCGCAGGGACCTGCCCGCGAAGTCGACGGGCACCGCGATGCCGTCCGCACCTTTGACGCTGGCCCACGGCTCCGTGTGGTTCGCGGACGTAGGTGTGGCCGGCACACCCGAGGCGGCGCCCGAACCCCTGGAGGCGGGTTAGCCCTGCAACAGGAACACGCGCGTCTCGGGCGCTTCGAGCCCAAACGTTATCTGGCTGACGCGGTCCGCGTACGGCTCACCGTTGATCAGGTCCGTGACCCGGCACGCGTTGGGCAGGGAGATGGTCTTGGTGCCGGATCTCAGCGAATGCAGCGCCACCACGCTGCGGTCCGCCAGGAAAACATCGTTTGACTCTGTGTATACGTGTGCCCCGGCATAGCGTGCGAGGTTGCGCCACAGGTCGGCCGGCAGCGGCACTGCCGTGGCGAAGACCGAGGCGTAGTCGCCCTCGCCGCGTCCGGCCCCGGCCGCAATGTTCCCGGTCGCACCGCGGCCGAATTCCTTGATGGCCAACCCGATGTTGTTGTGCCCCCCCTTGGCCCAGGCGAGTCCCAGTTCGGTGCCATCCGTGGGCATGATCACCGGCCCGTAGGCCAGCGGCCCGCCGATGACCAAGTCTTCCGGAAGGTTGCGCGTTACCGGGTGCTCGAAGTTCGAGATGAGGATGCGCCGTGGCGCGTTGGCGGGGATAAGCTCGAACTCGAAGCCGGTCAGGCGGGTGGCCGAGGCGGTGCCGATGACCTGGCCGTCCGAGATGCCCGAGCCAGGACCCCAGACCACCACGTTACCGTCCCTGAAGACCTTCCGCCGCAGCAGGTCCAGCCGGCGGTCGTCGACGCGGAACAGGTTCGGGAAGTAGAAGACCCGGTGCTGCGGGAAGTGGTCCAGTCCCAGGTCCTCCAACAGGTAGATGTTGTGGGGCACGCCGCAGCGAGCCAAGCCCATCTTCCACTCCCACATGACGGCTTCGTTGAGGTAGTTGCCGGAGCCGTTGGTCTCCAGCACCGAGGTGTCGTCCAGCACCATCGCGATGCCGGGGACGGTCTGGTGCGGCCAGGTCAGCGACTGCCGGATAACCTCCACCTGTCGCTGGATGGTGTCCTGCACGGGCCGGTCCCCGAACCAGTCGGCAATGAAGAAGCCGTACATCCAGTAGGAGTTGAAGCCCCGCGTCCAACCGGTGGCGAAATTGCGCCAGGTGATGGCGGCCCACTCGCGGTAGTCGCGCGCGGCGCCGATATCCTGCGTGCCGCTGCGGGTGTCCATCTCAGCCCAGAAATACTTGCCGCGCAGCACGGCCGAATCGGCGGCGCCTTCGGCCTCGTACACCCCGCCGACACCCCGGGCGTGGTAGTCGTGGGGTGTCAGGATACCGGACAGGCCGGGCGCCGTGGAGATGAGGTTGGCGATGTCCATGTGTCCCGAACCCGCCATGATCTCCGGGTACGCCGGGCTCCACGACACGCCGGACCACGAGTAACGGAAGAAGCCGTAGTTGTTCCAGCCCAGCATCACCTGCTTGAGCGCGTCGTGCAGCACCAGCACCTTACGGCTGGCCGCCTCCTCCATGGCCCGGCCGCAGTGGCGCACCCGGGCGTGCCACAGATCCCGGGTGAGTTCCAGGTAGTCCCGCAGGGGTTGGTTGTCCCTGGCGTCCTGCCAGTAAAGCACGCTGCCGGCCTTGGGCAACGGGCCGCGCAGTCGGTCTCGAGGAACGGATACTGTCTCGAAGGTCAGTCCAGCGTCCTGATGGGCGGCGCGTAGCTGCTCCACCGTGCCGTAACGGGCGCGCAGAAAAGCTCGGTAGCGGCTGGCCATGGGCGGGCTGTGGTCGAACAGGTACCCGGCCGCCACGGGCATGTGGCTGCCTTCCTCCAGGTAGTGCGTGTTGTAGCCGATGACCCGGTCGCCCCACGGTTGGGCCTGACAGAAGCGCACCAGAGCCGCGCCGAGGGCCGCTGCCTTCTCCCAGTATGCCTCCGAGGCCAGCGAGGGGGTGCTCTGCCGCTCGCCGTCCTCGTTGACGGTGAACTCGTCGGGGTGGAGATCAGCCCACGATCTGGGCGGACGGGTGTAGAAGCGCACAATGATGTATGCCCCGGGATCGCCCTGCTGGATGTGCTCGACCTGCTGCTCCAGGGTGAAAACCGTGGGCGGCTGCACGAACAGAGGAGTCGAGGAGACCGTGTCGCCTATCCACCAGCGGTTCTCGGCTGAGGTGCCCCACCCGTCCACCCATATGGGGTACACGCCCATGCGGTGCGCGTAGAACAAGGGCATGTAGTGGTCGTAGAATTCGCGGCCCGAACCCGGGCTGTACCCCGGCATGGCGTCGGGCTGGCCATCGACGAAGATCGCTGGACGGCCGTTGTGCATCCTCACTTCCACATCGGGCATGGTTGGGCTCCGGGTGAGGGGGTGCGGCACCGCCCCATGTGCCTGCGGGGAGGGCCGTTGGGGTCTCTCCCCTGCCGGCAGTGTCACGTTCTGCCTGCGGGCGCGTGGTCAGTGCCGCAGGGTAGCTGCGGCTGATTAGTGAAAACCCTTCAGTCGTTGAGGCCGTCGAATCTCAGGTCGATCACGGCACCACGATGGCCCTGTTGGGCCGCTCCCTCGGCAGCACGCCGTGGCCGCATCGCTGAAGGGCCCGCTGCGCGCCGTCCCGCAGCCGGGGTCCGGACCGGGGCGCCGTCTGGTCGACACCAGATGCCATGAGGAATAGTACGCCGAATCCCACAGCAAGGCGCGTCCGGGCTGCCGGCCACGGCGTGGCGGGCTGTGGCGACCATCCGGCGCTTCGCGAGCCCCTACCGCTGCAGTGCCCGGATGGGCCTCGGGGGGCGCCCCGCCCAGGCTGGCCCAACGGCGGCGATGGGCGTGGCAGGCCCACGGGGCCGCCGTCCGTTCGCGGTGGACAGGTTCGCGCCGAAGCGTGGCAACTACCTCCCTCGGGCCACTGGAGCGGAATGCCCGTCCGGCGCGAGGGCTGCCTCCACACGCCCATGTCGCGACTCACCGCGAGTTGGGTGCCGGTCTCGGCCGTGCCGCCCAGGCCAACCCCACGGGCTCCGCGCCCTGGCGCCCAAGTCGAGTTGGCCCCGGCCCGCGTCGCGTCCACCACCTTTCATCGAGCCGGCAAGGGAGACGTCGGGGCGCTGACATAGGGCGCCCTCAGCCGCGTGAACGGACCCGTGGAAAAGGTTGCCGCATGTCCGCCGCGCAGGTTGGGGCCTCCGGCGCGCAGATCTCGCCGAGGTTGCCTTCCCGTTCGGCCAGGCTGGGGTAGGTCACGGCCACCGTGCGTTCGTCGACCCGGCGGGCGCCGAAGGTGTCATCGAGATCGCCGAGAGTCGCCCATGGCGCGCTGATGCAGGGGCGGCCGGCGAACCCTATCATATCTTGGGGCGGGGCGTGGACGGGTTGGGCGCGCGGCGCGCACGCGCCGGGGTGTTGTCGGCGCACGATGTACGAAGGCTGTCCGGGAGTGCGGTGCACGGCGCCCGATTAAGCAGGCGGGACCGTCGCCGGGTGACGAGTGGGCCATAGCGCCGGCCCGGGCCCTCGCGTGTGCACGAGCGGGAGACGCCGGGCCTGCCCCTGGGGTGGGTCAAGCTCGGCGAAGCCAGCCAGGTCCTGCGCGCTCTGGCCGCGGCGTACGGGGTGCCACGGTGCGATGACATCACCCGCTGCGGCGATGGCGGGTGCGGCAGGAGAACCGCCATCCAGGCCAGGACCGACGGGGGCCCGATGCTCGACTGGCAGAAGGACACCATCTGCTACAAACATGTGGGTGAGTTGGCTATCCAGGCCGACGTGTACCGCGTGCCGGGGCGCACCTGGCAGCCGGTGATCGTCTGGATCCATGGCGGCGCATTGATCGCCGGGAACCGGGAGGCTATCGCGCCTTGGCAGGTTGAGCTCTACCTGCAGGCCGGCTTCTGCCTGGTCTCGATTGACTACCGCCTGGCTCCGGAGACCAAGTTGCCCGAGATCATCGCGGACCTGCGGGACGCAATTCGCTGGGTACGCAGGTGCGGCCCGGGGCTGTTTGGCCTCGACCCCGAACGACTGGCCGTCATCGGGCACTCGGCTGGCGGCTACCTGACGCTGATGAGCGGCTTCTGCGTTCAGCCTGCGCCCAGGGCGATCGTGCCGGTGTACGGGTACGGCGACTTGATCGGCTCCTGGTACAGCCAACCCGATCCGTTCTACTGCCGGCTGGCCCCGGTTCCGCCGGAGACCGCCTTGGGCTCGGTCGGGCAGACCCCGATCTCCGCCCCTCAAGATTGGCAGCGGTTCTCCTTCTACCTGTACTGCCGCCAGCAGGGACTGTGGCCGCGCGAGGTCGGGGGGGTTGACCCGCACGGCAATCCGGGTTGGTTCACACCCTACTGCCCGCTGCAGAACGTGACCGGCAGCTTCGCGCCCGCCCTGCTTCTTCACGGCGACCAAGATACCGATGTGCCCTACGAGCAGTCGCGGTTGATGGCGGCGGCGCTGCAGCAGGCCGGCGTGGCGTGTGAATTGATCACGCTCCAGGGACGGGGGCATGGCTTTGACGGTGACGCCGATGCCGCGCAGGACGCGCAGATCCAGTCCGCCTTCCAGCGCGTGCTCGCGTTCCTGCGGGAGCACTGCGCCTGAAGTCGGCGGCGTGCACTGATCTGGGCGGTTGGGCTCCCTGCTGCGTCCCCCTGGCTCTGGCCGCGGGGGCGGAAGCCCGCCAGCTACTGCCGCCGCCGCTGCAGCAACTGCACCACCGTCTCGAGCGGCCCGTGGACAGGACGATGGCGTCGGCCATGGGAAGTGATGCCTCAGCGCTCAGCCGTGCCGCCCAGATGGCCGCGGCGCTCGTGAGCCGCCCGACCTCGCCCTGCTGCATCAGAGCCACCGCCTCGAGTGCCGGTCCCTCACCGCGGTGGAGAAGCACGCGCTTGAAGACCTCGTAGACGGTGATGACGAAGACCACGAGCGAAGATGCGTCGGAGAGCGGCGTGGAGGAGAACCCCGCGTGAGGACCGTCGCCGGAAAACTCGAGCCATCCAGAGGAGTCGACGACGTTAATCCCCGGTCCTCGTCACGCTCGACGGTGGAGTCGATGCCGGAAAGGAACCCACGCATGCTCGAGATGTGGCGGGCCGGAACGAACTCGATGCGGCCGTCGTACTCAATGGCCTGCACCTGCTGACCGGGTGCAGGTCGAGACGCTCGCGGATCGCCTTGGGGACGACCACCCGGAACTTAGGCGAGATGGCGACTGTCGTCATCGCGGACCCGGTATGGATACCGTACAACGCTCAGTACATCGACGGCAGTCCGGTACGGCAATGCGATGGCCACAGTGCGACGGTCGCAGGGCCACGGGCAATCCATCCGGCTTTCGGTAACGTCGGCATCCACCGGGCGCCGACAGGTGGCACCGTGCTGTGCCAGGCTACCCCCGCGGCCGCGGCAAGCGGTGCCAGGCCGTATGCGGCAGTGTCTGAGCCTGGGTGCGCGCGGGTGTCGAGCCGTCCATGCCGGAGAGGAAGTCGACCCGCTAGGCCCAGTCATCGAAGCGCTGGGTCAGCGGAAAGGCGGTATCACCGCGCCGGCAGACGCGCGGCACACGTGGCTGCACCAGGTCGATCGCCGCGTCGATCCAGCGGCGGACATCGGTATGGCTGGGCATGTTGCCCGGCCGGTTGATCACGGACAGCGGCTCTTTGGTGTTGGCCAGCGACACGATCAACGGCGCGCATCACCAGACGCAAGCGAGAGCGGGCTCGGCGACTCGGCGGGGGAGGCTTTAGCCGATTGGCAGCCAGTGCAGTAGTGGGGAGGAAACAAAGAAGCCCCGGAGTGCTATCGCTCCGGGGCTTCAAAAATGGCGGGACCGACGGGATTCGAACCCGCGACCTCCGACGTGACAGGCCGGCGTTCTAACCAGCTGAACTACGATCCCTTATGCTCTTTGCTGCTGACCCTGAAGAAACTAAGGTCCTCGACGGCGGTTGTCAATGGGGGTGGCGACGGCCGCCGCCCGTGCCGTCGGCTCAGCCCAGAGCGCTGCCGGGGTGGGCTCTGTCCCAGGCTTCGCCTTCGGCCTTCAGCTTCTTCAGAGCGCCGCGCATGAGTTGCCGGCGAAGAGGACTGACGTGGTCGATGAACAGAGTTCCATGCAGATGGTCGATCTCGTGCTGGAGCACCCGCGCGTGGAAGCCCTCAACCGCAAGCTGGACGGGTTGGCCATCCAGATCAAGCCCCGTTACTTCCACTACGGCATGACGTTTGACCTCACTGTACAGGTCGGGAAAACTGAGGCAACCCTCCTCGCCTGTCTGCGAGCCCGAGGCGCTGACGATGCGTGGGTTGATCCAAGCTCGGGGTGGGAGCTCCGGGTGCTGTCTCGACACATCGACCACGATGACCTGCTCCAGGACACCGATCTGGGGTGCGGCCAGGCCGACACCCTCAGCGGCGCGCAGCGAGGCGAACAACTCCTCGACCAGGCGCCGCGTGGCGTCAGTGATAGTGGTTACCGGGCGGCACGGTTGGCGCAGTACCTCAGCGCCGAAGCGGATGATTTCGCGTTCCATTGTCGGTATTCGGTCGGCAGTCGGTAATCGGTCGGCGGCAGCGTGATGGCGTTCAGTCGCGGACGTCGACGCCCATCGGCGTCAGTTCTGCGGCGGCATATCGTATGCCCAACTCAGCCAGGCGCGTGACCAACGCCTGGCGCCGATCGCTGTCCGCCAGCCGGCGCAGCGTGGCCTCGGGGAGGCTCAGGCATACCATGCGCTCGTGCTGATCCCAGGCCCGGGGCCGGTACTCCAGGTCGTCAAGAGCAGCGTCGATATGCGTGTCCCAGGCGCCGCCCGGGGCCTGGCCGATGACTTCGTTCATGCTGCCCGAGCGGAACCCCCGCAGGTCGGCGACAACGCGGAGGTACCCGGTTCCGGTTGCCGCGGCCAGCACGGCGCGACGCAACTCGGCGTCGGTGAGGAGCCTGGATAGGTCGTCGGGAAGCAGTTCCAGGCGCGACACCTCGCCGTGATGGCGGGCCCGTACCTGGGTGAAACCGCAGGTCTGGCGCAGGAATGCCTCGACCTGGTCCACTTGGCGCAGCGCCGCGGCCGTGATCGGGGTACCGTAGGGAAAACGCGACGACAGACAGGCGGTCGCGGGACGGTCCCAAACCTTCAGGCCCCACTGCCGGGCCAGGGCGCGGATATCTGCCTTGGTGAACCCTGCTTCTGCCAGCGGTGCGCGCGCGCCCCGCTCGCGGGCTGCCTGGGCACCGGGACGGAAGTCACCGCTGTCGTCGGCGTTCTGCCCGTAGATGATCTGCTGGATACCCAGGCGCGCTGCCACCTCCTCCATCTCAACGAGCAACTCGCGTTTGCAGAAGTAGCAGCGATTGGTCGGATTGGCCGCGTAGTCGGGGTTCTCGAGTTCGCGCGTGTGGATGACTTCGTGGCGGATGCCGAACTGGCGGCAGATATCCGCGGCGATTTCCAGCTCGCCCTCGGCATAGCTCTCGGAAACGGCCGTAACCGCAACTGCCCGGTCGCCCAGGACCCGCTGGGCCGCCACCGCCAGCAAGGCGCTGTCAACGCCCCCGGAGTAACCGACCAGCACCTGGCCCAGTTCGCGCAGTGTCGCCTCCAGATGGGCCAGCTTCTGCTCCAGGTCGGCGCTCGTGGTGGGGGCGCTCGTCATCGCTTTCTGCCTTTCAGGGGTTTGCTTGCGTGGACCGAGTCGCCGCCGGTACCAGGACGGCGTCGACCATGCCGTGGAGGATTTTCTTGTCCGCCGGACAG
This sequence comes from uncultured Gemmatimonadota bacterium, assembly GCA_903893785.1. Classification (GTDB taxonomy): domain Bacteria; phylum Latescibacterota; class UBA2968; order UBA8231; family UBA8231; genus CAITNQ01. The sequence continues at coordinate 38,627 of CAITNQ010000160.1, forward strand.
ACGACCACCTGCACTCCAGCCAGTCGCGGTTCGTCGCCGTGAACGTAGTAATAGGGCCGGACCAGAGCCCGCCCCCGCATGGGGCGCACCTCGCCGCTGGCGAAGTCGTAGTACGAAACCATCCGTTGCGCCGGTTTATGGAATTCCTGCAGGATGTGCGGACTACCCTCGAATGCCGCCAGGGCCAGGTCGAGGCGCTCTGCCCACTCTTCCTCAGGCAAGTCATGGCCCACACTCACCCCGCGGCTCTCATAGGCCATGGCCGAGAAGCCGGAGGGCTTGATGACGTACTCACGCTGACGCTTCGTCAGGTGCGCCAGGGCCTGCCAGTCACCGATGGCGCGCCCCCCCGGGGTCAGTCCCGGGATGGTGGCGTGGGGCGGCACCGGGCGCGGATCGAGGATCCAGGTGCGCGGCACCAGCTGCAACAACCGTGACAGCACCTCCAGGCCCAGTTCGCGCTCCCAGAACGCGGCCAGCAGCGGGTGATGCACCAGGGCCAGCCACATCTTCTCCTCGAGATACGCCTTCAGCGGCGGCGTCAACCGCACGGCGCTCTTCTTGGCGAAGTAAGCAATGATCTCTGCCCGGGGGATGTTCTTGAGGTCGAAGAGCTCGAAGAAGCGGTACACCGCATCGACCCGCACCCGGGCGCCGTCGACCTCGAGCAGCAGACCGTTTTCATCGAAATGCAGATCGCGCGGGTGCACACAGTACATGGGCCGGCCCTGACGGGCCTGGCTCTGGGCCAGCCAGCGCATCTCTTCGCGGTACGACTCGGACTCGTCCGACACGGCCAGAGCGACCACCGGACGCTCCAGCGCCAGCGCCGCGGCGATCGCCTCGTAGAGCCCGTCGGCCAACCCCGTGGCCCCCCCGATCAGGTCGTAACCGACTTCAGCGTAGCGGGCGGCAACCTGCGCCGTGAATCCCATGCCGCCCGGGACCGAGTCCAGCTCGGTAAGGCGGAAGCCCTGATCCGTCAGCAGCAGGTCAGGACGAATGACGACCGGAACCTGGCTGCGGAAGCGGTTCATCCTTCCCAGTTCCACCACGTCGGCGGGCTTGCCCATGTCCAGGTAGTCATGGATCCAGGCGGGCTGCAACCCGCGGACGCTATGCTGGTACAGCAGATTGGCGGCCTTCTGGAAAGCCAGCAACGCCGGTCCGAGTTGCTCCAGGTAAGCCGTCTCGGCGGGGGTGAGCCAGAACGGCTCGGGAGAGATGCGCCACGGCAGGCGGCTGTCGGGATGCAGGTGCTCGCGGTCACCAGCGAAGAGCCCGCCAACCGGACTCCGTTCGTTGATCGAGAGGCAGATATCGCGGGGCAGGCAGGCCGTTGGGGCGGCGCTCACGAGTAGGTCTCCGCTGGGGCTTCCACCGCCGACAAGGCAACCCGGCGGCATTGACCCAACGGGACCCGTCACAGACGGTGGCCGGGATGGCGGGGGAGGGCGGTCCGGCGAGCAAGCATGGCCTGGCGCCCGCAGGACCCTAATATAGGGGGTGTCACTGACACAGCAAGAAGGGGGGACCGCGGTGGAATTGCGCGACCGCAGGGCGCTGGTGACCGGAGCAGGACGCGGCATCGGCCGGCGTATCGCCATGGAGCTGGCGGCGGGCGGGGCCCGGTTGGCCCTGCTGGCGCGCACCGCTGCCGAGCTTGACAGCGTCGCCGCCGAACTGCGGGCCGGCGGGGTTGAGGTGTGCTGTTGCGTCGCCGACGTGGCGTCGCCGGAACAGGTGCAGGACGCTGTTGGCCGCGTGCTGGACGCCTGGGGGGGCGTTGATGTGCTGGTCAATAACGCCGGCCTCCAGGGCCCCATCGGACCCATGCACACCGTGCCGGTGGCGGCCTGGCTGCAGACCCTTCAGGTGAACCTGGCCGGGCCCTATCTGTGTGCGCGCCTGGTCATCCCCGCGATGCTTTTGCAGCGCTACGGTAAAATCATCAACCTGTCCGGGGGCGGCGCGGTGACCCCTCGCGCCAATTTCAGCGCCTATGGCGCCGCCAAGGCGGGGCTGGTCCGTCTCACCGAGACCCTGGCCACCGAGCTGGCGGGCACGGGTATCGATGTCAATGCGGTGGCGCCGGGAGCGGTGAACACGCGTATGCTGACCGAGACCCTGGAAGCGGGCGATTTGGCCGGTCCGGCGGCCGCGGCCGAGGCGCAACGCCAGGCAGCCTCCGGCGGTACCGATCCGGCCTTGGCGGCCCGCCTGGTGCTGTTCCTCGCCTCGCCGCGTTCCGACGGCCTGAGCGGCCGTCTGCTCAGCGCGGTCTGGGACCGTTGGGGAGACCTGGACATCAGCCAGGTGATGGCAACCGACTGGTACACCGTGCGGCGCGTGGTGCCCCCCCATCACGGCACCTGATCTTCGTTTCGCGGCCCGACAAGGAGGGACCTATGCTGCGTGTGGGCATTGTGGGTGCAGGCCGTATCGGCGCTGTGCGGGCCCGCGTGGCGGCGGCCCACCCGGAGTGTCAGGTGGTTGCCGTTTCCGACCTGGACGGCGCCCGGGCTGCGGCCCTGGCAGCGACCCACGGCGCGGCGGTAACCGCCGACTGGTCGGCGCTGGTCGCCGACCCCGACGTGGACGTGGTCGTCGTGGCGACGACCCACGACGCCCTGGCCCCCGTGAGCCTGGCTGCGCTCCGGCACGGCAAGCACGTGCTCTGCGAGAAACCCATGGGGCGCCACGCCGACGAGGCGCGTGAACTCGCCGTGGCCGCGGCGGCAGCAGGAACGTGCCTGAAGGCCGGCTATAACCACCGCTACCACCCCGCAGTTCAGGCAGTTCAGCGCGCCTGTCGCGAGGGCGTGCTTGGGCCCCTGCTCACGGTGCGCGGCCGCTATGGTCACGGTGGCCGGCCCGGTTACGAGCGCGAATGGCGCGCCGACCCGGCCCGCGGCGGCGGCGGCGAACTGCTGGATCAGGGGGCCCACCTGATCGACTTGGCCCTGTGGCTGTTGGGGGACTTCGCTGCCGTGACCGGCTTCGTCGACACCCTGTTCTGGAACATGGAGGTAGAGGACAATGCCTTCGGCCTGTTTCGCACCGAAGCCGGCCAGGTAGCCTCGGTGCAGGTCAGCTGGACGCAGTGGCGCAATCTCTTCAGCCTGGAAGTCCATGGTCGCGATGGCTACGCGGTGGCTTCGGGGCTCGGTGGGTCCTATGGACCCGAGACTGCGGTGGTCGGCCGGCGCCCGCCAGGCGGGGGTGTGCCCACCGAGGAGTGCCGCAGCTTTGCCGCCGAAGACCGTTCCTGGGAACTGGAGTGGGCTGACATGCTGGAGGCCATGGCCACGGGGGGCGCGCCGCTGGCCGACGGTTGGCAGGCGGTCCGCACGCTGGAATGGGTCGGCCGGTTGTACCGCGCCGCAGCAGAGGACCGGGTGGTCACCCGGAGCGAGGCCCCAGCGCGCGGGTACTGCCGGCGCTGACGGCCCGCCGCGGCCGGCGCGCTCGTTTTTTTTGGCAACAATCGGCAGCGGAATGGCTACATTACATATGTGGCCACCAGGGCCGAACCGGTGCGTGCACTGGTGCGGAACACGTTCCGGCGACCACGGACGCGGGCAGCGACCTGCCCCGGCAACGGCGTGCCCTTGGGGTGGTCCTGCGCTCGAGCGTGTTGCTGGCCCGTGGCTCGCGGCGTCCCGGAACGGGATCCCAACCTGGTAGGAGTGCCCTCGATGAGACCCGATCAGGAAGCAGCCCATTCCGAGCGGATTGCGCTTGCCTACCGGCGATTGGCCAACGCCATGATCTTGAGTACGCTGCGCGAGATCTCCAAGATCGACGGCGTGGCCGAGGCGATGGACGCGACCCCGGAAATCGATTTCGTCGAAAGCGCGCGCATTGACCCCTGGTGTGAACTGGCCGGCCTGGAACCCGAGGTTGTGCGGCGGGCGGCGCGCCGGTTGATCGAGGAAAAGCCCTTCTGAGCCGGCGGTCCCACCACCCACTGCATCGCTGTCCCGCCCCGTGGGCCACCACGGCGCTTTGTGGGCCACGTTGGGTGCCTCGACGGCGCTGGCTCAACGATCCATGCTCAGCCCTTGGCTCCCCACCCAGTCTCTGATGCCCCGCACCACCTTTTCGGCGTCGCGGTGGCGCAGCTGATCGTAGCGCAGCGCCCACAGGTGATCGCGGTACGCCATATTCCGCAGTTCCAGCAGGACTTTGTAGTCAGCCGGGTTATCACGCAGAACCCCCAGCGCCTGGCCGCGGCAGTAGGCGTCGGCTCCCAGCGCGGGCAGCATGGCTCTGGCGAAGGCCCGTGATGCCGGATCACCGCGACGGCCATCGCGGCTCTGGTAGTAGAGTACCAACGGGGCTTCGGGCGAGTTGGGGTCGATATCGCCGTGGAATGAAAGGAACAGACGGCGGCCGACCGGTGCGCGGGCCAGCGCCTGGCGCGCCAGGCGCACGCGCTGGTTCAGGTTCGCGCCCCGCGGCCACGCGCGCACGTTGTCGGGCTGGTTCGCCGTGGCGCTGTTGTATACCTCGTTCTTCTCGTTGACGAAGGTCTGGGACGGTGGTTCGGCATTGCGGATCAGGTGGTCCGGACTGAGTACCGTCAACCAGACCGAGGCGCCATGCAACCGCAGCAGGACATACACCCGCAGCGCCACGTCGTACATGTACTCGTCCTCGACGACGAACAGCGGCGTGCCATCGTCGTCAGGACTGGCCACGATGGCGCCGGGGTCCAGGCCGCCGTGCCCGGGGTCCAGGACTATGTGCCAACCCGCCAGGTCGTCGCTGAGCGGCTCCAGGCTGTCCACGGCGGCGGCAAAAGCGTCGAACAGGCGCCGGGCCTGACGGTAGGCGGCCCGGGGTGAGCGAGGCTGCCCCTCGAAGTACCCCTTCGATGTCTGGCGCGCCGCCGCGGGTTGGCTGAAGTAGTAGGGCCCGTTGTCGCTGGCCAGCAGGGGCAGCTGCGGCAGCGCCGCCGGCAGGCGGTCCGCCGCCACGGCTGCGGCCGTGGTGTCTGGACCTCCCAGCAGAGGACGCACCCGCAGGCGCTGCCCGGGGTGCAGGGTCGCCGAGCGCAGGCCGCTGGCGCGCTTCAGTTCCGCCACTGACATCTGATGGAGGCGGGCCAACTGGGTCAGGTTGTCGCCCTTCTTCACCGTGTAGTCCACGTAACCGGGCGTCCCGCTGCCGCTCACTTTGAGCACCTGGCCGGCATAGATGCGGTCGCTGCTCAGGCCGTTCAACTGACGCAGATCAGCCAGCGGTACTCCATAGGCCTGCGCGATCTCCCACAGCGCATCGCCGCGCTCGACCCGGTGAGTGGCGACGGCCGCCTCTTCCAAGCGCAGTTTCTGGCCGGCCAAGATGCGGTCGCCCTCCAGCCCGTTAAGGTCGCGGAGGGTCTCCACCGACACGGCGAACCGACGCGCCAGGCCGGTAAGGGTCTCGCCCGGCTGGACCACGTGGACCCCTTCGTCGCGCTTGCCGGGGCGTAGCCGCAGGGCCTGGCCTGGCCGGATGACGTCGCTTTCCAGGCGGTTCAGTTGGCGGATGAGCGCCGTGCTGAGCTGGTAACGCGCCGCGATCGAGCCCAGGCTGTCTCCGTTGCGCACCCGGTACTGCTCTGGCGGCGGGGTCTCGGTCGTCGCCTGGTTGCCGGGTACCCGCAGCGTCGATCCTGGCCTGATCGAGTCGCCGGTCACCTCGTTCAACTCGCGCAGCACGGCCACCGAGGTGCCGTGTCGCTGGGCTACCTGGGCCAGTGTCTCACCCACCTGCACCGGATGGGCGACGGTCTTGAGTGCTGGGGACGGCTCGATCCGGGCTGGCACCCGCAGCCGTTGGCCAGGGACCAGCCGGGCCGTGCGCAGGCCGTTCAACTGGCGCAACTGGTCCGGTTGTAGGCGATAGCGCCGGGCCACCTGGGCCAGCGTTTCGCCTTTGCGCACCACATGCCAGTCGCGTCGGGGCGGCGGCGGGGTCAGTCGCAGACGCTGACCGGCCAGGACCCGGTCGCCTTGGATGCCGTTCCACTGGCGCAGCTGCTGCTGGGTGATGCCGTAACGGACCGCGATGCCGGAAAGCGTGTCCGTGCGGCGCACCAGGTGGGTGCGCGGGCGTCCCGTTGTCGGCGCGGCCTGCGCCACGGCACAGCACAGCAGGCACGCAAGAAGGGCGTGGCAGAGACCGCGCATGCCTGGCGGCGCTTTCCCGGGACAAGGGTGCAGCGGCTGAGCCGCAGGGCGATGTGCGATAATAACACGCGGCGGCTCCTGCGGCAACGCTGGCCGGTCTGCAGGGCGCTGCCCGTACTTCGACTCGGCGCGCCCCGGTGGGACCCGCGCTGGGAGCGCGCCCGGCTCGCCTACACGAAGGTGTCCTCCGTGGCGCCGCGGGTGATGACCACCTGGCCCTGCTCCTCCAACAGGCGCACCTTTTGGACGACGCGCAACTGCACCTCCTCTACTTCGCTCAGGCGCATGGGGCCGAGGAAGTCCATCTCCTCCTCCACGAAAGCGCGCATGCGCTCTGACATATTGCTCAGTAGCCGGTCCTTCACCTCCTCGCTGGCGGCTTTCATCGCCACCACCAGATCGCGCTGTTCCACCTCACGCAGGACCAGTTGGATCTCCCGGTCGCTAAGGTGTTGGACGTCCTCGAACACGAACATCATGTTGCGGACGGTCTCGGCCACCTCCGGGTCATGGGCGTCGAGTTTCTCCAGCACGCTCCTCTCCACCGAAGACCCGGTCAGGTTCAGCATGTCGGCCACAACCTTCGGGCCGCCGGCATCGCGGTTGCCGCCGAGCAGGTCGCGCAGGTTGGCCTCGAGGCTCTCCTCGATCTGCTTGAGCGCCGCAGGCGTGATGTTCTCCAGCGTCGCGATCCGGTACGCTACCTCGGCCTGGAGGCGATCGGGCAATTGGCCCAGAATGCCGGCCGCCTGGTTGGGGTCAAGTTGGGACAGGATCAGGGCAATGGTCTGTGGGTGCTCGCTGGAGATAAACGGCGTGATCTGCTCCGGGGCCACGTTGCGCAGGACATAGAACCCGGCCGAGGCGTTGCTGGTGACCCGGTCCACGATCTCCTGCGCCTTGCGCGGGCCGACGGCTCGTTCCAGGGCGGCCCGGGCGAACTGCACACCTCCCTGGCTGATGTACTCGCCCGCCAACAGGTGCTGCTCAAACTCCTCCAGCACCTGGTCCTGCAGCCCGGTGGGCAGGGCTCGCAGCTCGGTGATGGTCTGCGTCAGTTCCTCGACCTCGAAGTCCGACAGGTATTTCATCACCTCGCCGGCACATTCCTCACCCAGGGCGACCATCATGACCGCGGCCTTGTCACGGGTCGACAGACCGTCGTCGCCGCCGCGCAGGTCGCGTTTCTGCTGTCCGTAGTATGGCATGCTCATTTCCTGCCGTTGGCCGCCGCCGGGCCGGAAAAGCCTGCCGGTCACGGCTCGGTCTTGCTGGCTCTGAGACATTGATCTGGACTGGGCGCCAACGAGTTGGGTGCGAAGCCCCGCGAGGCGCGACGGGCGTCCGGCACAGACCCCGCAAAAACCGCGCCATCGACGGCCCCCACATCGCGGAGGGCTTGCCCTGGCTCCTTCGCGTGGTTATTCTTGATTTCGTTCCCCCACGAACCTGCTCGACCGCAGGCGGCGCTTTAGCTCCCCGCGAAGCTGGCCGCACGGTCCGCCTCCCCGGTGCCAACCCTGACAAGGGCCGAATGGTGGATTGTGCCTTCGCGGTGACGTCGGCCGCTGATATCCTCGCGCTAGCCGACGGCCCTCACGCCGCGAGCAAGCGTCGTTTGCTCGCCGAATACCTCCGTAATCCGTTTCTTGACGACGATCTTCATGCCCTGTCCGTGCGGTTGGGTGCGGCAAGGTCAGAGGTCGGTCTGCTGGTCTCCGAACTGCGCGCTGAAGGACTGCTCAAGGAGTCGGGACGGCGCGGTTACACGCTGGACCTGGCCGCCCTGGCCCTGGAAGCAGCGCCTGCCGCCGGTGCCGCCGCCACCGTTGTCGGCCTGCCCCCGGAGGCACTGATCGCCCAGCAGTCGGGCCCGGTCGCGCCGGCTGCCACGCGCTCGTCCACGGCGGCGGCCGGCAGCGCGCCTGTGGGCCTGCTGCTGTTTGCCGCTGACGGTCGCGTCGAAGTGGCCAGTCAGGAAGCTGCCGCGTGGCTGGGAGTCCCGGCTGAAGAACTCGACGCCGGGACCTTTGAGGCCCTGACCGGCGTCGATCCGACGGTGGTCCTTGACGGCGCCCCTCAGTTGATCCGACTGCTGGACCACCCGCGCCCGCTCCAGGTCACCCTCCAGGCCTGCTGCATCGGGGCCGAGAACGGCGTGCTGGTCGTGCTGCAGGAACGCGCCGTCGGTGCCCTGGCGCCGTCGGCGCCGTCGTCCGACGAACTGCTGGCCCGTCTGCGGGGCCGCGTGAGCGCGCCCGTGCTGACCATCCGCCAGTTCTTGGACCGCCCGACAGTAGACGGGCTGGAGCAGGCGCGGGCGGCGCTCGAGCAGGTAACCCGGTTCCTGGACGCTTACCTGTTGCCACCCAACCCGGGGGCATCACCTCGTCAACGCGCCTGAGACGGGCAGGTGCAGGGGAAACCATGGTCCTTGACATCCGTGATCTGAGGGAGTCGGTACCACCGCCGACACCGATGCCGGCATCCGCGCCGGCGAACCCGCACCGATCGCTCGAACAGCTGCTGAAGCTCGCGGCGGGCGCCACGTCACCGACGGAGCAGGCGCGGGCCGTCGAGCAGTTGCGTCAGCTGATCCCGGGCGTAGACGGCGTCGATTACCTGTTCGCCGTGCTGGCCCGCGTCGGTGCACCGGCGCGCTTGGCGGCGGCCCAGACGTTGGGCTTCCACCGTCAGTGGCTGTCGTCGCGGTCCCGCATCCGCCAGGTGGTGCAGGCGGCTCGGCAGGCCGAGACCGAGGGCATGGCGGTGATCCTGGTGTGGGCGCTGCGCCAGCGCAACGAGGCTGCCGAGTTCCTGCTGGATGAGCGCCCCGGCGTGGCGGTTGAGGCGGCCTTGGGTGTGCCCCTGAATCGGCAAACGCTGCCGCTGTGCGTCGAGGCCCTCGAACGGGCCGGGCGGCCGTTCACGCAGACCGAGACCGGGCGGGTTCTGGTGGCCAAGCTGCCGGGGATGCATCCGGCCCTGGTGCAGGCGTTGATCGAGCTGCTCATCGAGCGCAGCCTGGCAGCGGGCGCGGCAGGGCTGCTCCCCCTGCTCGAGTGGGTCCCCCAGGTGCCGTTGTTCGAGGCCTTCGTCGTCGCCGGCGACGGGCCCGACTTCTCGGGGCAGACGGACGGCGCGCTGCGGGCGCGGGCCTGGCAGCAGTTGGCCCGGGCGGCGCGCCACCTGCTGGAGCGCGCGCCGTCGTCGGAGCTGTTGCGCCATCTTCTCACCCGCAGCGGCGAGGACGATGGTTTCGTGCGTCGCCACGACGCCTTCTTGCGGGCGGCCATGCGGCAGGCGGATCGGCGTTCGGGTCCCGAGCTGATCTCCCATGTGGAGCACCTGACGTTCAAAGCTTCGGAGGAGATGGTGGCTCGCCTGGCCCAGGTGCTAGTCGAGTTGGCTGGCCGTCTCGACGGGCCGGCGGCGGCGCAGGCCAGTGCTCTGCTGGAATCCTGGAAAGGGCGCTCGGCGGAACTCAAGCTGCGGATCTACCAGCTGCAGCACAAACTCGGCACCCAGGGCTGAAGACCGCCTTGCCGGCAGGGCAACCACGGGCATCGGTTGGGCGTCGAGGGCCCGTGGACCCCGGTAGGGCGCGCCCTGATTCCCGGTTGCCCGGCGGGCCAGCGCGCCGCGGTGGGCCATGCCGCCCGGTCCGAGCGGCCGTTTACGTATGGGCGCGCCCCAATAGCCAAAGGCCCAGGGCGCCGAAGGTGAGGTTGGCGGCCCAGGCGCCCAGCCACGGCGGCAACACGTGGTTCCAGGCCAGTGCCTGGCCGCCTTTGACACAGCCGTAGAAGGCCAGGCACACCAGCACGCCCATGCCGAAGCGGTTGGCCAGGCCAGCCCGCGGGGCGTTGGCGCCCAAGGGCGCGCCCAGCAGCACAATGACGAAGCATGTCATCGGGAACGACAGCTTGAGGTGCAGGTCCACGACCTGCCGCGTGGCATCTTCGCCGTTGACCGTGGCCCGGTCTACCAGGGCCCGCAACTCGGCATAGGTCATCTCCTCCGGCCGCCGCTGTTCCTGCGCAAGGTCCTCGGGCCGCAGGGTCAGCCAGCTGAGGGACAGGCTGTCGAAGGCGGTGCTGACCGTGCGCTCGGGTTGCAGATCGTAGCGTTGGCCCCGGCGGGCCAGCCAGTGGTCGCCCCGCCAGGCCAGGGTCTCGGCGGCCACGCGCGCCGTCGCGCGCCCCTTGGCCAACTGTTCCCAGCACACCCCCAGCGCCTGTCGCGTCTCGCTGTCGTAGGTCCTGGCGTTGACGAACTGGCCGTCAACGTCCTGCAGGACCACGTGTCGCCGGAAACCGCGTTGGGGCGTCGCGGCCGCGATCTGCTCGCGGATGGCGTTTGCGCGGTACGTGGCCTCCGGCACGATCCGGTCGGCGAACCAGAACGCCCCGGCGCTGAAGCCCAGCGCCGACAGCAGTATGGGGAGCAGCAGTCGGTGCAGGCCGACGCCAAGGGCCTTCATGGCGGCGATCTCGTTGTTGCGGGCCAGCGAGGTGAGGGTAAACAAGGTTCCGAGCAGGGCCGCGACTGGCAGGGTGAGGGCCACCCAGTACGGCGCGTGGTACCCGTAATAGACCAGAACCTGGCCCACCGCAGCCCGGTGGTCGATGAAAGTGTCGAGGCTCTCGGTCAGGTCCACCACCACGGCAATGAGCAGCAGGCCGACAATGCTGAGGGCCAGGCTCAGGGCGAAGCGGCTTAGCAGGTAGCCGTCCAGCCGGCGCACGGTCATCGCCGACCGCCCGGGCGGCCTGGCAGGTGCCATCGGCGATCCGCAAAGACGGCCCGTACCAGGACCAGTCCCACCGCGGCAAAGAGCACGTTGGGCGCCCACATCGCGGCCGCCGGCGGCACCAGACCGCGGTCGGCCAGTTCCTCACCACCGATCAGGAACATCCAGTAGACCCAGAAGAAGCCCAGGCTGATGGCCACCGACACGGCGGCACCTCGGCGCCGGACCGAAACCCCCAGCGGCGCCCCGACCAGCACAAACACCACGCAGGCGCAGGGGATGGAGAACTTCTTGTGGATTTCCACCCGTAGTTCGTCGATCCGTTGGTCCCGCTGGGCGGACAGGCGCTGCTCCTGCTCCAGACGCTCGCGGACGCGCGTGCCGGCTTCACCGGCGGCGGTGGTTGGGGACAGGGACTGGAGCACCGCGGTCAGCGAGTCGATCAGTCCGGTACCGCGGCGCTGCTCGGCCTCTCGTTCCCGCACCGCGGCCGCCATGGCGGCCAGGCCCATTTCGCGGTCACTGCGATAGGTGGACCCCTGGGGGCGGTAGGCGCGCTGCGGGTCCTGGATGTGCAGCACCTGGCGCTGGAACGTCCCGCGGACAAAAGCCGTGGCCAGTTGCGGGTCGGGCTGGAAGAACTCGCCCTGACGCAGCTCAAGGCGCACATAGGAGCCGTCGCCCAGCAGCTGGAGCGCCCCTTCGGCCGCATGCATGGTGGTCGGCTGGCCGCCGTCACCGGATTCGTGGATCGTGATGCCCTCGATCCGGTTGGCGCCACCATCCACGCGCTGCACCAGGAGGCTGTAGCGTCCCAGGTCATGGATGAACAGGCCTTGGCGGTCCTGCAGCGCCAGGGCGGCCTTGCGGCGCTTCAGGCTGGCGGTCAGGTTGCGTGCCCGGTGGTTCCAATCGGGCAGGACCGCGTCGTTGAACAGCACCATGGCCACCGTCAGGATGCCGGCGGCGATCAGTACGGGACCGAGCAACTGCAGGCCACTAGCGCCACCGGCTCTGGCGGCCAGGACCTCTTGATCGGACGCCAACCGGGCAAAAGCCATGAGGACGGCGACCAGCACGGCCATGGGCACGGCCAAGGCAATGATCCAGGCCAGGTTGTAGACCAGCAGCTCGGCTGCCTCGCTCCAGTCGAGCCCCTTGCTGAGGATCTGGTCCAGCATCTGCAGCACGACGTCCATGAGCAGGACGAAGAGCAGCAGACCCAGGCCCAGCAGGAATGGCAGCAGGTGCTCCTTCAGGACGTAGCGGGAAAGCAGATACATGCCGGCTGTGGCCTGCTCCGTTGGCTACACAATGGTGTCACCCCAGCGTGCCAGTCGCCGGGAGGCGCGTCTGCCAGCCAAATATAGGCGCCCCGGGGGAACGTGCCGGCCGCACGGCGGCTGTGGCGGACCAGGCACGGATTTTGCCGGCAGGGAGCCGGACGGCGCCGATGGGGAACCGCTCGATCGGCCGATGGTCTTGAACAAAGCGGGGCTGGGTGCTATGTTACAGGCGTTTGGCTGGCGCACAACCGGTTGCTGCCCCCCTCCCCGTTCCTTCTGGCCGCCTCGCCGCGGAGTTCGCCTATTGCGCCTGGTGCACGTCCGGTCTTTCGGCTCCAGCGCCCTGGTCACCAGGGCCTAACCCGCGGCATCATGCGCTTCCCAACAATCTGGTTGGCCGCCTTGGCCTTTCTCTTGGTCGTGAGCCGGCGCTGGCGCGCTCTGGCGTTGCTGGCTCTGTTGGTGCCGGCAACCGCGATTGCCGCGCCTAGTCTCCGCCCGACGCTGCTGGCGGGGCCCTTGGCGGACCGGGCGCGCGGCACCGACGTGCCCGCCCGCCTGGCCCCGGGCCAGACGCTCCTGCCTTTGAGTCGGAAAGGCTTGGCGGAATTTGACGTTCGTGTCGACTCCGCCGGCGCCGGTTACCAGTTCCTGGTAGCCGGTTTCCCCAGCGGCCCCGGCGTTCACCTGCCCATCGATCGCTACCTGGCTTTCGAATACGACCGGCAGCGGCGCGAGGTGTGGCAAGATCAGGTGCGTCGGGGCATGCGCGGCTCGACCGTGCGACAGCTGCAGGGCGACAACCAACGGCTCAAATGGACGGTGCCGTTTCCCGAATCCAGGGCGCTGCGCCGCATCGTCGGGGACGAGGGGCCCACCCTGAGCCTGAGCGGCCAGCGCACCATAACCATCGCCGGCAAGAGCGAGTGGACACAGGGCGAGGTGCGCACTGCTGCTGGTGGCCCGTCCAAGTTCCCCTCACTGCGTATGGAGCAGGACTCCAAGTTCACCGTCGAGGGTAAGGTCGGCGAACTGATCAACATCCGCATCAACCAGGACACGGAAAGCCTGGGTTCGGCGTTCTCCAGCGGTTTGGGCGACCAGCTCGCCAACCAGATCAAGCTGGACTACAAAGGCGATGAGGACGCCATTTTCCAGGAAGTGCAGGCCGGCAACACCACCCTGGAACTGCCGGCGACGCGCTTCGTCGGCTATCGGCAGCAGAACAAGGGGTTGTTCGGCATTCGGGCCAAAGGCCACCTGGGCCCGTTGGCCTTCACCACGATTGCCAGCCACGAGAAGAGCAAGAGCAACCGCCGAACGTTCAAAGGCGGGGCCTCGGTCGACACGGCGATCGTGCGCGACTGGCAGTTCCTGCGCAACACGTACTTCTTCCTGGACGAGTTCTACCGCGAACACCTGCCCGATTTCCGCAAGGTTTCCAGCGGTACCACCGTGCCCCGGAGCGACTACATCGATCCTTCGACGCTGAGCGTCTATGTCAACGACTTCAACACGCTGAACGATGCCGAAGATCTGGCGCAGCCGGGTGTGGCGTACGCGGATCCGGACTCCCCCCGCGAAGATACAGGTTGGATCGAGAGGGGTACCTGGCATCGGCTCGATCCGGACAACGAATACGCGCTGGTGGCGGAACTGGGTTACATCATCCTCGACCGGGCGGTAGCGGAACGCCATGCGCTGGCGGTCAGCTACCGGACCCTGGGCGGCAACCAGGTCGGCGGCCGCGGCGCTAGCGGCGACACCCTGCGCCTCAAGCTGCTCAAGGCCCGCGATGCCCGACCCGAGTTCCCGACCTGGGACCTTGAGTGGAAGAATGTGTACCGCATAGGCGGGAGCTCGTACGGCACGGCGAAGAAATTCGACAAACGGACTCTCGACATCCAAGTGCTGCGCGAGGTAGCGGGGGGCGACCCGGAACCGTCCCAGGGCGGGCGCTCGTTCCTCCAGCTGGTCGGGCTCGACCAGCGCGGACAGGACCCGAACACCCCGCCGGACCGGGTGATCGACAAAGATTACGAAGGCCTGGACGAGTACCGTGGCCATCTGATCCTGCCTGACCAGACGCCTTTTGACCCCCAGTCGGCCACGTACCAGACGCTGGAAGAGACCGTTCCGACCATCTACACCAGCCAGCAGCAGCGCGACCTGGTATCGGCCAGCCGTTACATCATCCAGGTGCGGTCCAGTTCGGCGGAACAGCGTATCAACCTGGGGGGCGGCCTGGGCGGCATCCGGGCCGAGACGGTTGAGGTCCGCGTCAACGGCAAGCAGCTGCAGCGGGGCACTGACTTCAATGTCGACTACGTCGGCAACGTCAGCTTCCTGGGGCAGGTGGCGCAGGAGGTCGGCGACCCGGGCGTGGACCTGGAGATCACCTACGAAAGCGATGACCTGCTGGGCCTGGGCAGTCAGCAGAAGACGCTGCTCGGGTTGCGAACCGAGTACGAGTTCTGGAATGGTGAGGGGCGCCTGGGCAGCACCGTCATCTACAATAACGAACGGACCAGCGAGAACCGCGTGCGGGTTGGCAGCGAGCCGACGCGATCGGTCGTCTGGGATTTCGACCTGCGGGCGAAGCGTTCAGCGCCGTTCCTGACCCGGATGGTTGACGCCCTGCCGCTGCTTAAGACGGCCGCGCCTTCTGAGTTGACTGTGGAAGCCGAACTGGCGCAGAGCCGGCCCAATCTTAACACCAAAGGGGCTGGCTATATCGACGATTTTGAGGGCAGCGAAAGGCCCTCAAGTCTGGCCGTCGGCCGCACCCACTGGACGCTGTCGGCGGTGCCTCCCGACGGCGGGTACACGGCCGCCACGCGCGGCCTGCTGGTGTGGTATAACCCGTATGGCGCCGTCCTGCGCACCGACATCTGGCCCAATCAGGAAGACCAGGTCGACGCGCAGAACAACCGCATCGATGTCCTTAACCTGGAACTGACACCGGATCCCGCAGGCGCCAGTTCGTGGGCCGGTCTGAGCACCGCCTTCGCCACGGTAAGCGACTTCTCGCAGTCGAAATTCGTCGAGCTGTGGGTCCGTGGCGACGTGGGCCGTATCGGGCTTGACCTGGGGGCGGTCAGCGAAGACACGGATGGTGACGGCCGTATCGATACCGAGGACCACCCTTTGCCGGGGCGCAGCACCGGCGATGGCGCCGTGTCCGAGGAAGAGGACATAGGCATCGATGGTCGGACAGATGAACAGGAGCTCAACTACTATCTGCGGCTGCGCGACGCCACTTTCGACACCACGCGGTCGCTGGCCGAGCGGCGCACGGCTTACGACCAGCTGTACCCCACGGCTGATCCTCTGCACCCATGGCGTCGCAGCGAGGATCCCGAAGGGGACAACTGGCACTACGACAGCTCGCGGGGTCGTGACGACTATTCGCGCATCAACGGCACACAGGGCAACAAGAGCGACTACGAGACCAGCGACCGGCCTGACTCCGAAGACCTGAACGGCGACGGTGTGCTGAACCGCCGCGACGACTACTACCACTACGAGGTGGACCTGGCCAGCGGTGAGGACGAGGTGCCCGACACCCGCAGCGCCAAGGGGTGGCGACAGATCCGTTTGCCCCTGTTCGGGGCGCGCACGCGACGCGTCGGCCTGCCCGACTCCACCCGGGTTGAGTATGCGCGACTGTTATTTGCTGGGTCGCCGACGCCCACCGGCGAACCGGTGAAGGTAGAGATCGCCCTGATCGAAATCGTCGGCAATGAGTGGCAGGAGGACGATGTTCGGGCGCTGACCGATGCGTATCCGATCGGCAGTCTTGAGGGCCTGAACGTCACGGTAGTCGGCACTGACCGCAACCCGGCGTACCGGCCCCCGCCTGGCGTGCATCTGCGCCGCAACGCCAGCACGGGCACGCGAGAGCGGGAGCAGTCGCTGGTACTGGCTTACACGGACCTGGAGCCGGGGCATCAGCTGGCCGCCACCAAGGTGCTGCCGCGTGCCGCCAGCTACACCAGTTACCGCCGGCTGCGCGTTGATGTGCACGGCGACTCCAGCGACGTCGGCTATGTGCGCGGCGATTCCAGCGACGTGGAGCTGTTCGTCCGCTTCGGCGCCGATAGCACCAACTACTACGAGTACATTTCGCCGGTGTTCCCCGGCTGGGAAGGCGGACGGGCGGGTTGGCAGGGGAATCAGGTCGACGTCGATCTGCTGCTGATGTCCCAGTTGAAGGCGGTATTGCAGAGCGGCCGCCTGGACCTGCTCGGAGGCGACCCCCAGTACCTGGTGATCGACCCCCGTGGCGCCGTGGGCACGGACGGTCGGCCGGTGCTCGGCCAAGACCGGCTGACGCCCGCGGCGTTGGCGCAGCTGCGGCAGTCCGGTTACGATCCTCGCGTGGCCCTGCAGCTGGTGGTGCGCGACCCCGCCAAGCGCGACGGCGAACCGGCCGTGTACCGCGTCCGTGGCAACCCCTCAATGCAGCAGATCAAGCTGCTGTCGCTGGGGCTGCGCAACCGCGGAGAGTCCCATCGCTACAGTGGTCAGGTGTTCCTCGACGAGTTGCTGCTCGACGAGGCGCGGAACGATGCCGGGCTGGCTGCCTACGCGCGCCTGAACACGCAGTTGGCCGATTTCATGGTGGTCGACAGCCAGGTTCAGTGGCAGCAGGAGGATTTCCGGACCGTTACCGGAGGCGGCGGTAACAGCACCGACGTATCGGGCAGCGTGCAGGCTACCACGCAGGTCCAGCAGTTCCTGCCCGGGAGCTGGGCTCTGGCCATTCCGGTGAAAATGCAGCTGCTCAGTGAGTTCAGCCTGCCGCGCTTTGGCCCCAGTTCCGACGTGGAGCTGACGTCAGTGGAGAAGGATTCGCTGCGCTCCTGGCACACCAAGGAGTTCTACGATCTTTCGGTGAGTCGTCGACAGGGCAAAAACCCCATCCTGAACTGGACCCTGGATCAGGTCAACTTCCGCCTGTCGCATTCACGTGAGAGTCGCAGCACACCGGTTCGGCCCCTCGACGACCAGAGCGCCCAGACCATGAGTTTCAGCTATCGCGTGCCTTTCCCGCGCGCTTCGGTACAGCCTCTGGGCTGGCTGCCGGCCCCTCTACCGGAAGGCCTGCGCCAGCTGCATTTCTGGTACTTGCCGGCTAACCTCGCCTATTCGATGGGCGCCAACCGGCGTGTGTCGGCGTCCTTCCAGGCAGCAGACCGGGACCGGACCACCGGCCGGGTGGACACCACGCGGCAGGAGGAGTTCCGTCTGAACGAGAACTACACAGCCAAGGTCAACCCCATCACGCCGCTGACCGGCGACTACTCGCTCCGCGTCGACCGGGACCTGCGCAAACGCTTCGAGCCGGGTGCGCTGAGTTTCGGCCGCGAGGTAGGCCGGCAGCAGACGGCCAGTGTCAGCGCCAATCTGCAGGTGGTCCGCTGGCTGGACCAGAACTACACGTTCGAGTCCTCGTACGAGGAAAACAACGACCCGAGCCAGCGACGGACCCAGTCATTGGTCGACAGCACTAACGGCATGCCGATCAAGACGCGCGATATCAGCACCAAGAATGACGTGTCGGCCCGTTTCAGCCTGAAGGTTCCGGCGATCCTCAAGGGCCTGGGCAAGGGCGGTTCGGGCACGGGTCTGCGCCGGCCGTCGCCACGGCGACGCGGCGACGGCGAGAAGGGCGAGTCGCCGACGTCGGCGGAACCGCCGCCTGAGACCCCGGCAGGCGAGGCCGCTCCCCCCACCCAGGCGCCCGGTCGGCCCTTTGTGCTGTGGCGCGCCATGGCGTTCACCGGCGATTACCTGGAACCCGTTACCGCAACTTGGCGGCGCGGCATCACCACCCGCAACTATAACCTCGTGCGGCGTCCGGGCTGGTTGTACCAGCTGGGCGTCGACGACTCGCTGCGCGTGGGTCGCGCGGGCGTCGGTTTGACCCAACAGGATGCCTCCAACCAGACGACCACGCTCGAGATGGGCAGCGGCCTGCGCTTGCCGCTTGGCGTCAGCGTCAAGACCGGTTACAACGACAAGCTCGAACGGCGCAGTGGCAGCAGCCAAACGCGGCTGCGCGTGCGCAAGGAGCAGCGCTTCCCCCGCATCGACGTCTCGTGGAACCGCATCGACCGCTTGCCCTTGATCAAGCGCCTGGTTACCGGTCCCCAGCTGACGGTGGCGTACGAAGCCTCGCGGGAGCGCGAGGGCGAGCAGACGCTGCTGCCCGACGATCTGATCAGCAAGGGGACGGCGCGCAACCTGCGCTTCACCTGGAACTGGCGCTGGCGCTTCGGGCCCTCGACATCTATTGAAAGAGTCTACAACCGCGGCTCCAACCTCGACTACGAGTTGGGCACAGACCAGGATTCCACGCTGGCCGTGGCGCAGCTGCGGGGCTCCACCGCCCAGAGCAAGCGCACGACCACGCTGACCGTGCGCCACAACCTCAAACCGCGCAGCCTGCCGGTGTTCGGCAAGCTGAAGAGCTCGGTCGACACCAAGTACGAATTGGCCTTCGAAGCGGAGAACCGCTCTAGCGCTACCGGGTACAGTCCGCGGGCCCCGATCACCGACACGGCCCGTTGGTGGACGGCCAGCACGGTGTCCTACAGCTTCAGCGACAACTTCCGCGGCGAGGGTGTGATCAGGGTTGAGAACAACCACAACCGGTTGACGGACAAGACCAGGAAGATCCGCGAGGTACGGCTCTCCGGAACGTTCTACCTGCGCTGAGCCGGTGCCCGTTTGCCCGGTGCCTCGGCCCGAGGTATCTTCCATGTTCAACCGCAAAGAGCAGACTGCCCTGCTGCTCCTCGGCGCTGCCCTGCTGGTGGGCAGTGCGCTGGCGGCAGTGGACTACTTCCGTCCCGCTGCCCTGCAGGAGTTCCGCGTCCTGCCGGCGGCTGCGGTTACCCCCCCGGCGGAAGGGGTCGCTTCAGTGTCGGTGCCGGTCCCGGCCACAGGTCGGACACCGCGGCAAACGCCGGCGGTGTCGCCTGACCGGGCAACCGGCGGTGATCCGGTGGACATCAACCAGGCGACCTGTCAACAGTTGCAGGAGTTACCTGGTATCGGTCCGGCCATCGCCGGTCGCATCGTCGCCTACCGCGAGGCCCACGGTGCCTTTGCCGGGGTTGGCGAACTCGACAGAGTGAGTGGTATCGGGCCGAAAACGTTGGCCCGTCTGCGTCCGTTGGTTGTCTGCAGCACTAGAGCCGGGCGGTGATTTCCCGTCCGCGCCTGGTGGCCGCTGCGGAAGCCGCACTGGTGGAGGAGTCGGCGTTGCTGGGAGCCAAGTGGAGAGCGGCAACGGGGTTCCACTTCAGCGGTGGGACGCTGCGTGCCGTTGGCCTGGGCCGGCGCCGCGGTCGACTGGTGCTGCACAGCGCCGACGCCGAGAGCCTCGAGCGTCCGTTCGCTTCCGGTGACCTGGTCGACGACGAGTACCGGGGTGAGCTGGTCGGCGCAGTGCGGCGGCTGCTGGAACGGAATGGCCGGCGGGCGCCCCGACCCGTCGTGGCTGTTGATCCCCAGGCGGCTCTGGTCAAAGGGCGGCCGCTGCTGATCGGCGGGCCGGCGAACCGCCGCGGCCGTCAGGCGAACCTGGATCACCTGCGATGGGAGATGAGCCAGTTGCTGGGTGATCACGGGGCGCTCCATGCGACGGACTGCGTACTGCTGCCGGAGGCGGGCTTCCTGGTCGCGGTTCGGCGTCAGGCCGTGGAGTTGCACCGGCAGTTGCTGGCCCAGGCAGGAGCTCCGGGCGCCCAGGTCGATGTGGAACCCTTCGCCCTGTGCAACGCCGCCGAGGCCCTGGGCATTCTCGAGGGCACTGATACCGAGTGGATCATCCACCGCGGGCCGGCCTGCCTGCAGGCCATGGTCCTGCGTGCAGGGCAACTGGCGATGGTCAGACGTATCAGCGCGGATACCGTGCGTTCACTCGACCTGGCCCAACTGGCCGACGGCTGTCTGCTGCGTCTCGAACGCGAGTGCGGTGGCGAGGCGCTGCACCGGGTCTGGGTGACCGGGGAGGACGTGGAGGCGCTGTGCCAACTCCTGGCCGGGCGGTTGGGTGTGCCGTGCGCGCCCTTCGACCCCTTCGCGGGCATGGACCTGGCCGGGCGCGGTGACGAGTTGTCGGATACCCTTGCCGATGGCCCGGCCTATGCCGTGGCGGTCGGGCTTGCCTGCGGCCGGATGCTCTCGTGATCCGCATCCACCTTACCCCCCGTGCTCGTTGCCGGTGGCCGTGGGTGGTTGGTACCCTGGGGCTGGTCGGCGGCATCACCTTCGCCTGGCTGTGGCAGGGGCACACGGGGGGCGACTGGCCCTGGGGTGAGCGGGTGAGCCCCCCCCCGGCAGCGTCGCGCATGGCTGAACCTGCCTGGATGGACGCCGATTCGGTGCCTCTGGTCCTCGCCGGGCAGAGCCCGGCGCCCGGCAGCGGTGACGCTGGTACGCAGGCTGCGCCAACGCCGGCGTCGGCGGCCGCCCGCGGCGGTGAGGCGGCCCTCGCCGACTCGGGGCGATCTTGGCCGCCCGGCGTCGTTGGCCTGGCACCGGGCCAACCGGGCCGTGGCCAGGCCTGTTCGCCGTGCGGGGCCACTTTGGACCTGTG
Source organism: uncultured Gemmatimonadota bacterium (assembly GCA_903893785.1). Classification (GTDB taxonomy): domain Bacteria; phylum Latescibacterota; class UBA2968; order UBA8231; family UBA8231; genus CAITNQ01. The sequence continues at coordinate 59,456 of CAITNQ010000160.1, forward strand.
CGCACGCCTGTCCCCGGGCGTGAGCTTGGTCGAACTGACCTGCGATACCACCGGCGCCTATGTGCTGGCGGGCGAGAGCCCGGCCGCCGGCCCCGTGGAGGCCTTTCTGGACACCCTGCGGCAGGCCCGGGCACCGGCCGTCGTGACTTGGTGGAGCATTGGCTCCGCCTCCACCAACAGCCCGCAGCGGTACAGGTTCGTGATGCGGGGGCAACATCAGACCGCGGTCTGGCCCCGACCCGCAGCGTTGTCGGCCCCGGACGCAACGGCGGTCCTGCGCCGGTTGGCGCTCCTGGCGCGACGGCTGGGCCTGCCGGGTGTGATTCCGGCTCCTGCCAACGTCGGCGCCGCGGGAGGCGGCCCCCACGCCTTGTCAACCGCCGGGACGCCGGCGCAGGTCCGGTCACTACTGGACGGCCTGCGCCAGGAAGCGCCTCGAGTGGTGCTCACCGCGGTGGCCGTGGCGCCCCACGGTGACGGCACTGTCCCCCCTCAGACCCAACTCTCTGTCGCGTTCGAGTTGGCGCTGGCGCGCCCCTGAACCCTTCGCCACGAAGGCGTGCCGACGCGGCCGTCCGGCAGTCAAGGAGCTCACGGTGGAATCGGCCCTGTATCCGGGCAGCTTTGACCCGATCACCTTCGGTCACCTCAACATTCTGGACCGCGCCCTCGACGTGTTCGCCGAGGTCACCGTACTGGTGGCCGTCAATCCGCAGAAGAAGCCCCTGTTTTCGCTCGACGAGTGCATTGAGATGATCCGCGATGCGACGGCCGGCCGACCTCGCGTGCGGGTAGACCACCACGAGGGGTTGCTCGTCGATTACGCCCGGCGCCACGGGATCAAACTGGCTGTCCGCGGCCTGCGTGCGGTTACGGATTTTGAGAGCGAATTCGCCATGGCGCTGACCAACCGCAAGCTGTGGCCCGATTTCGACACCGTGTTCCTGATGACTCGCGCCGAGTACATGTTCCTCAGCTCTTCGGTGGTGCGGCAGGTGGCTCAGATGGGAGGCGATGTGAGTGGGTTTGTGCCTCCCTGCGTCGAGGAGCGCCTGCGTCTGCGCTTCGGGTACCGCTGAACGCCATGTTCATCGACGAAGCGAAGATCGTCATCGAGAGTGGCGCTGGCGGCAATGGCTGCGTCAGCTTCCGACGCGAGAAGTTCGTGCCGCGTGGTGGCCCCGACGGAGGTGACGGGGGCGACGGCGGCAGTGTCGTGTTCATGGTCGACGATAACCTGTCAACGCTGCTCGACTTCCGCTACCGGTCCCACGTGCGCGCGGGTCGGGGTGAGCACGGCAAAGGCAAGACGCTGACAGGCGCCCGTGGCGAAGATGCCGTGGTCCGCGTGCCGCCTGGCACGTCCGTTCTGGACGAGGCTGGGGTACTGCTGGCGGATCTGGTGGATCCGAGCCAGGTCTTCGTGGCCCTGCCGGGTGGCCGTGGTGGCCGCGGCAACGCTCGGTTCGCTACTGCTCGCCATCAGGCGCCTCGGCGCGCCGACGCCGGCGAGCCCGGCCAGACGGCAACCGTCAATCTCCAGCTGAAGTTGCTGGCCGACATCGGTCTGGTCGGCTTCCCGAACGCCGGCAAGTCGACGCTGCTGGCACGCCTGTCCGCGGCCCACCCCAAGATTGCCGATTACCCGTTCACGACCCTGCAACCCATTCTCGGCATTGTGCGGTGGGCTGAGCAGGAGTCATTTGTCTTGGCGGATCTGCCCGGCTTGATCGAGGGCGCCCACCAGGGCAAGGGGTTGGGGTTGCGGTTCCTCAAGCACATCGAGCGGACCCGTGCGCTGCTGTTCGTGCTGGACTGCACCAGCGCGGACCTCGCCGGCGACCTGGCGAAGCTGCGGCACGAGATCGGCGAGTTCGACCCACTCCTGCTGGATCGCCCTTACGCCGTGGCTATGACCAAAGCGGATCTGTTGGGGAGTGCGCCGTCGCTGGCAGATCCGTTTCCGGAGCTGCCCGGCGAGCGCTTTCTGATCTCAGCTGTGACCGGGCACGGTCTGACGGACATGGTGGTGTCGCTGGGCCGCGCGCTGCGCCAGCTGCGATCGACCGAGCGCCGGAACGAGGCCCCACCGGCATGACGGAAAACCCGCCCGTACCCGAGGCCCGGCCATTGCCGCGGCCGGAACGGCAGGCTTGGCTGGTGCTGGTCCGCATGGCAGGGGTCGACCACGGCCACAGCGAACGCCTGGCAGCTGTCTTCGGGTCGGCCGACGAGGCGGTGACCGGTGACCCTGCGGTGTGGCGCCGGGTCACCGGCACCGATCCCCCGGCTGCGTCGGTCGCGCGTCTGCGGCAGTGGGCCGACCGCGAACTGGACGATGTCGAGCGCCTGGGAGCTCAGCTGTTGGTGCGTGGCGAACCCGATTACCCGGCCTCCCTGGGCGAGATCGCCGTACCCCCGCCGATCCTGTATGTCTGGGGCGAGGTGGCGTTCCAGCCGGCGGCGGTAGCGGTGGTGGGACCCCGTGCTGCGAGCCCTTACGGCCGGCGGGTGGCGCGTGGCCTGGCGCAGGAACTGGCCGCCGCGGGGGTGTGTGTCGTCAGCGGCCTGGCCGTGGGCGTCGACAGCGCGGCCCACGTGGGAGCACTGGACGCGGGTGGCACGAGCGTAGCCGTGCTGGGCTGCGGCCTTGACGTGGTATACCCGTCAGGCTCCCAGCCCCTCCGTCAGCGCCTGCGCGGTGCCGGTGCCCTCGTGTCTGAATTCGGCCTTGGCGTCAGGCCGCGGCCGCACCACTTCCTGCAGCGCAACCGCCTGATCAGCGGCCTGTCGCGGGCCGTGGTCCTGGTGGAGACGCCGCGGCGCAGTGGCGCCCTCAACACCGCCATGCATGCCCGTGAGCAGGGACGCGAGGTCATGGTTGTGCCGGGCAGCGTCCTGGATGGCCGCAACCGCGGTGGGCACGAACTGCTGCGCGATGGGGCGGCGCTGGTGGAAAACGGCACTGACATCCTGACGCTGCTGGGGATGGCGCCGACGCCGGCCGCGGCACTGCCCGCCGCCGGCGGCGACACCGGGCTGTGGCCGCACCTGAAGCGAGGTCCGCTCCACATCGACGAACTCGCCGCTGTCACCGGGCGCCCGGTCCCCGAACTGCTGGGCGCCCTGCTGGCGCTCGAACTTGACGGACGCATTCGCCAGTCGCCGCCGCTCGTTTTCAGCCTGGCCGACGCCTGGGGAGCGAACGCGCCGCGGTGACGGCGCTCCGGATCCGGGTGTGATCGGGTGGCCGACGGCCGGTCGGGGTGGCCGACCGTCGGCCCGTTCAGGCGCGGCAATCAGCCGTTGGCGATCAGCCGCCGAAGGTACTGTACCGCCTTGGGAACCGCGGTGACTTCGGCTTCCACCTGCTGGCCTTCGTAGACGATCGACAACCACCCGTTGAAGCCGACCCGACGCAGGATGGCGAAGATACGCGGGTAGTCCAGCCACTCCTCGACGCCCTGTTGGATTCGGTAGATCTTGCACCGGACATGCACCGCCAGGGGGGCTGTCTCGGCGATGCTGCCGTAGAAATCGAGGGACGGGTCTTCCTGGCCATTGGCGCCCGATGCCCCGGGGGATCCGACATACTGCCCCGTGTCCAGGATGTGCGAGAAGTAGGGGTTGTCCACCTCGGCCAAGATCCGGCGCACGTCGCGACCCGTGCGGGTGACGCAGCCGTGGTTGTGGTTGTGGAGCCCGATGACTACGCCTTTGTCGGCCCCATATTCGGCCACCTCCTTCAGGCAGGGGATCATCCTGGCCCATACGGCAGCCTCGGTGTCACCCGCCGGCACCCAGGCCGCGAACACGCGCACCAGGGGTATTCCCATGTATGCCGCAACATCGATCCAGTGCCGGGCTGCTTTGACTTCGTCGGCCAGTTGCTCGGTGGGTTTGCCGAAGTTGTTGCTGACGCCGATGTACGACAGCGCCAGGCCGCGCTTGAGCGCCTGCATGCGGACGGCGCGCAGGTAGGCGGGTTCGGTGGAGGCGAAAGCGCCGGTGTGGATGTCGATGCCGTCGAGCCCCAGTTCGTAGGCGCGCTCGACGAAACCGGCCAGGTCCAGTTGGCCGGCGCGGAATTCGTGGCTGTAACTGAGAGACATGCAGCCGAGTTTGAGCATGGGTCGGTTCCTTACGGCGACGGGGGAGAGGGCGCGTTGCCCTCGGATAGCGGCCCGACCAGGTAAGCCTCCAGAGCGGCAGCCGCGGCGGCATGGCCGGCGGCCGTCCAGTGGCCTTCCAGGGTGTTGAAGAGAAGCTCCGGTGACCTGGCTTTGGCCTGTTCGAAGGCTGCCTGCAGGTCGATCCACGGGATCCCGGCGGTGTGGCAGTGCTGGCGGAGATACTCCTCCAGACCTTGCTGCGAGACGCAAGTCGTCGCCGGCCAGCCATACAGAGGGTGCTGCTTCCCGGCCCGCACCTCGTCGGTCCAGGCGAAACCCGAGGGCACCAGGCACGCCGACATGGCGACGCCGCGGTCGCCCAGGTAGCGATGCAGCGAGCGTACCACCTCCGCTGTCTGGTCGACGTTACGTCGCAGGTCGTCAGGCCAATCGCTGGACCTGCGGCTGAACCAGGTGATCTCGCTGCGGATCGTCGGCAGGGAATCGCCGTCAGCCTGCCGCGTGGCGTCGCGCCACCGATGGATCCCGCGCCGGATCAGTTGGTAGAGCGCCATCTGCTGCAGGGCGTCGGCCACCACGCCGGGTTCGGGGAGCCGGTAGCGCACCGGGACCACGCCTTCGTAGACGGCTTGCTGGCGGTAGACTTCGTCGGTGTCGTGGAAGGCGCCACGACGGAAGAAGTCGTTGACGCACAGGAAGAGCACGACGCGGTCGGGCTGGAGCGCCAGGCCGCGGTGGTAGATCCATGAGAACTCGGTCGTGGGGGCCCAGCTGGGTATACCGTGGGCGAGGAACTCAAACCGGTCGCCCAGGCGCTGGTTCAACCGTGCCGTCAGCGTCTGTTCCCAGAAGACCTCGTCAGCCTGAACAAAGGAGTCGCCCACCAGCAGCACCCGTGGTCGCGTCTTCGCGCCGGGAAGAGGGCCGCGCAGGCCCAGCGCATTGATCTTGTTCTCGGCCGGCGGGAAACGGTCGGCACCGGTCGGCCGCGTGACAAACGTGACGCCAGGCCGGTAGTCGTGGTGGGTGAGGGTGTTCGGCACGACGTAAGCCGAATCGGTCGGCCGCAGATCCGCCCCCAGGACCAGGCGCAGACCGGCTTCGACGACGACCAGGAATGCCGCGTTGATCAGCACCAGCGCCAGCGCGGCATGGCGGGAGAACCAGGAAGGGCCTTCCATTGTTCGGAGTAGTCTACCGGGCCGGGCGCCGATGCGCAACCGGTTGCCGGGCGCGGGGCCGTGGGCTAACTTTGGCCGGTTATGGCCTGTCGCCGGCAGGCGCCCGTTCCGCTGCGACCCAGCCCGGTGCTGACGGTGTGTGTTCCCCAATGAGGCGAGGTGAAGATGATCGAGGTGGGCGAGTACCGGGTGGCCGATGGCGACTCCCTCGAGACCCCCGCAATGCTGGTTTTCCAGTCGCAGCTGGAGCACAATATCCGGACGGTCTGCGAGCTGGCGGGTGGCGGCGACCGGTTGATGGTCCACGTCAAGACGCACAAATCGGCGGCCGTGACCCGACGCCAGCTTGAGGCCGGCGTGGCGGGCTTCAAGTGCGCCACCGTCAAGGAACTGGAGATGGTCCTCGATCAGGGGGCCGTCGACGCCGTGCTTGCCTACCCGCTGCAGCAGCGGCGCAAGGTCGAACGGCTCCTCGACCTGTGCGCGGCGCACCCGCGCGCTCAGGTGGCCGCTACTTGCGGCGACGTGGCCCATCTGGAACTGCTGGGCCAAGCGGCCGCCGACCGGCGACAGGATCTGCGGGTCATGCTCGACCTGGATGTGGGCATGCACCGTACCGGCATTGCTCCCGGCGAGGAGGCCGAGGAGCTCTATCGCCTGCTGGCGGAGCGGCCGCGGCTGGTCGCATCAGGGCTGCACGTGTACGACGGTCACGAACACATCACGGACCCGGCCACGCGCGAAGCCGCGGCGTGCCGGCACATCGAAGTCGTGGTCGCCTTCCGGCAGCGCCTGGAAGCTGCCGGCCTGCCGGTGCCCCGAGTCATTGGCGGCGGTTCATTCTCCTTCCCGTACTGGGCCCGCACGCCCGGTATGCAGGGCTCGCCCGGGACCTGCGTGTACTGGGACCACGGCTATGCCGCCACCATGCCGGACATGCCGTTCAAGTGGGCGGCGCTGGTATTGGGCCAGGTCGTTGACCGCCATCCGGCCGAGCGAACTGTGACGCTGGATCTGGGGACCAAAGCCGTGGCGCCTGACCCGCCGACGCGCTCGCGAATCCGCCTCCTGGGCTGTCCCGAGGCCGAATTGATCAGTCAGAACGAGGAGCACGGAATCTTCTCCTGGGCTGGCGACCTGCCGGCCCTGGGCACCTACTTCCTGGCGGTGCCGGGCCACGTGTGCCCGACCACCATCTGTTACCCTGGCAGCTATGTGGTCGACGACGCCGGCGAGGTGGTCGACTTCTACCCGCACACGGCCCGCGACCGGCGCTGAGCCGGCGCTGCCGATGCCTGCTGACGCCGGGCTGTTTTCGGTCAACTGGCTGGTACTCCGCCTCCACCGTCGTGCCGTGGCCGCCGCGGCCGCGGCTTACGCCCGTGGCCGCCTCTTGGATGTGGGCTGCGGGACCCGGCCGCTGCTCGCGGTGTTCACTCCATGGGTGAGCCATTACTGGGGAGTAGACACCGGGCGCGGTCGGTACCGGGCTACACCCCCCCAGGCGTGGGCCAGCGCTCTCGACCTGCCCTTTGCCGCTGCTACCTTTGATACTGTGTACGCGGCCCAGGTCCTCGAGCATGTTCCTGAACCGGCTCGCATGGTAACCGAAATGGCGCGGGTCCTGCGCGCGGGCGGGTACCTGATCCTCACCGCTCCCCTGATGTGGGGCGTGCACGAGGAACCGCACGACTACTTCCGCTTCACCGGCCACGGCTTGGCCCATCTGGCGCAGCAGGCCGGCCTGCGGCCGGTGGTGGTCCAGGCACTGGCGGGGTACTGGGTGACCGCCGGCGCCCGGTTCTGCCACTACCTGGCCCAGTTCGAGAAGCTTGGCCTGCGCTGGGTCCTGGCCCCGGTCTACGCGGCGGTCCAATTGCTGGCGTTGGCCTTGGACCGGCTGCACCGCATCGAAGGCGACGCCTGGAACTTCCTGCTGGTGGCCGCCAAGCCTCCTTTGACGGGTGCGGATGGCATCGCTGACGCGCGCTGACAGAACCGCCCTCCTCGGCGCGCTGGCGTTGGCGCTGGCCCTGCGCTGCGGCTTGGCGGTTGTAGCCCCGCCGCTGGGGGCGGCCGCCGACGAGGCCCACTGGGAACGCATGGCGCGGGTGTTCTTGGAACAGGGCGTGTTGGCGACTGAAGCCGGCACGTACCGGCCCCCGCTCTACCCGCTGCTGCTGGCGGCCGTGTATGCTGTCGGTGGCACCGGCAGATGGACGGTCCTGCTGTTCCAGTCCGGGTTGGCCATGTTGACCTGCGGCCTGATCTACTCCCTGGCGTGCCGGTCGGGTTCGCGGCGCACGGGGTTGCTGGCCGCAGGCATGGCCGCGGGTTACCCGCTGCTGGTGTTCTTCGCCGATGTGCTGATGGCCGAGGTATTGATCGTGCTGCTGTCCGTGGCGGTGCTGTGGGCGTACGCCTCCTTCGCGGCCTGCCCCAAGCCCCGGCGCAGTGCCCTGGTCGGCGCCGCCCTCGGCCTGGCGGCCCTGGCCAAGCCGGTGCTGCTCGCCTGGGGGCCGTTGCTGGCGGCCGGCTGGTGGTGGCACTGCCGGCGGCCGCCTCGGGAGAGCCTGGTACTGGCCGGCGCCGCGGCCCTCGGTGTCGTGCTGGTGATGCTCCCCTGGACGCTTCGCAACGCTGCCCTGACCGGGGCCTTCGTCCCAGTTTCCACCAACGCGGGCATTAACCTGCTCGTGGGACAGCAGCCGGCAGCCGACGGTACATACCAAGATAGTGTCGACTACCAGCGGCTGTACAATGCCCTGGTGGTGCCGGAGACCGACCCCGTGCGGCGCGATCGGGTGGCGGTATCGCGCCTTCTGGCGTCCATGGCCGCTGACCCCGGGCGTGTCGCCGCCCTGGCTGGCCGCAAACTCGTCCTGCTGTGGAGCCCGTGGATCGCCGACGAGTCAACGGCCCGCAATGCCATCGCCCTGTTCAGCACGGGCCCGCTGCTGCTGCTGGGGTGCGTGGGTCTGTGGCGCCTCCGCCACCAGCCGGTCGCTTGGGGGGTGTTGTCCCTGGCCGTTAGCCTGTCGGCGGTGCACGCTTTGTTTTTTGCCCACGCGCGCTTCCGCCTGCCGGCCGATGCCGCGCTGATGGTTCCGGCGGCGCACGTGGTTGAGGGTTTTCTGAGTCGCCTGCGGACCGGGCGGAGGCCGCCCCAGTGACGAACATCGGCTTGGCGGAGCGCCTGTCGCCGGAAAACCGGTGGCTGCTGGCGGGTCTAGTGGGTGGGCAGTTGGTGCTGATCGCCCTGCCCGGGCTCTTCGGCGTGCGCTATATCTGGATGGTGAGCGGTCTGCTGCTGGCTGCCAGCCTGTCGCTGTTCTCGGTCCAGCGCACGCTGATGCTGCTGCTGGTCACCTCGGTGGTCTTGCCGGATCGCGTCCTGGCTCTGCTGGTGCTGCCTGGCGGACTGCGGTTGCCCGAGGGGTTGCTGTTGGCCGCGGCAAGTTTTGCCGTCATCGATCTGGTCTTTGTGCGTGGCCTGCGGCTGCGGGCGAGCGGGGCCGATGCACCGGTGTTGTTGTTTCTCGCCGTGTCCCTGCTGTCCGCCCTGGTGGGCCTGGCCCGCGGCAACCTGACCACCGTGGTGCTTCGCGATGTGCGTTTCCCGTTGTACTACGGCGCGTACTACTTGGTCGTGCAATTCGTCGACGGCCGCACCGCCGTCCGTTGGCTGGTGCCCCTGTTGGTCGCTTGTGGCCTGATTGTCAGCGGCGAGTATGTGTTGGAGTTCGTCGGTGCCATCGATCTGTCCATGGGCAGTCGCTTCGTCCGCGTCGCCCGACTCGAGGGCGTCGTCCTCCCGGTGTGCCTCCTGCTCGTTGTGAACCAGTTCGTGCACGCTCCGGCTCGCTTTGGCCACGCCATCCTGGCGGTGTGTTTTGTGGGGTTGAGCCTGGCCTTTGTCCTGACCGTGGGTCGAGGCATGTGGGTCGCCTTCGCCGTGGGCCTGGTGGCCAGCGTCGGGCTCTGGCACTCCCAACGCCAGAGCGGCCGTCGCCAGACCCTCCGGGCGCTGTTGCTGGTGGTGGGGCTCCTTGCCGGCCTGGCGGCCTCGGTGACCCTGTTCCAGCGCGCCACGGGCTCGGCTGTCGGGGCCCATGCGCTGGAGCGTTCGCGGGCGTTCGTAGATATGGGCCGTGACGTCCACGTATTGGGCCGCCTTTCCTCCTACCTGACCACGCTGCAGGCGATTGCCAACCACCCTGTGTTGGGTTCCGGCCAAGGGGCGACGCTGTGGTTCCTGGGCTTCAACGAGGAGTTCAACCGCTTTGAGTCGGCGGAGGCCTGGACGGTGGACAACCTGTACCTGGCCCTGGCATGGAAGATGGGTCTGGTGGGCCTGGCCAGTTTCCTCTGGCTCGGTTGGCGGTTGGCGCGCCTCGCGGTCCAGGTGTTCCGGCACTCAACCCAAGCCGAAGCCCGGGCTTTTGCCGGCGGGGTGGTGGCGTCGTTGGCGGCCATGGCGGTTCTCGGTCTGTCGGACGCGGCTATGGTCAGCGGTCGTCTGGCCGCTGTCTTCGGGCTCCTCTACGGCATGCTGGCAGTGACTCACCGCGACTTCCTGCAGGAGGCGAACCGGTGAAACACCTGAGCCGCCTGGCGACCAAGGCCCGCCGCCGCATCATCGGCCTGATGTCGGGTACCTCGGCCGACGGCGTGGATGCCGTGCTGGTGGATGTGGAGGGCAGCGGCCGAGCCACGCACTGCCGCGTCCTGGCGTTCATCACCGTGCCCCTGCCCGTGGCGGTTCGGCAACGCATCCTGACTCTGTGCGGTGACGAGGCCCGGGTGGAAGACCTCTGTCTGGCCAACTTCGCCCTGGGCGAGGTCTTCGCCGACGCTGCCCTGGCCGTGGTACGTCGCGCCGGGGTGCCCCTCAGCAGCGTCGACCTGATCGGGTCGCACGGTCAGACCGTGCGCCACCTGCCGCAGGGCCAGCCGGCCTCCACGCTGCAGATCGGTGAGTCGGCTGTGATCGCCGCCCGCACCGGCGTCGTCACGGTGGCTGACTTCCGTCCGGCTGACATGGCTTGGGGGGGACAGGGGGCCCCATTGGTGCCCAAGGTTGACTGGCTGCTCTTCGGTCACCCCCAGGTTGATCGCGCCATCCTCAACCTGGGGGGGATCGCCAACCTGACCGTGCTGCCGCATGACGCGGCCGCAGACCGCGTGGTGGCCTTCGACACGGGCCCGGGGAACATGCTCATCGACGGTGCCGTGGCGCAGCTCACTGCGGGTCGCGAGCGGTGCGACCGGGACGGGGCACGGGCGGCGCGAGGCCAGGTGCACAGCGAACTGCTCGCCTGGTTGATGGCGCATCCTTTTCTCTCCCGCCGTCCCCCCAAGTCCACCGGTCGCGAGGAGTTTGGCGAAGCATACCTGGCCCTGGTGCAGCAGCGCTTTGCCGGCCCGGCCGACGACTTGGTCGCGACGTTGACGGCCTTCACCGCCCGCAGCGTCGCCGAGGCGCTGCGGGGTGTCCCCGGGCCGCCAGTCGCCCAGCTGTGGGTGGCTGGCGGCGGCGTCCACAACCCGCAGCTGATGGCCCTGCTCCAAGATCACCTGCCCGGCGTCGCGGTGGCCTCGCTCGCGGCGTTGGGTGTCGACCCGGACGCGCGCGAGGCGCTGACCTTTGCTCTGTTGGCCAACGAGACCTTGATGGATGAGCCCGGCAACCTGCCCTCTGCCACCGGAGCTACGCGGCCCGTGGTGTTGGGCAAGATAACCGTTCCCTGAGGAGGCCCCCATGGTTGTCGACACGCATGTGCATGTGTGGGAGATTGATCCGCCGCGCTATCCCATCGGGCCCACGGCGCCCAACTGGACCGCCATGCCGGACGAACCCGGCACGGCCGACGAGTTGCTCGCCGAGATGGACGCCTGCGGCGTGGACTGGACCGTGCTGGTGCAGACGAGTTGGTCGACCTGGGACAACGGTTACATCGCCGATTCCGTGGCCCGGTTCCCGCGGCGCTTCGTTGGCCATGGGCTGGTGGATCCCCTGGCGCCGGACAACGCCGCCACGGCCCGGTACTGGGTGCGCGATCGGGGGCTGGCTGGCTTCCGCTTCCATCCGCTCTACTACCCGGACCAGCAGGTGCTGCTGCGGCCCGAGAATGGACCCCTGTGGGAGGAGTTGGAGGGCCTCGGCGCCGTGGTGCAGTTCCACATGCGGGCCGCCGATGCGGCGCAGGTCGCCGCCGTGGCTCGCCGGCACCGACGTTTGCCCCTGATCGTCGACCACCTCGGCTACCCCGATCTCCAGGCGGGCATGGCACCTTTCCAACCCGTGATTGACCTGGCCCGCGAACCCAATATCCACCTCAAGCTCTCCGATGTTGCCGGGCGCTCGCGCGAGGGATTCCCCTACGCCGACGTGCACCCGTATCTGATGGCCCTGCTCGCTGCCTTCGGGGCTGAACGGACCATGTGGGGCACTGGGTACCCGGGGCATCACCGGGCGCGCCATCAGTGGCCCACGCTGGACCAGGAACTGCGCCTGGTTCGCGAGGGGTTGCCTTTCCTTCGCAGTCACGAACGCGACCAGATCCTGGGCGGCACCGCCGCTGCGCTGTGGAGCTTGAGGTGAACCGGGAGGGCACGCGTTAATGTCGCAACATGGCTTCGAGTTGCTGCGCGAGCAGGCGATCGCCGAGGTCGGTGCGGTGGCGCAGGTGTACCGCCACCGCACCGGTGCCCGGCTGCTGTCGCTGCAGAGCGATGACGAAAACAAGGTGTTCGGTATTACCTTCCGTACTCCCGCCTGCAACTCGACCGGCGTGGCTCACATCCTCGAACACTGCGTTCTGTGCGGGTCACGGCGTTACCCCGTGAAAGAGCCCTTTGTCGAACTGGTGAAAGGGTCCCTCAACACCTTCCTGAACGCCTTTACGTACCCGGACAAGACCTGCTACCCGGTGGCCAGTCAGAACCTGCAGGACTTCTACAACCTGGTGGAAGTGTACCTGGATGCGGTCCTGCATCCGCTGCTCACCCGCGCCGCCTTCGAGCAGGAGGGGTGGCACTACGCCATCGCCCGGCCGGACGACCCCCTGGCGTACAAGGGCGTGGTGTACAACGAGATGAAGGGTGCCCACTCCGACCCTGAGTCGCTGCTGGGCGACTACTCGCTGCGCGGGCTATTTCCCGACACGGCCTACGGCGTCGACTCAGGTGGCGACCCGCGCGTCATCCCCGAACTCACCTACGCCGACTTCTGCGAGTTCCATCGGCGTTACTATCACCCGGCCAACGCGTGGATCTTCTTCGCCGGCGATGACGACCCCCAGGAAAGGCTGCGCCGGCTCGAGGCCCATCTGGCTGAATACGAGCCGGCGACGGTGGCCTCCACGGTGGGGCAGCAACCCCGCTTTGCCGCCCCACGGCGCGCTACCCATGCGTACCCGGTGGGCGCGGGCGCTCCGGCCGGCGGCCAGGCCATGGTGACCGTGAATTGGCTGTTGGGGAGCGCCGATGGCGAAGCCCGGTTGGCGTTGGCTGTGCTGGTCCAGACCCTTATCGGGAGTCCCGGCGCGCCGCTCAGACGAGCCCTGATCGATTCCGGGTTGGGTGAGGACCTGGCGGGAATGGGACTGGAGTCTGAGCTGGCCGAAGTCTGCTTCGGCACCGGCCTGCGCGGTGTCAGCAGCGAAGACATGGGCCGGGTGGAGCCGCTCGTATTGACCGTGCTTGAGGGGCTGGCCCGTGACGGTATTGATGCCAACGAGGTGGCCGCCGCGGTGAACTCGCTGGAGTTCCGCCTGCGCGAGAACAACGCTGGCGCGTACCCGCGCGGCCTGGTGCACATGTTGGGCGCCCTCAGCGCCTGGTTGTACGACGGTGACCCGCTGGCCGACCTGGCCTACGAAGAGTCGTGGAATCGCGTCAAAGCCAACCTGGCCCGGGCCGACTACCTGACCCACCTGGTCCGCGTTCATTTCCTGGACAATCCCCACCGCGTCACCGTGCACCTGGTCCCAGATCCCGACCTGGCGGCGCGTACCGAGGCCGAGGAGGTGTCGCGGCTGGCGGCCCACCGGGCCGCCATGTCGACTGCTGACCTGGAGGCGTTGGTGGTGGCGAACGCGCAACGGGCCGCGCTCCAGGCCGCCCCCGACTCGCCCGCGGCCCTGGCCCGGCTCCCCCGGCTGGGCCTGACGGATCTGGAACCCACGGTCCGGACCGTGCCACGCGAGGTGATCACCTGCCGGGACACCCCCGTGCTGCTGCACGAGCAGCCCACCCGCGGCATTGTCTACCTGGACCTGGCCTTTGACCTGCACGCTCTGCCGGCGCACCTGTTGCCGTTCGTGCCGCTGTTCGGGCGCGCCCTGTTCGAGATGGGGGCCGGAACACGGACCTATGTTGAGCTGTCTCAGTGGATCGGGACCACGACAGGCGGCGTATGGGCGCAGTCGCTGAGCAGCGCCAGGAAGACGCCGGGGACCGCGGCTGCTTACCTGGTCATCCGGGCCAAAGCCATGGCCGAGCAGGCGGAGAACCTTGGCGCGATCTTGCTGGAGACCCTGGTCGACGGGCGATGGGATGACCAGGAGCGCTTTCTGCAGATCCTGCTCGAAGAGAAGGCAGGCGAGGAAGCGGGTCTGGTCCCCGCCGGCCACCGGCTGGTCGGCACGCGTCTGCGGTCGGGGCTGGACGAAGCCGGTTGGGTTGCCGAGCGCCTCCGCGGCGTTACCTACCTCTTTCATCTGCGGTCGCTGATCGACCAGGCTCGGTCGGCTTGGCCCGACGTGCTGGCGGCCCTGCGCCAGGTCCAGCGGCGGCTGGTTCGCCGGTCGACGGCGGTCGCTAGCCTGACGGCTGACGCGGCGGCTCTCGGTCGAGCAGTGCCTGTGCTGGACCGGCTCCTGGGCCAGCTCAACGACGAGCAGTTCGCCGGAGAACCTTGGTCCAGGTCAGCGTCGGCGCCGCGGGAGGGGCTCGCAGTGCCGGCTCAGGTCAACTATGTGGGCCAGGCCGCCAACCTGTATCGACACGGGTACGAACTCAGCGGCGCGGCGGCGGTGGTCAGTCGGCATCTGGCCAATACCTGGCTGTGGGACCGCATCCGGGTTCAGGGCGGGGCCTACGGCGCCTTCGCTAGCTTCGATCCGCACTCCGGCATCATCTCCTGCCTTTCATACCGGGATCCGAACCTGGTCGACACCCTGGCTACGTTCCGCCAGAGCGGCGCCTACCTGGCCGAACTGCAGCTCTCGGAAGACGAACTGGCGCAGGCCGTTATCGGTGCCATCGGTGATCTGGATGCCTACCAGTTGCCGGACGCCAAAGGGTTCTCGTCGCTGCTCCGTTGGCTGACCGGTACCACCGACGAGTACCGGCAGCAGTTCCGCAGCCAAGTCCTGGCCACGGACCGCGCCGACTTCCACCAGTTCGGCACCGCCATGACGCGCGCCCTGGCCGACGCGCCCATCGTGGTGCTGGGATCGGCCGAAGCCATGGCCGCAGCCGATAGACAGGCCGGCCTGGGACTGTCGGTCACCCACGTCCTGTAGGCGACACACCGGCGCGGCCGGAGGAGGCGTCCATGGAACCCCAGTGGCCCACCCTGGGCCAGCAGCCGCGCCTGTTCGTCGACTGGCAGGATGTCGATCGGCGCGAGAACGTGACGCGGGTCTTCCACCAGGCCGTTCGCTATGGCAGCGGCCCGGTGCTGCGGCAGGAGATGCCCTGGGAGCAGCACCCGGGCATGACGGCGTCGGTCATCTACGACCCGGAGCAGCGGGTGTTCAAGGCCTGGTACATGGCGGGTTGTTACAGCACCGCGCACCGGCACGTACAATGCCTGGCGCTTTCCGCCGACGGCGTCCACTGGGAGCGCCCGAACTTGGGTGTCCACGAAGCCCTCGGATCGACCCGCAACAACATCGTCATCCCGGCTTCGCACCACGACGGGATGGACCATTTCGAGAGTGTCCTCAA
>CAITNQ010000161.1 GCA_903893785.1 uncultured Gemmatimonadota bacterium
CGCGTCCCGGGCCTGGGCCGCCAGGCGGCCGGCGTCGGTTTCACCCAGCGTCGGGGCACCGTCCGTCACCAAGATGACCTGGTTCGTGCGGCGGTCCGGGTAGGCCAGGGCACAGGCAGACTGCAGGGCGACGCTGTAGTCAGTCGCGCCCAGCGAGGGCTGCTGGCGGAGGAAGCCCAGGGCGGCGGCCACGCTCGTGCTGTCGGCACGGACCGGACTGGGGGGCCATACCTGCGCCTGGTTGCCGAACACCACCAGCCCGAAGGCATCCTCCGGCCGCAGACCCGCCAGCAGGGTCGAGGTCGCCTGATAGACCGCGGCCCATCGGGTACGGACCATGCTCGACGAGGCGTCGACGGCCAGCGTGAGGCCGCGCGGTAGCGCCGGATCGGTGGGCTCGGCGGGTGGCGTGGCCCACACGGCGTAATACCCCGCCTCGGCCGCCTGGGGTGCCACACTAGCGACCCACGGCCCCGCCGGCGGCACCTGCGGCGTCACCGCGACCTCCCAGTCGCCGGCGGCGGCCACATCCTCGTCGGCATACACGACCGTCAGGCTGTCTGCCGCCGGCCGCCCGATCACGGCCAGGGGCTGGAACGGCGACCCCATGGCCACCGTTGCCGCGCCGAGCCCGCCGGCGCGGACCTCCACCGTCAGCGTGCCGATCGCGGCGCCGCTGCTGTCCGGTGTCGTCAATGGCAGGCGGTAGCGCAGGGTCCCCTGCTGCCACGGCAGGACCTCCAGGTATTCCACCTCGACGCGACAGGTGCTCCGGGCCGGCACCGGGAACACATGCAGGCGATACACGTCGCCCGCCAGGGTCGCCGACGCCGGGCGCTGGCCAGCCGCGGTGACGCAGGCTTGGTAGCTTTCGCGTGCGGTGACGGCCGGTATCGCCGCCCCGGCAAGGCGCTGTCCGTGGCTCCAGACCGCCAGCCCGGTAACGATGGCGCCGGGGGGCAGGCAGAGCTCGCCCAGGCCCTCGGTGGCGGCGGAACCGCGGTTGTGGAAGGTCTGGTCCAGGTGGGTCGTGGCCAGTCGACCACTCACGTGCACGGTAGCTCGGGCCGAGGTGATGTCGAACCAACGGTCGATCGCGCCCCCGGAGGGCGCACCCAGGTGCAGGAGTGCGTCGGCCGGCACCACGAACCAGAGAACCACCCCAGTCAGCTGTAGCGCGCGGCGCATGGGGCACCTCATTACGGGGAGATAGTGTCTAGCATTGTCGATGGCGCGGGTGGGCACGAGCCGGCCGGGCCACGGGGTTACTGGCCATCTGCGGTGGACACCCATCGTGGCCACGGCTACCTGTCAGCCGATGCTGGTGACCAGACCGAGCTGCCGGGCGAGAAGCCCTGGCAAGGTGCCGTCGGCAACGCCCCACGGAGCGGAGCGGCGATCGTCACCGTCGGACCGGCCTTATAAGGTTCGCATGCTGTGACTGCCCGAGTGGCGTCCGCGGCCTACTCGTCCTGAGGCCGATCAATCGGCCGGTTCTGGCGGGACGGCGTCTGCGACCCGGATGACGACGAACGTGCAGTCGTCGACCGGTTTCCCGCCAGCCCAGTTCTCGGCAGCACTGACCAGGCCGGCACAGATCCGGTCCAGCGGCAGGTCACGCAGGGAAGCGAAGGCCGCGGCGGCCTGGGGGTACCCCAGCGGGTCCCCCCAAGTTGGTCCTCTCTGCGATAGGTGTCAAGGCAGTCGGCGTCCGCTGTGATCACGGTGCTTGGGTCGCGACCCGTCGCGCGGGGTTGAGGGTGACGGTTGCGACGGGGGTCCAGTCGCGTGTAGGGCCGGACCACCGCTCGGGGTGTGAGGTACGAGGTTGCGGGTAGAGTTGGCGTCGTCGTGCCAGCAGCCTGCGGTCGTGACCGTAGTGACACTGCTGCCAGTTGACGAAGCCGATGACACTATGGCGGTGGACCGTGTTGTGCCAGCGGACGAAGCCGGCGACCCAAGCCGGCGCGGCGCTCCGCGAGGCGAAGGGCTGGCGGGGTACGAGGGACGGTACTTGAGCGCTCTGAAGAGCGCCTCGGAATGCGGGTTGTCGTCACGGACGTGGGGCCGGGAGAAGCTGCTGATGACGCCCAGTCGGCGCAGGGCGGCCAGCATCGTCTCGCCCTTCATCGGGCTGCCGTTGTCGGAGTGCAGGGTCAGGCCGCGGAAGGCGAGTCCCTGCGCCTGACAGGCGCGGACGAAGAAGCCGGCGGCCACCGCGGCGGATTCCTCGAGATGGACCTCCGCCGCAACGATCATGCGGCTCCATACATCGGTGAACAGGCACAAGTAGAGGAAGGTGCCGCGGACCGGCGCCGGCATCAAGGTGACATCCCAACTGTGCACTGGGTTAGGCCCCGTAGCGACGCGCTCCCGGGACCGCGTCGCCGTGGCCGGGCGGGAGGTTCCGCGATGCCCTGCCTGCCCGGTCTGCCGCAGCACTCGGTAGAGCGTCGACTCCGAAGCCAAGTAGCCCTGCTCCTCGTCGAGCAGGCGAGGCACGATTTGCCAAGGCGACTAGCCGCGGTAATCCGGACGGTTCGCCAACGCCAGCAGCTTCGCCGGCTCGGTGTCGCTCAGACGATTGTGGGGGATCAGACGGGGACCGTGCCGGCCGTCGATGGCGCTGCCTGCCCCTCGCCAACGTTGCGCCGTCCGCCACGTCAAGCCCAACTGGGCCGCGGCCCGCTCGCGTCGTGCCCCGGCGTGCGCCGCCTCGTCGACCAACGTCATGGCGTGCTCTCCCTCTTGCTGGGTATGGACTCGTCCTCGTCCCCCCAGATCGCCTGGGCTTCACTTTCAAGATTAGCAGCGCCGCGGCTTCGGCCAGCGCCTTGTCCTTCCGCGCCAGATCGCGTTCCAATTCGCGGATGCGCCGGGCTTCGGCGCTGGCTTGCTTGAAAGCGGTTCGGGCCGCGGGCCGGACGCCGGCCAGCAGCTACCGGCGCCATTGCTGCAGCTGCATCTCATGCAGCCCGCGCGAGCGCAGGAAGGCGCCCAACTCCGCCTCGGGTACGCTCGCGGCTCTAATCACCACGCCCGGAGCCCCTTCGGCGGTCCAGTCCTACGGTCGCTTTGCAGTCACCGTTCGGCCTGTTGGGGAGGAGGTGGTGGTCACCGCGTCCCCTACTAGAGTACCAGCCTGGCGCAGCCACTGCGACAGCGTGGGTTGGGGCACCCCGACCTCCTAAGCCAACGCCGACGCTCTTGGGCCGCCCGGCGTCGCCAACTTGCGCACCAACTGACCCTTGAAACGCTCGAAGTACGGCATCACCTATCGCTCGCTCCGCCCCCACGTGGACGCACTTGGACCGTTGCCGGCGACCGCGCCTCCGAGTCCCCCTGCGGCTTGCTCCGCTCGCATTCGGGGGAGCCGGATGCCCTTGGCTTCAGCCCAAACCCGGGCGGCAACCAGACTGACACCGGGGCGACCCTGGGCCTACTGGTGTCAACCAAGGCTCAGTAGCTCAACCCCACAGTCTTCTCAGACGCTCCGGTCCATCGCGCCAAGGGCAACCCGGTTAGCCAGCCTCGCCAGTGGCTACCCGACCTGTGGCGCCCGTTCGAACGCAGCGCCCACAGTCTGACCGCCGCCCACTGATATCGTCTGCGCCTGGTTGATGCCTCGCGGCCAGCGTGCGTGTGCCGTCTCCTTCGACCGTTACCGGTCCGACCACTCTTCCAGTCGTGTCAACGAGGAATCGAGTGGCGAAGGGGGATCGGCCGGTTGGGCCTTCCCGCGCCACTTCCCAGGGGCCGTTGTGCCTCTTGTCACGGACGTTCGTTGCCGAAAGGCCCAGTCGGTGGCAGTCGCGCCAAACGTGCGGTCGCCGCCTTTTTTTTGCGCGGATGTATCACTCGCCCCGTAACCTGGGTCCAGTTAGGGAACGCTACCCGTTGGTCATGGCGGGTTGCCGAAAACCCCAGGCGGAACGCCGGCAGCCGTTCCAGCATACCGCAACCCAGAGCGTAACCCCGACGGCTTCGGGCTGTCCAGCAAACAGCATGGCGTGTCTGTCCGCAGCCGTTCCCGTTAACCAGGAGCAGAGCATGTCGAGCGCGCTGGCGAGAGTAGCCTTGGTTTGGTTGGTGGTGTTTGGCGTCTTCACGGCCCGTGACGTGCGTGGGCAGACGATATCGTCCCTGGCAGGGGATGGCTCGATGGGTTACAGCGGCGACGATGGACCCGCGACGGCGGCCAGCCTGCAGCATCCAGCCTCACTATCGTTGGATGCGGCCGGGAACGTCTACCTCGCCGATACTGACAACCACCGCATCCGTCGCATTGACCGTGTGACGGGGGTTATCACCACCATAGCGGGCAACGGCACCCAGGGGTCGTCCGGTGACGGTGGTCCGGCCACACTGGCCGAGCTCGACCAACCGTGGGGCCTTGCTGTGGCCACCAACGGGGACGTGTTCGTCGCCGGCATGGCTGACTACCGCGTGCGGCGGATTGACGCGGGCACGGGCACCATCACCACCGTCGCGGGCGAGGGCACGGCTGGTTTCGAGGGGGACGGTGGACCCGCGACGGCGGCCCGACTGGGCCAGATACGCGGACTCGTGCTTGATGCCGCCGACAATCTCTATGTTGCCGACATGGGCAACCATCGCGTTCGGCGGGTGAACGCGGACACCGGCATCATCACAACGATTGCAGGCACCGGCGTAGGGGGGTACAACGGAGATGGCGGCGTGGCGACTGCCGCCATGCTAAACAACCCAGGCCATCTAGCGTGGAACGCGCGCGGGGACCTGCTTATCGTCGATCACTACAATCATCGTGTGCGGCGCGTCGATCGCCAGACGGGCACCATTTCCACCGTGGCGGGAGGCGCGGCTCCGGGGTACTCCGGGGACGGCGGCCCAGCCACAGGTGCTAGTCTGACTTATCCAAGCGGTGTCGCCACCGACGCCTTGGGCAACGTGTACATCACTGACAGCGGCAACCGGCGAGTGCGCCGTATCGACCACGTGACGGGTGTGATCAGTACGGTCGCTGGGGCGGGTGAAGGTGGCGAGCCCGGCGATGGCGGTCTGGCCCGGTCCGCCCATCTGGCCTGGCCTGCTGTCCCAGCCATTGCCGGTAACGATCTGCTGATCACCGATTGGGTCGGCTGCCGTGTCCGCCGGGTGCCCGTGGGTGAACCAACCAACATAGTGATGGGCACCCCGGGCGGCAGCTCCATGGAGTTCGTGCGGATCGAACCCGGCACATTCACCATGGGTGATGCCTCCTCGGTACCCATCCACGAGGTGACTCTCACCCACCCCTTCTACCTGGCACGGACAGAGCTGACGCAGGGCCAGTGGCAGGCGGTGATGGGCACAACACCATGGTCGGGCCACGACTACGTGCACGCGGCAGCGGACAATCCGGCGGTATGGCTTTCGTGGGATGACGCCCAGGGGTTGGTGCACGCACTGAACCAGGCGGCTGGCGACTCACTGTACCGCTTGCCGACAGAGGCGGAGTGGGAATACGCCTGCCGCGCCGGGACAGCGACACGGTGGTCCTTCGGGGACAATAGCGGCGCACTGGGCCAGTATGCCTGGTATCGCGACAACGCCTGGACCGTCAACCTTCAATGGGGCCAGCCCGTGGGGGCCAAGCTGCCGAACCCATACGGGCTATACGACACACACGGCAATGTCTGGGAGTGGGTGCAGGACTGGTATGGCGACTACTCCGCGGGGGCGCAGGTTGATCCGTATGGCCCCGCAACGGGCAGTGCTCGCGTCAATCGCGGTGGCAGCATCGGCGCGTCTGCCGATGGTTCGCGGTCAGCTATCCGTGGGGCTGGGGCCCAGGATTTCCATAGCTACGACATCGGCGTCCGACTGGTGCTGATCGCGGCGCCTAACAACGCACCGCGTTCAGACGCGGGCCCTGACCAGACGGTGGCGTCGGGTAGTTCCGTGACGCTCGACGGCACGGCTAGCAGCGACGCCGACAACGACTCGCTGCGTTACCTGTGGACCGCCCCACCTGGCATCACCTTGAGCGACTCCACCACGGCGCAGCCAACGTTCAGCGCCACTGCCGCTGGCGTCTACCGCTTCACCCTGACGGTGAACGACGGCACAGCCAGTAGCGGACCGGATACCGTGGCTGTGACCGTCACGGGTGGCGAGCGCGCGGCAGGCGACACCCTGACCGTGTACCTGCCCGGCGGCGCGACCATGGACTTCGTCTGGATCGTGCCTGGGACGTTCACCACGGGGTCGCCGGACTCGGAGCCTGGGCGGTCCTCAGATGAAGGCCCGCAGCACCAAGTGACGTTGGCCAGGGGGTTCTACCTAGCGAAGACGGAGTTGACGCAGGGACAGTGGACAGCGGTAATGGGGACGAGTCCATGGGTGGGTCAGAGCCAAGTGCAGCAGTCGCCGAGTAATCCGGCGGTGTATATCTCCTGGGATGACGTCCAGGGGTTGGTGCAGGCGCTGAACCAAGCCGCAGGAGACTCGTTGTACCGGTTGCCGACGGAGGCGGAGTGGGAGTATGCCTGTCGAGCGGGGACGACGACCGCATGGTCGTTTGGGGATGACGGGGGGCAACTGGGTCAGTATGCGTGGTACGGTGGCAACAACCTGGGCTCTGCCCAACAGGTGGGGACGAAACTGCCGAACCCGTGGGGCGTGTATGACATGCACGGCAATGTGTTTGAGTGGGTGCAGGGCTGGTATGGGAACTACAGCAGCGGGGCGCAGACGGATCCGTCTGGACCACAGACGGGCTCTGTTCGCGTCCTTCGGGGCGGCGGCTTCGGCCACGAGGCCCAGCACACGCGATCGGCGTTTCGCTTCTACTACACGCCGGACTTTCGCTACTCCTACATCGGCGCCCGGCTGTTGTTGATGGCCGAGCCGCCCCCCGCCAATACTCGACCCCGCTCCGACGCCGGTCCAGACCAAACCGTCGCACCGGGAACCACGGTTACCCTCACGGGCACCGCCAGTAGCGACGTCGATGGCGACTCGTTGCGCTACTGCTGGACGCCCCCGATGGGGATCACCCTGACTGACTCGACGGCCGCGCAGCCGACGTTTGCCGTTACCGCCGCCGGCATCTACCCGTTCGTGCTGACGGTGAACGACGGCACGGTGGATAGCGCTCCGGACACGGTGGTGGTGACCGTCCAGACCGCTTTACAGTGGCCCAATGGTCCCCTGCGCGTCATCGCTGGGACCGAAGTAACCGGGTACACTGGCGACAACGGTCCAGCCACGGCGGCGACCTTTGATCATCCGATCGACCTGGTGTTCGATGCTTCGGGCAACCTTTTTGTTGCGGATAAGGGGAATGGCGCTGTCAGGCGGGTGGGTCGCGATAGCGTCGTCACCACCGTTGCCGCATCACTCACCTACCTGAACAGCGTGGCGATTGCGCCGGTCTCTATTGACGGTCAGCCGGCAAACACCCTCTACATGTTCAACGACAACCAGCAACTGCGGCTGGAGTCCTCCGGCCAGGTCACCCGACCGTATAACCTCGGCTGGGGGTACATGGCGTTCGACGGTGCCGGGAACCGGTTTGTGACGGATCGCTACCGGGTGTACCGCGCCCCCGTTGGCTCGCCCAATTCATATGAAGAGCTCATTGGCGGGCTGTCGACCCAG
>CAITNQ010000162.1 GCA_903893785.1 uncultured Gemmatimonadota bacterium
CCCACGGGTTTGGTGGTGAAGAAGGGCTCGAAGAGCCTTGCTTCGGCCGCTGGCGCCAGGCCGCCGCCATTGTCTGCCACCAACAACCGGACCTCGTGTTCCGCGGTTGCGTTGCGGGCTTCGATCCAGATCCGGCCGCGCCACGGGGTCTGCGCCCGCTGTTCCCGCGCTTGGCATTGGGCCGTCTGGCGTGCCGAGCGGGCCACGATGGCGTCGCGGGCGTTGGCCACCAGGTTCAGCAGCACCTGTTCCACCTGGTTGGCCCGTCCTTGGCAGGGCAGCAGATCGTCGCCAATCGCGATCTCTACGTCGATGGAGCGGGCCCGCAATTGCGTGCCCAGAAGCTTGCTCACCCCCTCGATGACCTGGCCCAGCGTGAACGGGGCCCGGGGCATGGCTTCAGGGGCGCGGGCGAAACCGCGCATGTGATCGATAATGACCGTCGCCCGGTCCACCTGCGCGACGATGTCGCCGAGGGTCTCCAGCAGCTGGCTGCGGTCTGTCGGCCATCCCTGGCGCAGGCCGATGGCGGCGCCCTCCGCGAAGGCCCGGATGCCGTTCAGCGGTTGGTTGAGTTCGTGCGCCACATTGGCTGCCATCTCGCCCAGCGCATGGAACCGATCGGCTCGCATGGCTTGGGCCCGCTGCTGGGCTGCTTCGCGTTCGGCCTGACGCCGCTGGGTAATGTCGGCGCCGAAAACAGCCAAACGGACGACGCGACCTTCGTCGTTGACGATGGGGAAGATCGCGTGCTCGAACTCGCGATCCGACTTGGTGTCCTCGAAAGCGACTCGACTGCGGGTGGCCGCCGCCCGCGCCACCCACTGGCGCCGGGTGGCGGCGGTCTCGGCGGGCAGCAGTTCGAACACGTTCCTGCCGACCAACTCGGCCACCGACCGGTGGAGGCGGCGGGCGAAGGTCTCATTGCCGGCCACCACGGTGCCGTCCGGTTCCATCAGGAAGAGCGATTCAGGAACGGCGTTCAGGATCGCCAGTACCGCCTGGCCGTGCTGCTGGAGTGCCGCCACATGGTCCCGCTGCCGCTGGCTGGCGCGTTCGCTGACGATAATGCTGGCGCAGGTGGTCGCAAAAGGTTCGAGCCAGGCTGCCAAGGATTCGTCGTAACCGCCCGGACGGTTGGCCACGCCGGCCACGCCGACCAACTCGCCACCGAAATGCAGGGGCATCCCCATGTAACAGCGGAGGGTCGGGTGTCCCGGTGGCAAGCCGCCGGAGCGGGGGTCGTGGCCCGGATCGTTGGCAATCACCAAGCGGCCGCTGACTGCCGGGGCGCCGGCCAGGTTGCCGAGATTGCGGAACTCCAGGTCACGAGCCACCAGACGCCGGTACAGGATCCGCGTCTCGTCGCTCCACGAGATGTCGGTCAGTGCCAGGCTCAGTTTGTAGGGGGTGCCGTCGGGGTCGTGCAGAACCTCGTCTAGGAAACCATACTCGCTGTCCGTCAACCGAACCAGGTCGGCCAGCAGGCCGCGGAACACCTGGCGGCTTTCGCTGCCGGCGATGTAACCGGTCTGCGATCGCCGAATGGCCTCCAGCAGTTCGTTCTGGCGCCGAACCTGGTCTTCGGTCATGGTGGGGCCGCTGTCGCCGCAGCCATGCTGCGCCTTTCCTGGGTGGCAGACCGTCCCGACAACCGATGTCGCGTCCGGCGTGAGGCATTCAGGTGCGGCGCTATCGCCGGGCCCCAGGGCCGCGGCGCCGCCCGGCGGCACCCCCGCCCGGGCGCCGGCCTCCCCTGGTTCCCGCTGATGGGGCGGCCGGCAGACGAAGTCGCCGTGCGCTCCGGCAGGCTGCCCCGGGCCTGGTCCCGCCGCCCGTCCCGGGTCATTCGGGGCTCCCTGGGCCGTCACGGATGGTGCTCCCACAGGCCCTGGGGCGTCGATCCCCGGCAAGCCGTCCAGGGGGCGACCTCCGGGTCGGGTGGCGCCGGCGAGGGCCTGCCAGTGCTCCTGGCCTCGGCGCCGGTCGCGTTTGGCGTCACATACACGCGTGTATATTGGCAATGTGGGGCCTGCAGGCATCGGCGGCAACCCATGGCAACGGCGTGGCGACGGCGTGCGCCGCCCGGGCCCGCACGCCACGGGGTTCCTTGGGCTGCCTGCGACCGGGGCCGTGAACAGGGCGCCCGGGGGGTGGGCTGTCGGGCGCCTCCGCAGCCAACCGGTTGGCAGGCGCGGGCGGCGGTGGTCGGCCAGGCCGCCCGCGGTCGGGGCTGTTCAGGAGGGCTGGCGGGTGCGGGCTGCCGGAGAAGTCGCCGCGTCACGCCAGCGGTCGCCTTGCCACGCGGGGAACGGCCAAGGCGTGCTGTTGACGCGCCACGCTCCACGTGCGACGCGGTGCCGGCCACGCATTCCCAGCCGCTGAGGGTACCCCGTGGCGCCGCGGCGGCCCGGCACCGCCGGTTGCCCGAGGCGTCGGGTGCGCCCGGGCTCCGTCACCCGTTCCCTTGCAGCTGCGGGAGACAGGCATGGATCCGACCCCGGTGACGATCGCGCGGCCCCCTAGGTGGGGCGGTGCTCTGCTGGCAACTGGGCTGGCCCTCGCCCTCACCGTCGGCGTGGCCTTTGGCCGGTGTTCGTCGGCGACCGCTGACTCCCTGGCTGACGAGACGCCTGGGTGGACCCACCTTGATGTGTCGCCCGGGACTGATCTCTACCAGGCGGTCGCGGACGTCGGCGAGCGCGCCGTCCTGCACCTGAGCCCGGGCACTTTCCGGCTGACCGGACACGGTTCCTGGGACTACGGCGTGATGCTGCAGGGCAAGACCGATCTGGTCGTACGCGGTTCGGGGTGGGACCGCACCGTCCTGTCGCTACCGGCCGACCTGGACTTCGGCATCTACATTGGCGGTTACCTGCGCCGCGTCACGCTCGAGTGTTTCGCTATCGAAGGCACGCTGCCCCTGGCGGTCAACACGCACGCCATCGGCAACTACACAGGGGTAGGCTACACTCCCGAGGTCCATGGGTTGACCATTCGCGACCTGGCGATTCGCGATGTGGCCGTTGGCATCAGTCTGGCGAACTGGTACGAAGCCAATGTGTATGACAGCGTCCTGGTCACGCGCAACCGACTCGAGAACCTCGTCGGCAGCCAGTCCGGTTCGGGGTACGGCATCCACGCCGACAATCCCTCGCGGACTCGGATCGCCGGCAATTACGTCCGCAACGCCGGCCGCCACGGCATCTACCTGGGCCGCGCCGCCGCTGGTGGCGGCGTGTGGCTCGAGGGTAACCTGGTATACGAACACGACCGTGACGCCACTAACCCGTTGCGTGTGGTCAGTGCCCTGGTCTGCGCCCGGTCCAGCGACGTGCGTCTGGGCTTCAACACGGTACTGAACCCGCGCCCCTACGCCATGAGCGTGGAAGCCGACGATGTTTTCGGCTGGCCAACCGACGACGTGGTGCTGGTAGGCAATCGGGTCTACGGCGCCCGGGATGCCGGGCTCTGGGTGGCCACCGGCCAGGTGCACACTGCCCTTGGCAATGCGTTCCAGCAGCGCGACGACAACCCTTACCCGGAACTGCGACTGGAGTTGACCCCGGGTAGCGGGTTGGCAGCTCCAAGCCCGCGCTGGTCGGCGGAGAGCGCTCCTTCGCTGATCACGCGCTGGCAGGACCAGGTCTACGTCATGGCCGACGGTACCATCGACCGGCTGCGGCCGTTCGACCAAGCCGGGGCCGTCGACTGGGCCGCGGTGCCCAGTCGCGTCCAGTGGCCCGGGGCGCGCTACCTGTGCGCCGGCCCCGGCGCTGACCCGGCAACGGGGGTGCTCTATGTGGGTCTGGCAGGCGGCGGCATACAGCGTGTCGATCCGGCAAGCCTTGAGCCCCTCGGCCAACCGGTGGCCGGTGACCTGATCACCTTCCGTGCCGAGGCTGCTGAACTCGACCGCCGGAGCGACGCGGTGGAGTACCGTCTCGACGTGAGCCTCGATGTGTCGCGTTTCCAGGCGCAGCGCTTCGCCATCGCCGAGTGGGATCTGGTGTTGCCGGACGGCGCCCGCCTGCTCAGCGCGGGCACGCCGGCCCGCAGTCTGGGCGACTCGCTGGGGGTCGATTTCTTCACTGGCAGCGATGAGTCGCTGGCGGATGCGCGCCTGGGGCTGACCAACCGTCGCATGGCCCGCGACCCTTTTGCCGGCGTACCGGCCCGGTCCGGGCGCCTGGCGCGCTACCGGGTGGCTATGTCACCGACGGCCCTGTCGCCGGTGCTCGGGTTGGCGCGATGCCTGGTCGTTGACTCGGATCTGCGTCTGTACGCGGGTGACCAGGTAAGGGTGGCGACCTCGACCTCCGAGTCGGGGCCAACGGTGGCTCACCGGTGGCGCCTGGGGCAGGGTTGGGCCCTGGTATCGCTGCCGCTGCGGCCCCCGGACTGCGGCTTGGCCGCGCTGCTGCCGGCCGCCTCGGCCCTGTTCGGTTTCGGCTCTGCGTACGAACCCGCCTCGACGCTGGAACCGGGCTGCGGATACTGGGCCCATGTGCCGTCGGCGGCGACCGGGGCTGTCCACGGCCACCCCTGGCCGGCAGCGTCTCTGGTGCGGTCCCTGCCCGCCGGGTGGAGCCTGGTGGGCCCCGGTGATGTACCCCTGGACGCCGACGGGCTGAGGGCCGCCTCGCCGGCCCTCGGGTCTGTCTTCGGGTTCAGGGACGGGTATTACGCGGCGGCGACGCTGGAACCGGGCGAAGCCTACTGGGTCAATATGCGGAGTCGCGCCGAGCTTGATTTGAGCGGCCGCGTCGCACCGACGGCCAGGGTTGCGGCGCCGTCGGCACCCGAGCCCCGACCCATCGCACCGTGCGTCTGGTTGGGGGGCGACCGGGGGGTTCGGGCCATCGAGCTGGGTGTTGCCCGGGAGCCCTGGGTGGCCCTGCCGCCGCCGCCCCCGGCGGAGGTGTTCGATGTGCGGGTCGAGTTGGGGCCGGGCCTGGCCACCTGGCAGGTACCGGCTGCCGGCGGGCCGTACCCGCTGCGGCTGCAGGGCGGGGTGGAGTGGCTTCGTTGGGAGGGGTTGGTCGACGCCGGGTGGGTGGCGCACGTCGGGGCCCAGACGGTTTCCCTGCGCGGTACCGGCACCGTCGCCCTGGACCCGGGCGCACAGGTGCGGCTCGGCAGGCGCGGCACGCCGGCGCCGGGAGCACGCCTGCTGGCGGTGGCGCCGAATCCTGCCAACCCCAGCACACGTATCCGGTACGAGCTGGCCGCGCCGGGTGGCGTCCAAGTGCGCGTGTACACGGCGACAGGCCAGCGCGTGCGGCTCCTGGGCGCCTTCCACGCCGACGCGGGAATCCACGAATTTGAGTGGAACGGTTGCGACGACCGAGGCGAGCTGCTGGCCAGCGGGGTCTACTTGTGCGAATTTCAGGGAGCCGGGTACCGGGCCATGCGCCGCGTAGTCATGCTGCGCTGACGCGGTCTGGCGCCACGCCGGGCGGCGTCACATGGTCGGCTCGGCGCGTGTACCGGGCAGCGTGGGCCGGGGCCAGGCGCGAGCGTGGCCATGGCCAGGTCGAGGCCCCCCGGTGAGCCGGTCGCGGCGGGAGCGCCGCGGTCCGGGCCGACGGCCGCGGGTCCCGGACCGGCTTTGGTCGCCGGTCCGGCACATCCACGCCTCCGGGCTGGGTACTGGCTGGCAACACACGCCCTCCTGTGCAGCGGCACAGGCCGGGCCAGAGGCGGGAGGAGAGGATGGCAGATACCGCGACACAGGCGCAGGACCCGAGCCCCAAGGGCGCTGCCGCCGACGCGACGCCGGGCGGCCGGCCCCGCGTCGCCTGCGTCATCACCGAGTATTGGGACTACTCGCATGCTGACTGGATCGTGCAGAAACTGCTTGACGGGTATTGGTACGATAGTCGACATACGGCCTCCCGGGTGGACGTGGCATCCATGTTCGTGCATCGGTTCCCGGCCAACGACCTGAGCCGTAAGCAGAGCGAAACCCGCGGTGTGCCGCTGTTCCCGACCATTGCGCACGCCCTGACCCTGGGTGGCGAGCAGCTGGCGGTCGACGGCGTCGTTCTGATCGGCGAACACGGCGACTACCACTCCAACCTGCTTGGCCAGCAGCTCTACCCACGTTGGTGGTTTTTTCAGCAGATCGTCAGCGTGTTCCGGCAGAGCGGCCGCAGCGTGCCGGTGTTCAACGACAAGCATTTCTCGACCGATTGGAGCGAGGCTCGCTGGATGTTCGACCAGTCGCGGGCCCTGGGTTTCCCCCTCATGGCCGGGTCATCGCTGCCGCTGTGCCATCGCGTACCGGCGCTCGAGTTGCCGCTGGGCACGCCACTGCGTCACGCGGTGGTGACCTCCATCGGCGGCAAGGAGTCGTACGGTTTCCACGGGCTGGAAACGCTCCAGTGCATGGTCGAACGCCGCGCCGGCGGCGAGACCGGGGTGGCCGCCGTGCAGTGCATCGAGGGGCCTGAGGTGTGGCGGTGGACCGACGCGAACCCCTGGGCGGCTCGATTGCTTGAGGCGGCGTTGGCGCGGGCCCCGCAGAGGACCGCCGGCAACCCTCGCGAGCTGGTCAAGACACCGATTGTTTTCATTCTGCGGTACCGCGACGGCCTCGAAGCCGCCGTGTACACGCTCAATGACATGGGCTTGCGCTGGTGGGAATTCGCTGGCGAGGTGGAAGGCCAGACCGAGCCGGTGTCAACGCACTTCTACTTCAGTTACACCCAGGGCAAATACCTGGGATCCAGTACTTTCGTCCACTTCATCAACGAACTGATGGTCAACCGGCGCGAGTCCTACCCTGCCGAGAGGACGCTG
This sequence comes from uncultured Gemmatimonadota bacterium, assembly GCA_903893785.1. GTDB lineage: Bacteria > Latescibacterota > UBA2968 > UBA8231 > UBA8231 > CAITNQ01. The sequence goes on from CAITNQ010000162.1 coordinate 6,805, forward strand.
TACACGACCGGGACGCTGGCCGCGCTGATGCAGTCGAACTGGGACAACGGGCAGCACCTTGACGTCGGGCGGGTCATGCCGACGCCGTACCTTGATCTGGCCTATACGGCGCCGGCCGAACCGTTGTTCGACCAAGGCTCGCGCGCTCCGGAGCTGCCCTCGGAGCGCGGCTTCTAGGACCCTCTGCGGAGCTGTCTGCCGCCGTCGTCCAACCGCCGACGGAACCCACGCGCCGCATCCGGGGGCAGCGTCTGTGCGGGCTCTGATCCGGATGTGGATACGGCCCTCCATTGGCCCCTGGCCGACCGTTGCCCGGCCGGTCCTGCATGCCGTTATTGCCATGGCCGCGGATGCGGGGTCTGGTGGTCACCGGGGCCCGCCGGCCATGCTTAGGCCGCCGGGCGACCCAAACGCGCCCAGGCGCAGTGCCGCCTCGCGTCGGGTCCTGCCGCGTCATACGCACCGTTCGCATTCCCGGCGCCACCCGGTCGCCGGAAGGGGTTCGTACCATGCAGGGCCAGGTCACTGAGCCGGCTGCCGGGGATACGCCCGAGGTCGGCGTCCAGGCACGGGTGGACTTTGCCGCGCTCTTCCACCACAACCCCGCTCCCATGGCGCTGCTGGCCGTACCCGCAGGCCTACTGGTAACCGCCAACCACGCCTTCTGCTCCTGGACCGGCCGGACGCCGACGGCCGTCGTCGGTCGATCGCTGCACGACCTGGGCCTGCAGGCCACGGGGGACGACCCGATGCGCCTGGGCCGAGCCATCGCGTCCGGGGAAGCGATCGCCTGCGAAGTGCTGCTGCGGCGCGCCGATGGCGCGGTCGGCTATGGCCTCTGCGCAGGGGCGCCCATGGCCGGCGGGGACCGCCCGCTGTACCAGGTCACCCTCACCGACGTGACGGCGCGGCGGTGGACCGACCGCATGAACGAGTTGCGGTTGGGCCTGATCAGCTACGCCGAAACCCACTCGCTGAGTGAGCTGTTGGCGGAAGCACTGGACCAGGTTGAGTTGGCCGCCGGCAGTGCCATCAGCTTCTACCATTTCGTCGAAGAAGACCAGGTGACGCTGTCGCTGCAGCAGTGGTCGACGGCCACCCGCGCGCGCTTCTGCAGTGCCGTGGCCGAGGGGTACCACTACCCCATCCACGAAGCCGGCGTGTGGGCCGACTGCGTGCGCGAGCGGCGCCCGGTGGTGCACAACGACTACGCCGCGTTGAGCCATCGCCGGGGGCTGCCCGAGGGGCATGCGGCCGTCACGCGCGAGTTGTTGGTGCCGGTGATGCGCGATGGGCTGGTCGTCGCTATTCTGGGCGTCGGCAACAAACCCACGCCCTACACTGAAGACGATACCCGGATGGTCGTCTTCCTGGCTGATGTCACCTGGGAGATCGTGCGCCGGCGGCGGTCTGAGGAGCAGCTTACCGGGACCGTGGCGCTGTTGGAGCGCGCCTCTTCCGAGGCCGCACAACTGGCTGCGCAGGCTCAGCGCGCCAACGCGGCCAAGAGCGACTTCCTTGCCAACATGAGCCACGAGATCCGGACTCCGATGAATGCGGTAATCGGCATGACCGGACTGCTGCTGGATACCGATTTGCGGCCGGAGCAGCGGCACTACGCCGAGGTGGTGCACCGCAGCGGTGAAGCATTGCTCGGCCTGCTCAACGATGTGCTGGACTTCTCCAAGATCGAGGCCGGCAAGCTGGAGCTGGAGGCGGTGGATTTCGATCTGGCGCTGTTGCTGGACGATCTGGTGGCCAGTTTCGCCGTGCGTGCCGACGAGCGGCGTATTGAGTTGCTGTGCTCACTGGATCGCGATGTGCCGGTGCGCCTGCAGGGCGACCCTGGGCGGCTGCGCCAGGTGTTGACGAACCTGGTCGGCAATGGCATCAAGTTCACCGATGCAGGCGAGGTAGCCATCCGTGTGCAGCTGGTCAACCGCGTCACGGACCAGGTGACCCTGCGATTTGTTGTGCGGGATACGGGCATCGGCATTCCGGCGGACAAGCTGGCCGTGCTGTTCCGCAAATTCACCCAGGTGGATGCCTCGACGACGCGGCGGTACGGCGGCACCGGGCTCGGGCTGGCGATTGCCCGCACGCTGAGCCGACTGATGGGTGGCGATATTGGCGTGGAGAGCCGTGAGGGCGAGGGATCGGTGTTCTGGTTCACCGCCTGCCTGCGACTGCAGGCGCCGTCGGCCGTCGCCGACGCCGACGCCTCCACCGGGCTCGGCAGTGCCCGCCTGTTGCTGGTCGACGACAACGCCACCAACCGCGAGATCCTCAACACGCGCCTGACCGCCTGGGGTCTCCGGGTGCTGGCAGTGGCGAACGGACGCGACGCCCTGGCGGCCCTGGAGCAGGCGGCCCGTGACGGCGATCCGTACCAGGTCGCGGTGCTGGACATGCACATGCCGGACATGGACGGGGCTGCGCTGGGGCGGGCCATCAGGGCAAACCCGCTGCTGCAGGCAACGCGGCTGGTGCTCCTGACCTCGTTGGGGCACACGCCCGGCGGCCCGGGGACCGCTGGTTTCGCTGCGCAACTGGCCAAACCCGTGCGGTTGGCGGACCTGCGGGAGGCCCTCCAGCAGGCGATGACAGGAGCGGGCGCGACGACGCCGGCCGAGCCCATGCCGCGCGCGGTGATTGCCGGCCGGTTCTCCCACGTCCAGGCGCGCGTGCTGATCGCTGAGGACAACCCGGTTAACCAGATGGTGATCACGGGCCTGCTGCGCAAGATGGGCCTCAGCGCCGAAGTTGTGACCAATGGGGCCGAAGCGACGGAAGCGCTGGCGCGCCGTGACTACGATCTGGTGTTCATGGATGTGCAGATGCCGGTGATGGACGGGGTCGAGGCTACGCGCATCGTCCGTGACCCGGACTCGGCGGTGCGCAACCACCGGGTGCCGATCATCGCCATGACAGCGCACGCCATGGACGAGCACCGCAGTGAGTTCATGGCTGCCGGCATGGATGGTTTTGTCGGCAAGCCGGTTACCCCCCAGGTACTGGTGGAGGCGCTGGAGACTTGGCTCCCCGGGGCGGCGTCAACATTGCCGGACGCCGCGGCTGCCGCACCGGGCGGGGACGCGAACGCCGATCCGGCCGGGCCGGAAGACCGTGCCGGGAAACCGGGCCCTGGCCGGTCCTGAGCGTCGGGGGACGTGGCCGTCAGGGGCACCGGCTGGTCGTGGCCCGTCGCCCCGGTCCCTTTGCGTCCAGCCCCGGCGCCCGACCGTCGGCCACCGGCGCCGGCGTGGGCGGGTGCCGGGCTGAGGTGGGCCGGGCCGCCTTCGGCGCGTCACCGCCCGACCAGCGGCCAGCCCGCCGGGTGCCCAAGCCGCCGTTGGCCGGCCGCTGGTTGACCACCCGAAACGCCATGGGCGACCGGCCCGTTTCGTGCGCCGGTGACCGCCGTTGCCACGCTTCGTGCCCTCCCACCGACGAGACCTTGACGCCAAGCACCGCCGCGGCGCCCCCGGGGCCTTCCCACCAGCCGCCCGCAGGCGCACATTTGCGTTCTTGGGCGTGGTGTCAGCCTGCATTTCCTGTGCCGGATCCGCATGGGCCCCTCGAGGTGGCGGCGTGGACGACCTGATCGACGTGGTACGGCGCGCACAGCAGGGCGACACGAGTTCGTTTGCCGTCCTGGTGTCCCGCTTCCAGGACATGGCAGTGGGCATGGCCGAGGCGCGACTGGGTGATTTCCACCTGGCCGAGGACGCCGCCCAGGAGGCCTTCATCGGGGCGTACCTGAACCTGCATCAGCTCCGCGATCCGGCCGCGTTTCCCGGCTGGTTGAAGCGTCTGGTCTGCACCCGGTGCTCGCGGCACCGGCGTCTGCATCGGGCCGTGGCGGCGCCTTCGACTGCCGACGACCTGTCCAACCCGGGCCCGGACCCGGCGGCCGAGTTGATCGCGCGAGAAGATCACGAACGGGTAAGGGAGGGCGTGCGCCGCCTGCCTGACCGCGAGCGCGAAGCGCTGACGCTGTTCTACCTGGGCGAAGCCAGCCATGCGGAAATGGCTTCCTTCCTGCAGGTTCCGGTGAGTACCGTCAAGTTCCGGCTGCACGCGGCTCGGCGGCGGCTGCGTGACGAACTGGGCGCGGTGGACGAGGGCGCGCTGCGGTCGCGCGTGCCGGCCCGGAGTGTGGACCTGACGGCTCGGACTCTGGCGATCCTGAACAGGCTGAACCCATATCAGTTGGGGCGCCTGATCGTCGGCACCCGCAACGAGGACTTCGTCGCCTGGCTCCGGTCGGACCGGCGCATCTGCGACTGCGTTCTCGCCGCTCTGCCGGGGTACCTGCGCGCCGTGGTGCAGGAACGGGTGCTGGCCAAGCCGGGTGATGGCCGCGCCCAGCAAGTGCAGGCGCAGATGGCGGACCGGGCCGCGTGCCTGGATGCCAGCCCGCCGCCATCCGGGCCGGCCCTGGTGGCCGAACAGGCGGAGTTGGCGCGGGTGCTGGCCACCGACCGGTTGATGGACCTACGTACCGACCGTCTTGCGTGGGTCTTCCGGGTATGGGCCGAGAGTGCCCGCCTGGCTGGTATCCCCAGCCTGGAGGTGTGGCGACAGCAGACCCGGGACGAGTTCCTGGTCGGCGGTCTGGAGTTGGTCCTCGTGGGCTCCGAACCTGGCCTCATCGACCAGGTGATGGAGGCGTGGCGGCAGACGCGGACGGCCGACCAGCGCACCCGCGGCCAGTTGGTCGAGGTGCTGCTGGATGACCTGATGGCCGATCGCACACCCTTGTTCACGGCCGTTCGTCTGTCCCGGCTGCACCGGCCCTCGGGCTGTCTGTCAGTGGACGGCGAACGGGCCACGCCCGCCAGGCTCAGGGCTCTGCTCCGGCGGCATGCGGGCGTCGCCGTGGACACCGGCGCCCTGGCCGAGGTATTGCTGACCCTGGCTTGGGTGTACCGCAACCGGGGCCTTGAGGGCCTGGCCCGGGCCGCCGAAGCCGTGCAGGACCCGCTGACGAGGGAGGCGCTCATCGCGCGGCTCGAATGGGGTTCCGGTGGGCCGACGGCGGACCCGGCCGCTCCGCTCAGGGCGGCCCGGGCCCGGCATGCCGCCCATGTTGCGGCGTGGGACGTGCGCCACGCCATGGCGGCCGCAGGATGTGCGGCTCTGCAGCGAGGCACGCCTCCGGCCCAAATAGAAGCCCAACTGCTCCGACTCGCGCTGCCGAGCGGCAGTTGACGACGCGGGTCCGGGGACGAACGTTGGGTCGGTTCGCGACTTGACCTGGCCGCCGCGGCCGCGTCTCTTAAGACCAGCCCGGCCTCGGGTAAGACCAGCCCGGTCTCGGGCCACCGATGTCGGCACCTGGCGACCCGGTACTGGTGCGCTGACGCCGCTGTCCTGACGGCGACTCGTCGGCGACCGTCGCCTGGCCCGCCGCTGACCGCGATGCCTTTGCCCGGCCGGCGCCCGCGGGCCCCCGTCACTCCCCCAGGAGGCCCATGCACCCTGAAGCCCTGCCCCGGACCGATGACCTGCGGCCGGTCACCGAATGGTCGTCCCTGTCGCGCGGCCTCTGGCGGGCGACCCTAGGTCAGATGGCCGACGAAGTGCGCTACACCGACCTGGCCGCCGAACCACCCCGCTGGGCCACGCTAGCAGCTCTGCCTGAAGTGCCTTTCCCCTTCGCCGACGGTGATGTACGCGTCGGGCTGACACCGGATCACAAGGTCGTCATCCGGCTGCCGTTGGGCCCTGACGAGAAGGTCTACGGTCTGGGCCTCCAGCTTGATGGCCTGTTGCGTTCCGGGCAGGTGCTGACCCTGAACATGGATCACTGGGGCACGGGGGGGGGCCGGACCCATGCCCCGGTACCCTTTTACGTGTCGAGTAGGGCCTATGGCGTGTTCCTGAACACGGCGCGGTTCACCAAGGTTTACTGCGGTGTCGGCAACCGCCTCGGCAGCCCGGCCAACCCTGAGCCGGTGGACCGCAATCCGCCTGCCGACGAACCGCAGCCCGGACCATGGCTAGCCCTGCCGCCTGGCGACGCCGTGGAAGCGCAGGTGAACGCGGCCGGCCTCGAGGTGGTGGTCATCGGCGGCGTCACCATGCTGGATGTGGTCTGCCGTTACAACCTGTACTGCGGCGGCGGTGCCCTGCCCCCTCTGTGGGGCCTGGGTTTCTGGCACCGCGTTCACGCCGAGTTCGACGCCGACCAAACCACGCGCGAGGTGGCCGAGTTTGCGGCCCGCGGTTTCCCGCTCGATGTCATTGGGCTGGAGCCCGGTTGGATGAGCAAGTCCTACCCGTGCACGTACGAATGGCAACGCAAGCGCTTCGCGGATCCGGCTGCGTTGGCCAGCGACCTGTTGGCGCAAGGGGTGCGGCTAAACCTGTGGGTCAACCCATACCTGTCGCCGGCAAGCCGCATCCACGCCGAGATGACGCCCTGGGCCGGGTCTCACCTGGTGTGGCTGGGGTTGGTGCCGGACTATACCCTGGGGACCCCGCGCCGGCTATTGGCCGAGCACTTCCGCCGCGAACACGTCGACTTGGGCGTCAGCGGCTACAAGATCGATGAAGTCGACGGCTACGATTGCTGGCTCTGGCCCGACCACGCCACGTTCCCTTCAGGCACACCTGGCGAGACCATGCGCCAGACTTATGGCATGCTGCTGCAACGGTTGCTGTACCAGGATCTGTTCCGGGCCGCAGACCGCCGCACGTACGGTAATGTGCGGGCCAGCAATGGCGCTGCGTCGGCCTACCCCTTCGTCATCTACTCAGATGCCTATGATCACCGCGAGTATTTGACCGGGTTGAGCGCCGCCAGTCTGTGCGGTGTCCTGTGGACTCCCGAAGCCCGATCCGCCGGTTCAGACCGCGAGTGGTTGAATCGGATGCAGACCGTATGCTTCTCGCCGTTGGCCATGCTCAATGCCTGGGCTTCGGGCGAGAAACCGTGGAGCTACGCGTCCGTGGCTGATGCCGTCCGCGAGGTGATCGAGCTCCGAATGCGCCTGCTGCCGTATCTCTACAGCGCGTTCGCCGCCTACTGCTTCCACGGCGTGCCGCCGATTCGCGCCATGATCCTGGAGGACGCGGCCAGCGGTGGTGCATGCCGGCGCGCGGGCCGCCTCGATGGCCAGGCGAACCCCTACGGCCTGGGTTCCCTGGTCGAGGCGACCGACCAGTTCATGTTTGGCCCCTCGGTTCTGGTCGCGCCGTTCTACGGCAGTCAGGCCACCGCACGCCAGGTCCGGCTGCCGGCAGGTGTCTGGTACGACTTCTACTCCGGGACGCGGGTGGGTTCAGCGGAGACGATCCAGGTCGACGCCAACGATCTGGGCAACCGGATCCCGCTGTTTGTTCGCGGTGGCGCGTTGGTCCCCATGTTGGCTGCCCCCGTGGCCAACACCCGCGCCGCCTGTGGCGCAGACCTGGAGATCCGGGTCTACGGCGGCCGCGAGGGGGCCTTCGACCTATACGAAGATGACGGTAGTACCTTCGCGTACCAGCAGGGCGCCTTCCGCTACCGCCACCTGCGCGTCGTGGACGGCGTCCTGAGCGAGAGCGTCAGCGCCGGCGCTGGCCCAGCTCTGTTCGGCGCCGCCGTGGCGCGGGTGATGGGGTGAAGCCATGCCGGCCAGACCTTCGCGCCCGGCACCGCGTGGCCGCGGTCACGCCGGGTCAGATCCCCAGGACGGTCCACAGGAAGAGGGAACAGGACACCGACCATGCGCATCCTCAACGTCTGCGAGTATTACCAGCACCTCGGCGGCTCTGAGCAGTATGCGTTGAGTACTGCCGATGAGCTCGAGCGACTTGGGCACGAACTTGGCTTCCTGTACGGGACTGGTGGACGTGAGACCATCAAGCATCCCGGGCGTCAGGAGCGACTTCTGCCGGCTGTTCGCGGCGTGCGTCCCCTCGCAGTCGATGAGGAGGCGGCGTTGGATGGCTTCCTGTCAGACTGGCCGCCCGACGTTGTTTTCCTCCACAACGTGAGCAACCCTCACCTCATCCGGCGCGTCAGCGTCTCGTTCCCCTGTGTCCGGTTTGTCCATGACCACCGGCTGTTCTGTCCGGTTGGCAGCCGCCTCCGGTGGCCGGGCGTTCGGTGCAAGCGGCGCGCTGGCTTGAGCTGCATCCTGTACCCATGCCTGTCGCGGCACAAGCCCCTTGCCCTATGGGTCTGGAACGAGTCGCTGGCCGCGCATCGGCATGTCCGGCTCGTGGTCGCCTCGCACTACATGAGAGACTCGCTGGCCGCCCACGGCTTCGCCTCGGAGTCCATCTCGGTGTTACCTCTCTTCGCCGATCTGGCCGATCCGGTGGCCCGGGAGCCAGGGGACTTCATTCTGTTTGTTGGCCGGATCGAGCGGGTAAAGGGGCTTCAGGTTCTCGTTCGTGCGCTGGCCCAGCTTCCTCGTGACGCACGCCTGGTCGTGGCGGGTGATGGCTCCCACTTGGGCGAGGTGCGGCGCTTGTCCGATCGTCTCGGGCTCGGCCCACGGATCGGTTTCCTCGGCCAGGTGGGACGCGACAGGCTGCAGCTCCTGTATGAGCAATGCATTTTCGTCGCGGTACCAGCGCTGTGGGATGAGCCGTTCGGGCTCGTTGGCCTGGAGGCAATGCGCTGCGCCAAGCCCGTCTTGGCGTCCAATGTCGGCGGCATACCGGACTGGCTTACCGACGGAGTGAACGGTTACCTCGTGCCGCCAGGTGATGTCGGCTCGCTGGTCTGGCGTGCGCGCATGCTCCTCGACAATCGGGAGCGGGCGACCGCCATGGGGTTGGAGGGACAGCGCATGTACGGTGCATCGTTCTCAAAGGCCAAACATGTCCATGGGTTGCTCGAGGTATTGGAGACCGCTATCGGCTCGTTCGGGGCGGCGCCGCCTCCATGGCCGGGGCCAAGTGCCGGCGTCCCGCGCCGCCGGCCGCTGTAGCGCTGCTATGCACGGTCCTGAGCGCCGGGACATCCACCCATGGCACTGATTTCCGGCGACGGTCTGCCGCCCGGTCGCGGAAACGATCGCTATGCAGCTCAGGCAGCGCTACCTCGTGGTTCCGAGCCGAGTGTGGGGCGCCCGCCGCGCCGGTGCCGGCGAACGGCGATGCTGCGCCCGAGGCACCGCCAGCGCGCCGCACGCGTCGCGCTTCCCCTGGGCGTGGACCAACGGGGTCACCGCGGCCAGCGCTCCGTCTCACCGACCAACGGCAGCGCTAACGACCCTCAGGCAGATGCCCGCGCGCCCGGCGGCCACTCGGCGCACCGCGGCTGTCCCGGTAGCAGCGCCACGTGGCGGCCGCAGGCACAGCCATCCGCCACCGGCGGGTGTGGATTCATCGTGGCCGTTGCGATGCGGTGGCAGATCGGCGGCCGCCGGCGCCCAGTGTTCCCGCTCCCAATTGGGAAGGCGCCGAAGGGCCTGCCTTCCTGCCGCACTAGCGCGATCACGTCACCGCGCTCCGAGCACGTCGCCTTCCCTTCCGCGACGGGAACTGCATTGACGGCGGTGTCATACCGTGGTCCCGGTTCCGCCGCTATGCCCGGCCCTCGACCGGCTCCCGCCCGTGGCTTCGTTCACCCACTCCGTTGCGCCGAGCAGGCTTGACCCGCCCCAGGAAAACCGGAGACTGGTTTACCTGAGTGCAGCCACTCGGACTGCAGCGGGCTGTTGGGCGTAGTAGGCTTGCTCAGACTGGGCGGGCGCCATGTAACCCAGCGGCTCCAGGAGACGCTCGTGGTTGTACCAGCCGACCCACGCCAGAGTCGCCAGTTCGACCTCGCGGCGGTTAGCCCACTGCGGGCGGCGACCGATCACTTCGGTCTTGTACAGGCCGTTGACGGTCTCGGCCAGGGCATTGTCGTAGGCGTCACCCACACTACCCA
>CAITNQ010000163.1 GCA_903893785.1 uncultured Gemmatimonadota bacterium
ATCCCGTCTGCTCCACCATTCCGCCGCGTCGACAGCAGCCCCGCGCGCCCTTGGGCACACGGGGCTGTTGCCGTTGGTCGAGGACCAGACCCGCGGCCCGGTTGACCCGCCGGCCATCGCCCCGAGCATCGACGCGCTCCAACCCCGCCCGACCAACCCTTCGCGAAATCCGCTAGGCCCGGTCCCCGGTCAAGATGCCGCGTTACACCGCTCATCCACGCCACCGGGCCGGCCCTCGCGCGTGGCCGTGCCCCAGGGCCGCACGGTACCGGCCGCCGTTACTGACCGTCCACGCGATTGGGTGGTGGCCCCCCGCCCCGCCAAACCCTCGCCGAATCGGCTTCATCTGAACCCCAGTCAAGATGCCGCGCCACACCCCTCACCCGCGCCACCGGGTCGGCCCCCGACCGTAGTTGGGCGCGGTCGCTCCGGGCCCGCGACAGGGCGCCCCTGCAATTCCTTCGTAGTCATTTCCGCATTGCGACTTCTTTCGTCCTTCTTGCCACTTTCCGCTTGACTTCGGCCAACGGACCGTGCTATACAATCAATGCCCATAGCGCCGCCGATCCGCGCCGGCCCATCGCCCCCGTCCGCCGGCAATGCACGGTCCTGTCGGTTGTCGGTTTGTGTGCCAACCGCTCGGGCCAGCACTACTGACTCCCGGCCCCGCGCCGCAGGTGGCACGGGGCTGCCCGTCGGGCCTGGCGGCGCGGACGTCAACCGCGCCATCCGGCAACCGCGAAGACCCCTGGAAGTGAGTCACACCTCATGCTCGAGCTCATCCATCTGACCCGCACATATGGCGATGTCGTGGCCGTCAACGACGTCTCCTTGACGGTGAACCGAGGCGAGTTCTTCTGCCTGCTGGGGTCGAGCGGCTGCGGCAAGACGACCATCCTGCGCATGGTGGCCGGCTTCGAGCAACGCACGTCCGGCCAGATCTTGCTCAACGGCCGCGACGTCGCCGGCGACCCGCCGTACCGAAGGGACGTGAACACGGTCTTCCAGAGCTACGCGCTCTTCCCCAACATGACCGTCTTCGACAACGTGGGGTACGGACTGCGCATCAGCCGTTGCGGCAGGTCCGAGATCGTGCAGCGGGTTTCCGAGGCGCTGGCCATGGTCGGCCTGAGCGGGCTCGAGGACCGACGTCCCGACCAGCTTTCAGGCGGGCAGCAGCAGCGGGTCGCCCTGGCCCGCGCCCTGGTCAACCGCCCCAGCATCCTGCTGCTCGACGAACCCCTCAGCGCCCTGGACAAGAAAATCGCCGAGCAGACCCGGATAGAGCTGGCAGAGCTCCAGCGCCGCCTCGGCATCACCTTCATCTACGTGACGCACAACCAAACCGAAGCCCTGGCCCTGGCTGACCGGGTGGCCGTCATGCACAACGGGGTGATCGAGCAGTGCGGCCCGCCCAGTGAGGTGTACGAGCATCCACAGACACGCTTCGTTGCCGACTTCATCGGCTCGATGAACTTCCTCGAAGGCGAAGTGGTCAGCACGCGCCAGGCCGGGTGCCGAGTACGCCTGGCCAATCGCTGGGATGTCGAGATCGACAAGACCACGTCGCTGACGCCGGGCACACGCGCTCTGTTTTGCCTGCGGCCCGAGCAAATCCGCCTGAGCCTGCTACCACCGCGCGACTTCGAGAACGGCATCCCGGCTGTTCTTCGCCGCAAGGTATACGAGGGTGACGCAACGCTGTATCTCCTGGAACTCTCGACCGGCCAGCAGATCACGGTGAGCCAGAACAACTACATCGCCCGGGTGGCCCGGGATTTCTACGATCGCGACCAGGAATACCTGCTGGTGTGGAGCCGCACATCGGGGGAGGCAATCCGTGCCTGACCAACACCACCGGCGTGAGCTTACCGTGCTGCTGGCCCCGCCGGCGCTGTGGCTCGTGCTGTTCTTCGGCGTTCCGCTCCTGATCGTCCTGGCTTTCAGCGTCTGCCCCCAGGATGTCAACGGTGGCATCGTCCGCGGCTTCACCCTGGAGCACTACCAGCGGATGATGGATCCGCTGTACGCAGGCATTGTCGTCGAGTCGCTGGTGCTGGCCGCGGCCACCACGGCGATCACGCTGCTGTTGGCTTACCCGACAGCCTATTACATGGCCTTCGCGCCTCCTCGAACGAAGACCATCGTGATGTTCCTGGTAGTATTGCCCTTCTGGACCAATTTCCTGGTGCGCATGTATTCATTCCTGACCATTCTGGGCTCCGACGGCCTGATCAACTCGGCGCTGCTCGCCCTGGGCGTCATCTCGGAACCGCTCAGCCTGGTCCACAACACCTTCGCCGTGTACGTGGGTTTCGTCTATGGCAATCTGCCGTACATGATCCTGCCCATCTTCGCCGCCCTCGACCGCATGAACGTCGCGATGCTGGAGGCGTCGATGGATCTCGGGGCCGGACCGGTGCGGACCTTCTGGAAGATCACGCTGCCCTATTCGGTCCCCGGGGTTGTGGCCGGCATCGTCTTCGTGTTCATCCCAACACTGGGCAACTTCGTCGTCCCCGAGATCCTCGGCGGGGCGGACAACGTCATTATCGGCAATGTCATCAACCGACAGTTTCTGGGGTCGCGGAATTGGCCCTTCGGATCGGCCCTGTCGGCGGCGCTAGTGTTCGGGCTGATGGTGGTGATCTCGCTCTACATCCGTTACTTCGATCCCATGGGCAAGAAACGCCTTTCGGTGATGTAGGTCCCTATGGCCAGGGCTAACGACCTCCGCATCGGCACCGGGGCATGGCTGCGGCTGACCACCTGGATCAGTGTAGCCTTCCTTTTCCTCCCCATTCCCGTTCTCATCATCTACTCGTTCAACGCCGGCCGCCAGGTGACCTACTGGGAGGGGTTCAGCCTGAAGTGGTACGCGGCCGCCCTCGCCGACCGCGATATCTGGACGGGCGTCCGCAACTCGCTGCTGATCGCTGTCGCCAGTACTGCCATCGCCACGGTGCTGGGCACAACTGCCGCCCTGGCGCTGGGGAAATACACTTTCCGCGGCCGACGGCTGTTCCAGAACCTCATTTACGTCCCGATCATTCTACCGGAGATCATCTTCGGCCTGTCGCTGCTGGCCCTGTTTGTTCTCGTCCGGGCGCCCTTGGGATTCTTGACCATCACCTGTGCCCATGCCACCTTCAGCCTGTCTTTCGTCGCCCTTATCGTGCTCGCCAAGCTGCATCAGTTTGACGCGCGGCTGGAGGAAGCGAGCCTGGACCTGGGCGCCGACCGCTGGGAGACGTTCTGGCGGGTCGTCCTCCCCGGTATTGCCCCGGGTATCGTCTCCGGAGCGATGTTCGCGTTCACCCTCAGCCTCGACGATTTCGTGGTTACGCTGTTCACGGCCGGCGCAGACTCCACGACCCTGCCGCTGCGCATCTACTCGCTGATCAGGTACGGCATGACGCCCGAGCTCAATGCCGTATCTACTGTCCTTATCCTGGTAACGCTGGGAGCGCTGGCCGCCGGCCACCATCTGCAGGGCAGGTCCGTCTCGCGTCGAGTCGTTCTCGGCCTGGGCGGCGGCATGGCGGTCGTAGTCGCCGGGATGCTGCTCGTCTCCACCGTGATGTCGGACGATGACAACACGCTGAACCTTTACAACTACGCCGGTTACATCGACGACGAAGTGCTGGCCGGTTTCCAGCGCGAAACCGGCATCCGGATCAACGCCAACTTCTACAACGACAACGAAGAGCTTCTGTCGCGGATGGCGATGGGGGCCTGCGACTATGACGTGGTCGTCCCCTCTGACTACATGGTCTCGATCCTGTCGGGACTCGGTCTGCTGGCCCCCATCGATGCTGCCAATGTGCCCAACCTCCGTTACGTCGACCCGCGTTTCCGACACATGCCGTTCGAGCCCACAGGCACGCGGTACGTGCCCTATGCCTACGGCTGCGCCGGCATCAGCTATAACTCGGCTGAGGTGGCAGGGCCGGTTGACTCGTGGCAGATCCTGTTCGACGAGCGGTTCCGTGGCCGGATCCTCATGCTCGACGACATGCGCGAATGCCTGGGGTTGGCCCTCCGCCTGCAGGGCCACTCCCTGGCCAACCGCGACCCCGCGGAACTGGCCGGGGCCACGCAGCTGCTGCGGGCCCAGCGCCCCCTGGTTCTCCGCTACGACTCCAACACCACGTCGGAGACGCTGCTCAGCGGCGAAGCCTGCCTGGCCCACAACTGGTCTGGTACGGGCCTGAGATTGCGGCAGGAGCACCCGGAGTTCGGCTTCGCCCTGCCCCGCGAAGGCGTGTCCATGTTTGTCGACTGCCTCTGCATCCCCCGCGACGCCCGCCACAAACGCAACGCAGAGCGCCTGCTGGACTACCTGCTCCGCCCTGACGTGGCGGCGCGGAACATGGCGTCCATCCTCTACCCCATGCCCAATCCGGAGGGTCGCCGGCAACTTCCCGAGGAGACCGCCAAGCTGCTCGGCCCAATCTTCGATATGGACCTGGCCCGGTTCGAACTGATCGGCGAGTTGGGTGAGTTCAACAAACAGGTTGACCGAGCGTGGACCGAGCTTCGCAGCGAGTGACGCGCTCTCAGGTTGGCGGGGTCCCTGCCCCTCAGGTCCTGTGGGTCAGAATCGGGCCCGGTGAAGCGGTGGGGGGGCAGCACTGCTGTTGGGCCGGGGGCGCTGACCGCGCTCGTCGGCACTGCCGATGTCGGTTCAGAGCGTTCCCCCGGGGTTGGCAGCCATGA
>CAITNQ010000164.1 GCA_903893785.1 uncultured Gemmatimonadota bacterium
ACTCTCGCGGTGCTTGGCGCGCGGTGATCGGCGTTGACGCCGCTGTCGTCGAATCGTTTGTCGGGGCCGAGTCCATCGTGTCGCTGTCGAACCCGGCTGCCACCGCCCCCTCGCCCTGGCCCCGACCGCTAGCGTGGCCATCGTGGGCAGCGCCGTACCGGTGGCACCCGCCATGGCAGACCGGGTGCTCAGGGGCAGGGGCCATTCGGCCGGCGCTGCGCGCCGGTCGCTGGCCACGGCCCACGCATTGAGGGCCGGCCATATCGCGTTGGCTGAGCGCCATCGCGGCGATCCGGCCGCGGCCCACCCCAGCGCTGAGCCGCCGTTGCCCAAGCGCCCGGCGCCGCCACCGGCGGGCGCGCGCGCGCGTGTCAGCGCTTCCCGTTCCCTCGCGCAGCACAGCCCGCATCGACATGGCTTCATGGTCCGGCGCCGCGGCGGCGAATCACCCGTTGCTGTGCTTGGGTTGGTCACGGCGCGCTCGGGCGGCTGTGAGCACGCGTTGGAGGGGGCCTTACCCGCTTCAGGGCCACGGCCTCGGCTCGCCAGGCTGATCGAACCCGTGCCCAAAGCGCGGGCAGCACTGCCCCCGCGGATCCTGCGGCCGATCGACAGTCGCCCCACAGGCGTTGTCCGGAAAGCCGGACGCCCCCGCGGGGTCGGGTGCGCGAAACTGGACCTCCGTTCGCGTGCCGGCGCCGGAGAAGGGCCGGCGGAACCTGTCAGCTGACTGCGGGCCAGCCAGTTAACCAATTCCCTCTCAGCCACCACCGGGTCTGGCACGACGATTGCGGTGTGGCAGAACTCGGTGCGGTCTTGGCCCGGTATGGCGCGACCTGCTTTGTCTGACCCTCCAGGTGACGGTGCCAATGTCCTGGCGGGCGAACTGATTGCGAGGTGACCATGGCACCTGGCGGGACAGGACCCACGGCGCGGTTACGGATCGGGGCATGGGCTCTGGTGCTCCTTGCGTACTCGACGAGCCCGGCGCAGACCGGCGTCATCGAACAATGGGCCGAGGCGGCTCTGGCGGGGAGTACCTTCGGGGGAAACGTCGGTTCACTGTCCAGTTTTGCGATGGCTGTAGGTTCGCCCGACACCCGGACCTGCGAGTTGGCCGGGCAGCACGCTTGGGTGCCCAGCACCCAGGATTCCGGTCCCGAGTGGGTCGAGCTGAACTATGCCATTCCCGTGTACGCCACGGCGGTCGAGGTCCATCAGTCCCTCAATCCCGGGGCCGTTTCGGCCATCTATGTCCGCGATATCGACGGGGTGTTGCGCGTCGTCTGGACCGGCGTTGACTCGACGCGCTCCTGCCCCGCGGTTCTGCGCGCCGAATTCCCGGCCCTGCCCGTTCGGGCCCGAATCGTCAGGGTCGAAATGGCCACGGACCGCGTGCCCGGATTCAATGCGATCGACGCCGTCCGGTTGGTTGGCGTGCCGGCGGGAGGGCGGGACACGTCAACCTTTTACGCTCTGCTGCCGGACGCTGCCAGCGGCGAGTTACCACCGTCTTACGGTTCGAGCTGCGCTGATTACGACAACGACGGTTGGCCTGACCAACTCGGACCTGACTACGGGGGCGGCTTTCACATCGCTCATAACGAGGGCGACGGCACCCACCGTTTGCGCTCTGCCCTGCTCGCGCCGTGGAAGGTGTGGTCCAATGGCGGTGTTATGCTGGCTGACTATGACAACGATGGCGACCAGGACCTTTACCTGACCGGTGGCTCGATCAACCAGGGCTGGCCCCAGCCGGACTACCTCCTGCGCAACGACGACGGGCATCTGGTGGATGTGACCCACGCGGCGGGCCTTGCCGATACGCTGCTCACCGCCACGGCCATGTGGTTCGATTATGACCGCGACGGCTGTCTGGACCTCTATCTGACGAGAGGTGATTACCGCGGCTTGACCACCCAGCCCAACCAACTGCTGCGCAACCGTGGTGACGGCACCTTCGTGGATGTCACCGCCGCAGTCGGGCTTGCTGTTGACTTCAGCCCCGGGGCACCAGTCGCGGGGACGTATTCGGGTACCGTCAGCGCCGATGTCAACGACGACGGATGGCCGGATCTGTACGTCCCTGTGGAGTTCGCCCCCAGCCACCTCTTCCTGAGTGACGGGACCGGCGGTCTAGTCGACACATGGGGCGCGGATTACGGCTACCCGAACCGGGCCTTCGGTGTGGCCGTGGGCGACGTCAACGGCGATGGAACGCTCGACCTCTACCAAGCCGCCCAGTGGGGCGACTACCTAGGCGAGCGCTGGGCTTCGCTCATGCTGCTCAACCTCGGCGGTGGGCGGTTCACCGACGCCCTGTTGGGTTCCGGCCTGCAGGCAGCGAGCAACAGCTTCTGCCCCCTCCTGGCCGATATCGACAACGATGGTGACCTGGATCTCCTGTTCCAGGCGGGCCTGCCCAACGTCTTCGCCAACGGTGGCGACGGCGCCTTCACCGACGCCTCACAGTGGGCCGGTCTGCCCGGGTCAATGCTGCTCGCCGATGTCAGCGGCGACGGTTTCCTCGATGTCTGGAACGAGAACCAGCTGCTCGTCAGTCGCGGCAATGCCAACCACTTCCTGCGGCTCGACTTGGTGGGGACCCGGAGCAATCGCGACGGTGTCGGGGCGCGCGTCATCGCGCGATCCGGCGCCCGAGTCCAGACGCGCGAACTGACCAGCAGCAACGGCTATGCGCAGGACGACATGATGCTCCATCTCGGTCTCGGCCAGGCGACCCAGGTCGATGAGCTGGAGATCCGCTGGCCCTCTGGCCAGGTGGATGTGCTGACCGATGTCCCAGCCGATCAGGAGACCCGGGTGATCGAAGGCCGGGGCCTGTGGTATCCGGCACCGCGTACCGTGTGGACCGTGCCGCCGCCCAAGTCGGTGCAGTTTGGCCAACCCGTGTCGATCGCGGCCGTGTGCCGGCCGGCGTTGTTCGAGCCAACGGCTACCATCACCCGCATTACGGGTGATCTCGGCAGTCTGGGCGGCCCCGAGGCCGTGCCGCTGATCGACCTTGGCGACGGCACGTACAGGCTGTCGGCCGACTTCACCGTCGGCGGCACCAGCGACCTGCGCGATGTCGAAGTATTCGTCGAGCAGCAGACGTCACTGGGCCGCCACTGGATCAACCTCAGCCGCAATGTCGAAGTGGTTGGCCAGCCCGGCACAGCCGTCGCCGAGACCGTGGGTGACGGCGTCCCGCCCGTGCTCGCGCTGGCACAGAACTGGCCCAACCCCTTTAACAGCTCCACTGTCATCGGGTACTCCCTGCCGGTTACTGGCGAGGTGAACCTGGCGATCTACGACCTGGCGGGCCAACGCGTGGCACACGTGGCCAGCGGGCACCGAGCCGCTGGCAGCTACCGGATCCACTGGGATGGCACAGACGACGACGGCGACCCGCTGGCCAGCGGCGTCTATCTGGTTCGACTCACCAGCGGCGGCAACGTGCAGACGCGCCGACTGACGCTGCTCAGGTAGTATCTCGATTCGAGTTGGGTGCAGCGGAAGACGCGGCCTGTCGAGGTCGCGCGCCGGTCGGGGCCGCGTTGGGTGGACTCGCCCCGAACGACGGCCATCGCCAGGAATCGGAGCGGCCGATAGCAGCGAGCGCCCCGGCTATCGCGACCGCGGCCACCGCAGGGTTCACGCTGGACAGGTTGAGGAGGCGAACATGAGCAGGAAG
>CAITNQ010000165.1 GCA_903893785.1 uncultured Gemmatimonadota bacterium
AGGTAGCGGTCGACCTCCACCTGGTTCCAGGAGCACGGGACCGACCGTGACCGGACCGCCAACCGTCGCGACAGCCGCGACACCACGGCCGCCGGCAGGGCCCGGCAGTCCCAGGCGCTTCGGAGGCGGCTGTGGGCCGCGTACAGGTCGTCCCACACGTCGGCGGCGTCGATGTGTGCAGCCAGGTCGGCCGCCAGCCGCCACTGCTCGGCCAGGTCAGCCATCAGGTCGCTCCTGGCCGCCGCAATGGCTCGTTTGAGGTCGTCGGGCAGTGTCTCGAGCGGCCCGTACAGGCGCAGCCCCGGCGCGGGGCCGTTGACCATCGCGATCAGCCGGTAGCCGCGGCGGTCGAGTTCGGCCAGCAACTCGCCCTGCCGCAGCGTCGGCGTCCACGGGGGCGCCGGCGGCGGCATATGCACACCGCTGTCCGGAGCGTCCCCTTCGGTGGCCTCGGCCGGCCCTTCTGCCGGCGTCGGGGCGTCGGCGATGGGCTTCATGGCTGCCCCCCGCCGATCGTGAGGCGCAGGCCGTCCCAGTAGGTCACGCTGTGCGACCGGGAGCCGGTAACGCCGCGCGCTTTGAGCCGCTGACCGAACCCCTTCACGCCGAGGGGTCGGATGTGGTTGCTCTCGGCCCACTCGACGTAGCGGTTGTAGAGGTCCCTCCGGGAGACCCGTGCGGCGGCGTTCGAGGGGTGCACCTCGACGCACTCGCTCATGAAATCAGCGAGGACGTCCTGCTCCTCCTCGTAGTCCTCGGTCGCCGCCACCACGTCGATCGGCCGGCTCAGCCCCAGCGCCATCCAACGGCGGCACCCCTCCAGCGCCCAGTTCAGGATACCCGGCGCCTCCGCCTTGAGGTCCGTGGTGAGGTGGTCCTTGTTCTCCGCCGGCGGGAAGCCCGGTTGGCCGAACTGGACCAGGAACGGGAGCTTGAGCAGGCGCCTCCAGGTGCCGCGGTCGCCGCTGGTCACCTCGGGTTCGTGGTTGGTGGCCATCAGCAGCTTGAACTGCGGCCGGTAGCTGAAGAACTCCTGGTGCAGGAAACGGGCCGTGATCGCGTCGCCGCCGGTGACGCGTTTGATCACCGACATGTCCAGGCGGCAGCTGTCCGACGTCTCGGCGGCGCTGACGAAACGGGCACCGCGCAGGGCCGCCAGATCGTTCAGCCCCGTCCACGTTGCGGGCCGCCACGAAGGCGGTGGGGGCAGCTTCGCGGGCGTAGGGTCCCAGCACGTGCGCCAACACCTCGAGCAGGATGGACTTACCGTTACTGCCCTGACCGTGCAGGATCAGCATCACCGCCTCGCTGGTGGCGCCGGTCAGGCAGTAGCCGATGAACTCCTGGGCGAACCGCACCAGCGGCTCGCGGCCGCCGAACACTTCGTGGATGAACTGGCAGAAACGCGGTGCCTTGGCTTGGGGGTCGAACCGCACCGGCGCCTGTAGCGTGATCAGGTGCGCCGGGTCGGACGGCAGGAGGCGGCCCGTCAACAGATCGACTGTGCCGTTCTCGACGGTCAGCAGCCAAGGGAACTGGTCCAGGTCATCGACACCGACCTGCAGGTCCGGATGCGACTGCGCCAAGCGCACCATGGCGTCGATGCGCGCGGCGGCCTGGCTGGCCTTGACCCACCGCGGCAGGGCATCCTCTTCGTCGCCCTCCTTCCGTCCGGGCACCATGTGCATCCCACGCTCAGTGTCGGGCAGGGCGTCGATCGTCTCGATGGCCAACTCGACGACCTCGCCAGCGACGGCGTGGCGCCATACCACCCCGTCCCAGACCAGGTAATGGCCCAGCGGAGCGCAGTACCGCAGCCGATGGCCGTGGCGATCCACCAGGCGGTCGCGGTTGCCGACGTCGGTGAGGGGGTACACGGCTTTGACCGGTCTGGGTGCGAGGACACAGGCGCCCTGGGCGGCGTCGGCGGCCGTCAGCGCCATCGCGCCGGCCGGGGCGTAGGTGGCCCGCGCCCGCCGGGCCAGGGCTTCGACGTAGGCGCGTTCGCCCGGTGGGTCACAGCGTTCGTTCAACGCCAGCAGGGCGGTGACGATCTCGTCGGCCTGCCAACCGCGGCGGACCAGGTTGCACGCTTCGCGCCACAGATGGGGGTTGCGCTGGCTCTTGCGGATGACTTCAGGTAACCGCGGCCGGGCGGCACGCGGCCCGGTCAGGGCCTCGAGGATCCACCCGGGGACGGGGGCCAGGGGCATCTCGCCCCAGCGCAGGGCGGCATCGTGCTCGTACGTGCCACCGGTGGCGTGGTTGCTGCCCGCCCCAACGATGTAGCCGCCCTGGCCCTTGGTGTCGATCCCCGGCGCGATCACCGAGCCGCTGTTGCGAAAGCGCTCGTCAGGGGCGAAGAAGACATGGCGCCCGCCACCGCCGGTCTGCGCCTCGGGGGTGTCCGGCAAGGCGCCGTGGAGGGCCTCCAGCCGCGACAACTCCTCGTCGCCGCCGGCGCGGTCGTCGACGTCGAGGACGACAAACAGGTCGCCGACGGCGACGCCGATGTTGGCTTCGGGGTAGCGCGTCCACCACGCCTCAATCTCTTCGCGGTCGGAGACGGCATCGTTGACCCCGTGCGGCGCGGCGCTGGCGATCGGGTGCTTGCCCGGCGAGCCGCAGTCGCCCTTGCCGCAGGAGCAGCGGCCGTCCTCGCGTATCCAGTGCAGCGGCAGCAAGCGCGCGCGGCCCTGCTGCCACTCCAGCGCCGCGGCCAGGCGGTTCGTGCGCGGCCACTTCGTCGGCTGCTCGTTGGCGCTCATATACCCTCCTGTGGGCGCGGCGAGGCGGCCCAGGTCACTGCCGCGGCCAGAGCGCTCCACTCGTGGTTAGCTACGCCGTAGAGCGGGCCGGGGGCGCGTTTGGTGCCCACCGCGGCTTCCTTGCCGGGACCAAACTGGTCGATCAGGGCCTGTCGGATGTTGGGGTCTTTGGCAGTCGTTGTGCCGCACAGGTGCATCTTGATGTCGGTCCGTCGGACGCGTGCGAAAGGCAGCCCGGCCGCCACCGCGACTTGCCAGTACCGACCGACCCAGATGCACGTCTCGAACACCTCGACGCCAACGGCCATACCCATGGACTGCATGGTCTCGCAGACGACCTGTCCGCGGTGCGACGGCAGGACGACGTCGAGCACGTGTTGGTTGCTGATGTGGTCGGCCTCGCGGACGCGCCAGTCGTCGCCGACGCGGACATAGGCGGTGTCTACGGGGCCGGGATCGAGTGCCAAGATCATGTCACCTCCCGCATCGGTGGGGAGGCCCGGACGCGCACGACGCCCGGGCCCCAGGGTTCAGGTGAGCCGGCTCAGAAGGCCAGTCCATCACCGGACGGTAGGTCGGCGTCGTCGCCGAACAGGTCGTCGAACGCGGCGGCTTCCGCGGCCGCCTGCGGCGTGCCGTTGCTCGGCGGCGCCGTCGACCGGGTGGCGGTGGGCGGCGCGGCTGCGGGCGCCGCCTCCGGCGTCCCCGCCGGCTCGTAGGGCATATCCGCCGGCCGCTCGACCCACTTCACTACCTCGAACACCGGCGCGTAGTTGACCCCGTTCTCCCCCTTGATCGGGTCGGTCCGTACCATCCGCACCGCCGGCACCCACCGCCGCCGTTCGTCGCCGCGGCCCTTCGCGTCGGCGGTGCACTCCTGGTACAGCCGGTCGAGTGGCTCGAGCACGCACTGCGCCCCGCTGGAGAATACGCGCAGGTCGCCACCCGCCGCCGCCACCAGCTTCATCGCGCACCGCACCTGGTAAACCCAGATGGGTTTGCCCTTCTCGTCCCGCCCGTCGGGCTGCGGCGGCAACACGCCCCCGAGCGCGACAAGCAGTTCTTTGAACGTTTCCCGGTTCCACCACCCGTCGGCGAACGACTCCAACGCCAGGAAGAAGGCGAACTGGGCAGTGATCTCGGTCTCCAGGATGGCGCGGCCGTCCGCCTGCGGCACGCGGTCGATGCGGTACACGCGGCCGGCTTTGGCGTTGAACTTGACGCGCGGGCGGAACGAACCCCCGTTGGCGGCGGGCATACGGAAGGCGGTCATGACGACTCCTTGCGCTCAGTGAGCGCGGTGGGGGGTGACTACGGTGTGAGTTGGGGCACTGGGCAACGAAGGAACGGCTGCTACGAGCGAGGGACTCGGGGCGGCTACGGCGAGCACCGTAGAGCGGCCGACGACCGCGGCGTAACTGGCCGCACGCTCCTTGGCTGCGACGTATATGTCCTTGTAGTGGGCGCCGGCGGCGATCAACTCGTCGACCAACCGGGAGATCATCGTCTCCGCCACGCGCAGCATGGCGAGTTGGTCGCGGTCGAGGCTGTCGCGGAACGCACCGGGCGGTAGGTCCACGCAGTCGAACAGGGCCCGGTTCAGCATCTTGGTGTAGTTGGCGTAGAACCACCTGGTGTGCGTCGAGCCGTGGGCGCGGGCGTAGTCGTTTAGGCGTTGCAGCGAATCGGTCAGGCCCGTGCGGACCTCCTTGCCTTCGGCGCGCTGCAGCTGCCACTCGACGTTGCGCTGGCGCTCCAGGACCTGCTCCATGGCGTGGAAGGCTTCGATGAAGCGCTCCTTCCACGCGGCTGCCTTCCGACCCGTGAACCCCATCACCAGGAACTCGAATCCAGGCCTGGTGATGTGATACAGGGGCTGCTGCCTGTCCTGATCATCGGGGTAGGAGGTCGACGCAAAATTGCGTCGACGGAAACCGTCCGAGCAGACCAGATTGGCGATGGCCCGGAGCACATCCCCGTGCCGCCTACCGAACTGCTGGGAGATGATCAGCGACGTGGTCAGCGGTTGGTGGTTGCGGACGATGATCAACTCTGCGGTCTTGGCCTCCGCCAGGTCGTCGCGGATGACCATCTCTGTGGCCAGGGACGGGTCCCCAGCGGCGCCGGTGGTTACGCCAACCGCACGATCGGTAGACATGGTGGCAGCCATCAGTTGGCGTCTCCTTCGAACAGGGCGAGCTGGCTATCGGTGAGCTCCGGTCCGGAGATCCGCTCAAGCAGCTCCGTATAGCCACGAGACGCGGCGTACTGCTTGGCCGCTATCTTGGTCTGGCGGTAGATCTGCCTGAAGGGGAGGCCCATGGCCATGCCGTCCGTGATCGTAACCGCACACAGGTGCTCGGCGGTTGCCACGAACGTCAGTTGTTCGACCGTGAGAGCGGCGCGTGTTTCGGGGTCAAGGCGATCGACCTCCAGGAACAGCGAGTCCTGGAGCATCTTGGTCAGGGAGCCATCGAAGGG
>CAITNQ010000166.1 GCA_903893785.1 uncultured Gemmatimonadota bacterium
AATGCCAACGACATCGCGGCCATGGGTGCCACCCCCCGGTTCTTCCTCGCCACCGTGCTTCTGCCCGCCGGCCTGGCAGACCTGGCCATGGCCGAAACCATACTGCAGTCTATCCACTCGGCCGCCAGCAGTCTGGGCATACTGGTCTGCGGGGGTCACACGGAAATCACCCATGGGTTGAACCGCCCGGTGGTGGTTGGTCAGATGCTGGGCGAGTGCACGCCGGAGCAGCTAGTCCGACCCGCCGGGCTGCAGCCCGGTCACGCCCTGCTGCTGACCAAGGGATTAGCCGTCGAGGGAACAGCCGTGATGGCGCGGGAGCGGCGTCAGGAGCTGGTCCGCCGAGGCTATGCGCCGGCATTCCTGGATCGGGCCGCATCGTTCCTTACCGCGCCGGGCATCAGTGTCGTTGCCGACGCCCGTGTTGCCACGTCCGCGGGCCACGTCTCCGCGATGCACGACCCGACCGAAGGCGGCGTTGCCACGGCCATCGCCGAAATGGCCCAGGCTGCGGGTCTGGGCGTCGAAATCGACTCCGACGCGCTGCCGATCGCGGCGGAGACACGCCAGCTGTGCGCCGAATTCGGCCTCGACCCCCTGGGCACCATCTCCTCCGGAGCGCTCCTCATCGGCTGCCGCCCGGAAGATGCCGATGCTATCCTGGTCTCGCTGGCGCAGGCAGGCATCGAGGCGCGCTGTATCGGCCACGCCATGGGCGCTGGTGCCGGTCTGTGGCTCCGCCGGGACGGCCAGTCCATGCCGTTGCCGGTGTTCGCCGCGGACGAGATCACGCGTCTGTTCACGGAGGCCGAATGATTCGCGGCGTGTTCTTCGATATGGACGGCACGATCACCGAACCCCTGATCGACTGGCGAGCGCTGCGGGGCCGCGTGGGCGTGCCAGAGGGCGTCGCAATCATGGCCCACATCGAGGGTCTGGAGGGTGAAGCGCGACAGGCTGCGGAAGCAGTGCTCGAAGCAGAGGAGACCCGGGCTGCGGCGTCGGCGGCCCTGAACCCTGGCGCCGCCCGTCTGGTCACTCGGTTGAGGCATCGCGGCATCCGCACCGCGCTGATCACCAACAACCACCGCCAGGCCATGCACCTGGTGGTGCAGCGCTTCGGACTGGATTTCGACCTGCTCCTGTGCCGTGAGGACGCGCCCCTGAAGCCGGCCCCGGACCTGGTCCTGCTGGCCCTGACCCGCTTGGGCCTGCTGCCCGCCGAGGCCTGCTTCATCGGTGACGGCACCTACGACCTGTTGGCCAGCCAGGGCGCCGGCGTGCGGTATGTGCACCTGCTGCACCCGGGCGTCACGCCGCCGGCGGCCGAACTGATCAGCCACTTGGACGATGCGTGGGAGCGTCTTGGACTGGAACCACGCGCGGCCGAGCAGGTACCCCGTGGGTCCGAGAGCGACGGCCAGGGGTTGGTTCCCTGACCCAATGGCTTGACAAGCCCGTTGCGGGCCCGCTTGTTCTGCCCCCCGTTGCCGCCACCTGTCCACGCCTGCCGGGAGATACCATGGCACTGCCGCGCGTGATGCGCCTGCGCCAACACTTCGCCGCGCCCCGCGTCGACGATATTGCCGGAACCATTCGTGACCAGATGGCGCAGCTGAAGCTGAGCGGCAAGGTCCGGCCCGGTCAGACGGTCGCAGTCAGCGTGGGCAGTCGCGGCATCGCCCATATCGCCCTGATCATCCGCAGCGTCGTCGAGGAGCTGAAAGCCCTCGGCCTGCAGCCTTTTCTGGTCCCGGCCATGGGGAGCCACGGAGGGGGTGTCGCCGCGCGGCAGCAGGAGATCATCGAGTCCTATGGTGTTACCGAGGCCTATGTGGGAGCCCCCATCCGCGCCACCATGGAGACCGTGCTCGTGGGCAAGACCGAAGACGGGGTACCGGTGCACTTCGACCGCTACGCGTCCGAGGCCGACCACGTAGTGGTGGTAGGTCGCGTGAAACCGCACACGGACTTCGTCGGCGAAATCGAGAGCGGCCTGCACAAAATGATGTTGATCGGCCTGGGCAAGCATCAAGGGGCCGTCATCTACCACAAGGCGATCGTCAACTTCAGTTTCGACCGCATCATCCGTTCGGTCGCGCAGACAGTGATCGAGCGCTGCCGGGTGCTCATGGGCCTGGCCATCGTCGAGAACCCCTACGACGAGACAGCGCTGCTCGAGGCGGTGGCCCCGGAGCAGTTCGCCGAGCGTGAACGGGAGCTGCTCAGACTGGCGCGCCAGTGGCTGCCACGCCTCCCTTTCGACGACATCGACCTGCTCGTCATTGACGAGATCGGCAAAGAGATCTCGGGCTCTGGCCTGGACACCAATGTGGTTGGCCGCAAGCATTACGACCACGTCGCCGCGCCCGGCGAGACGCCGCGGGTGACCCGCATCTACGTCCGCGGGCTCTCGGCTGCCACGCACGGCAATGCCACCGGGATCGGGGCCGCCGAGTTCACCCACCGGCGGGTGGTGGAGCAGACCGACCTGGCGGTTACGTACATCAACTGCCTCACCGGCAACCATCCGTCCATGGCCGCCATGCCGCTCTACTACGACACGGACCGCGCCTGCCTTGAGGCAGCCCTGGGCACGGTGGGCCTGGTAGCACCGGAAGCCGCGCGCGTGGTGCGCGTGCACAATACGCTGCACCTGACCGAGGTGCTGGCTTCGGAGGCATATGCGCCGTTGCTGGCGCAGCGGCCGGACCTGGAGATGACCAGCCCGCCAACGGAAATGGCATTCGACGACCACGGCGACCTGCTCCCCTTCTGAGGAGCCTGACGAGGACAGATGGCCGATCTGATGCACGATTACCTGGGCATGCCCAGAGAAGCGATCGATACGCCGGCACTACTGGTGGACGTGGACCGGCTCGACGCCAATATCGCCGCCATGGCGGCGCACTTCCGCGCGGCGGGCAAGGAATTGCGCCCCCACACCAAGTCCCACAAAACGCCCGCGATTGCGCACCGTCAGCTGGACGCCGGGGCCATCGGCATCACCTGCGCGAAACTGGGCGAAGCCGAGGCCATGGCCGACGCCGGTATCGGCGACATTCTCATTGCCAATGAGGTGGTGGGCCGGCGCAAGTTGCCCCGCCTGGCAGCGCTGGCCGGCCGCTGTCGACTGATGGTAGCGGTCGACAACGAGCAAAACCTGGCGGCGCTCAGCGACGCCATGGCGACGGCAGGGGCCCAGGTGCGCGCGCTGATCGAGATCAACATCGGCCACAACCGCTGCGGTCTGACGCCCGGGCCCGAGGTGGTGGCCCTGGCACGCCGAGTCGCGGCCGCGCCGAGGGTAGAACTGGCCGGCATCATGGGCTACGAAGGCCATATCGTTGACTTGACCGACGGCCCGGCACGGGAAGAGGGCGCCCGCGCCTGCCTGCAGCGCCTGGTGGACACCAGAGCCGACCTGGAGCGAGCCGGCATCGACGTGGGCATCTGCAGTTCCTCCGGCACTGGGGACTACTACATCGCGACCACCTACGATGGCGTCACCGAGGTGCAGGCTGGCTCCTACGCGCTCATGGACGCGGCCTACGGGCGCCTGGGGCTCGGGTTTGCCCAGGCCCTGAGCGTGCTTACCACCGTTAGCAGCCGCCCCACGCCCACCCAGGTGATCACTGACGCAGGAATGAAGAGCGTCACTCCTGAGCACGGGATGCCCTTGGTCAAAGACCGGCCGGACCTGGAGTGCCATGCACTGTCCGAAGAACACGGCCGGCTGCGGTCGCTGGGCGGGCCGGTGACTGACCTTGCCGTCGGGGACCTGCTGGAGTTCATCCCTGGCCACGGTTGCACCACAGTGAATCTCCACGACCTCATGTACGCCATGCGCCAGGGGCGGGTAGAGGCGATCTGGCCCGTTGCCGCTCGAGGCAAGGTGCGCTGACCGGGGCAACCGCGGCGAGAGCGGCCCGAGCAGGGCCGTGCCCGTCACGCGCCTGCTCGGGCCGCGAGCTTGGCGTCCACGTATACTGTCAGGCTGGCCACCGAATCGAACAGCTCGGGCCGCAGTTCGTCGTCGCCGACGTCGAGGCCGAACTCCCGCTCGAGGCCGAAAACGATCTCCAGCGCCCCCAGGGAGTCGCCGCTCAAACCACCGCCAAACAGGGGTTCTTCACGCGGCAGATCGTACGGTTCCATGGCCAGCCTCAGGGCTGTGACCACCACCTGTCGGACGCGCTCCTCAGTGTCCAGTACCAGTTCCATAGCGCTCCCCCTAGCGGACGCTGGTAGCGTCCTGGTTGACATAGGCGTCGATCAAGTTGGCCAGGCAGCCACCCGCCCGCGCATCGGCAAGGCACACCACGGGCAGCCCGTGGGTGGTGCCGAGACGGAAGATGGTGTCGCGCCTCTCGGCGTCGCCCAAGGGCCGGCGGCCTACCCAGGCTCGGTGCAGTCCGCCGGCCATCTCGCGCACGTGATCGCTGACGGCCAGGGCCAGCACCCGCGTGCCAGCGACGGTGCGCAGGGCGCCGATGGTGTCGGCGACATAGGCAGGCGGATCGCCGGGGTTGACCACCAGGATGGCGGCATCCGGACAGGTACCGAGCAGGAAGGCCAGGGAAGCCAGCGCTCCACCCGCCTGTGCGTCCAGGTCGTAGGCGATTGTACCTGACTGGCAGCCGACCACGACCAGGTCAGGTTGCAGGCGCTGGCACAGCATTTTCAGGCTGCCGGTCAGGTAGGGCACCCACGCCTGCAGCGGCAGCGTCAGCGGCGAGGCATGCCCCATGGGGAAGCACAGATCCATGCCGAACAGCTCGCTGTGGGGTTCGGTGCCGATCTGCACCAGGCGCCGGCCGGTGGCCAGGAGATGGCGGCGGAGAAGGATCTGAAGGGTGAACTTGCCCTGCTGCGAGCTGGTGCCGAACACGCCAATGATCGGCACGTGAACCGGCGGCAGGTGCTGCGACGACTCGACACACGCCGCCAGCTCGTCGCCGGGAGCGGCGGCGAATACCAGCTGACGCCCCGCCGCCGCCGCCCGTTGGTGCAGGTCGGCGTACACCGCCGTCGGTACAGGCTGCAGACTGAAGACGTGCAAACCGCGTTCGAGCGCCCGGCTGACACACTCGCGCACCAGGTCGCGGCCGGCCACTTGGCTGAGGCCATCGACACATCCCAGGACGAGGGTGTCGGCATCGGTCCAGGCTGCCTCAAGCCGGCCACGCACCACCAGACCGGCCGGCGGCAAGCCCAGGATCTCGCCCGCGTCGCGCCCCACCAAGCCGCGCCCAGGAGGGTCTGCAACCCCCACCAGCTTGAAGGGCAGAAGGTCCCTGCCGCGGACCAACGCGTGCATTTCCTTGTTGAACGGGTAGAGGGCGGCGGCCCGCAACCACGGCAACCGGCCTTCCGCGACCGCCGGCGCCGCCGGACAGGAGACCGGCGGCCGCGTCGGCCGGGATGCCACGCCCCACGGCGGGCCAGCCTGGAGGAACCCGCGCACCGCCTCGGTCCCCGCCCCGCGGTGCGCCTGACGGATCAGGGCCACCAACCCAGTGATGTGGGCAGCAGCGAAACTGGTACCGGTTGCCAAGATGCGTTCGCCGCCGCGCCAGCAGACACGCTGGAGGCCGCTGCGGGCCTGGCATTCGGGCTGGCCGCCCGCTCGGTACCGGTATCCCGGCGGCGCGGCAGGTCCGCCAGGCCCAACCGAGATCACCTCGGGCAGACATGCCGGGTAACAGGGGCGGCCGTCATTGCCCACGGCAGCGACGATGATCGTACCGCACTCGGCGGCTCGACGGCAAAGGTCGCGGAGGGGTTCACGGCACGACTCGTCGGTGCACCCCAGGCTCAGGTTTACCACGTCCAGGTGCATTGAGAGTGCCCAGGCCAGTGCGTCGGTGAGGGCCGGGCCCGGGGCCGACAACGTGGCGTCGAAAATCGCTGCACTGTAAAACTCGACGCCATGGGCGAGGTTGCGGATGATGCCCGCACAAGCGGTGCCGTGACCAGCCGCATCGGCATGGGTGGGCCGCCACCGAGCCCCACCGTCAGGATCCCGGTGTAGCTCCACGGCAACGGCAACCGACCCCACGCCGGGGTGCCCCACCTCAACCCCGCTGTCAACCACCCCCACGCGGACCCCCGAGCCATCCAGTCCGGCCGCCAGCAGGCCGGTCACGACGCCACCTCCCAGGCCTCACGGCGGTAAGCGCAGCGCTCGACGGCCGGGACCGGCGGACCCGGGTCCATCGTGACCACCTCGCCCCCGAGGTCGAATCGGACGCCCGTCGGGCCGGCGATGGACGGAGACGCCGACATGGGCTCGAAGCTGCCTTCACCCGCCGTTCCCGGCGCCAGACCAAGGTAGCTGTCCTTACCGGGTGACCCGGCGGCGATCGCACGGATGGCCACGGGCAGGTTCCGACCGGAACGGTTCTCTACCCGATGGACGATGCGCGAGCCGGACCAGTAGGCCCACAGGGCCCAATCGTCTCGCTGTATCGAGGCGATGCGCTGCCGGGCCCAGTCGACCGCGACCCGCAGGCGGGCATCACCGGCATGCCACTCGTAGAGAAAGGCGTCCATCTCACCCTCACGGCAACCATCGTACCCGTAGCTGCGGCGGCAGTCCAGGGTGCGGAGGGGGTCATGTCGCGCGAAGAAAGGGCGGCAACCGGGATGGTTCACGATGCCCGGCAGGTAGTTCTCGAACGCCAACCAGGTACCGGGCACGGCGCGGAAACCGGCCCGTTTGTACAGGGGGATGCCTTTGCGGTTAAAGGTCCAGGTAGTGGCTTCGAAGCGCTCGATTCCGGGCCGGCAGAACTGGCGCACGAGCGGCGCCCCCAGGTGCCGGAAGAAGGTGCCGTGCCGTTGGAACGCCGGGTCTGTTTCCAGTCGCGACACGATCATCACGCGACCATCACCATCGCGATCGTGGACGAAGATGGTCGACACGATGCATTCGTCGCACCGCAGGACAAAGGGGCCGCGGGATCGCGGGTGCTGGCTGGCAGCCACCAGTTCGTCCGGGGTCACCTCGGGCAGCACATCCGGGCGCCGCGCATAACCGAGCGAGGTCAGCGGCCAGGCGTCGCGCCGCAGGCGATTGAGAAACTCCGCCAGCGGGACCGCGTCCATCACATGGAAGGGAGCCCATGCGAACATCGCTACCGTCCTTCCGGCGCGCGCCAACGGCCCGATGCCGGGCCGAGCGGCGGCCGTTGCTGGCGACAGCGGCCGAGTCGGCGAACTTGACCTCGGCCGCTGTCGCGCGGGCAGTGGTGCTTGTCAATGCGAGCGGCCACGGGAAGCCGTCGCGGTTCACAGCGAGTCATTGACGATCGGGTCTGCCGGGCGCGCCCCGGACGTGGCGATGGGCGCGCGGTCAGCGTGGATCAGCGGCGACGGTGGCGCGGCCGACGCTCAGCCGGCCGCGACCATGGCGCTGGTCAGCGGTGGCGTGAGTCCGGCGTCGACCGCCGGGTACCCGCCGGTGGCGTCGGTCGAGCGCTTGATGTGCACCGGGGGCCAGTCCTCGAACGCGTACACGCGGTGATCGGGGCCGTCGTAACTGCGGCGGCGGTTCCTGGCGATGGGTTCCATGGCTACCTCCTATGCTTGCGCTGCTTCCCGTGGCCTCTGCTGCTTGCGCTGCCCTTACTACCCGCGTTGCCTCTGCTACCTTCGGTGCCTCTGCCATCGGTGGGGCGTCTGGTGCCTCCGCTACCTGTGCTGTCCCCGCCGCCGGTGCGACGCCTGCTGCCTGTTCCTCCCCTGCTGCTTGCGCAGCCTTCACTGCTCGCGCTGCCTCTACTACCCCTGCTGCCTCTGCCGTCGTTGGGGCGTTTGGTGCTTGGGCCACCTCTGCTGTCTCTGCCGCCGGTGCGGCGTCCGCTGCCTGTGCTACCTACGCTGCTTGCGCTCCGTCTGCTGCCTCTGTTACCGGTGCAGCCCCTGCCGCCTCGGTCGGCCGTACGGCCCTTACCGGCTGACGCGGTTCGCGGGGGCGCGGCCCCTGCCGCCGGCAGACGGTGCCTGGATGCAGGCGGCCGCTACACGGGCTGCCGCATGCGGATCCAACTCGACGATGCGGCCATGGCGAAGGCCAACGACGCGGTCGGCCTGGGCCACCATGGCCGATCGATGCGCAACCACCAGGCAGGTGCGGCCACGGCGAACCTGCTGGAAGGCCCTGACCACGGCTGCTTCACTGTCAGCGTCAAGCGAGGCAGTGGGTTCGTCCAAGACCAGGATGGGGCGGTCAAGAAGGAAGACTCGGGCCAGGGAGAGACGCTGCTTCTGGCCTTCGGACAGGGAGACGCCAGCCTCACCCAAGGGCGTGTCATACCCCCGCGGCAGTGCGTCGACCAGGTCGTCGATTGCCGCAGCGCGGACCGCAGTGTCGAGGTCGCGCTGCCCGACCGGCTGCCCAAGCGTCAGGTTGTCTCTCACCGTGCCGGAGAACAAGCCGTGGCCCTGCATGGCGAAACCGATCTGGGAACGCAGGCTGCGCAGCTGGCATTCGCGCAGGTCGTGGCCGTCCAGGTACACGGCCCCGGTGTCGGGGTCCAGGAACCGGGGCACCATGCGCGCCAGGGTTGACTTGCCCGCACCGCTGGCGCCCACTACTGCAACGCAGGTCCCGGGCTCGATCACCAGGGACGCTTGGTCCAGCACCGGCCCGCGCCCGTAGCTGTAGCTGACCTCGCGGAATTCGAGGCGGCCAGCGGTCCGACTCAGGACCCGCGCTCCGGCACAGTCGCGCACCAACGGCTGGGTCTGGTACACCTCGACGAACCGGCGCATGTGAGTGGCCAGGACCTCGACCTGGGGCAGCAGCAGCATCAGGGCCTGAATGGGCCCGTAGAGGCACAGGACATAGGCTGAGAAGGCCAGCAGTGCACCCAGGGACAGCCGCCCGGCAAGCACCTCATGCCAACCGTACCACGAGTATGCCAGGCCGCCCGCCACGCGCAGGAGGGTCGCTAGCAGTCCAGCACCGTGCTGCAGCCGCGACATCCGGTGGCGCAGCTCGGCGACGCCTAGCAGCCTGGCCCCCAGCTGCCGCATGAATGTCGCCTCAGCTCCCACCGACTGAATGACACGAACCCCGGCCAGGGACTCACAGACCCGTGCCGAGAGCGCTGCCGCGGCCTCGGCCATGGCACCGCCCAAGTGCGCGTAGCGCCATCGGGAGACGGCCGCCAGGGCAGCGTCGAACGGCAGTACTGCCAGCGCCAGCAATGCCAGGCGCCAGTGGAGATGGAGCAGTACCGCCGGGAAGACCACCAACTGCAGGCTGTTGGTCAAGAAGGACGCGATGACGGCCACCAAGCCGGTGGCACTGGCCCGCAGGTCGTCGAACCGGGCCATGAGTTCGCCCGTCTGGTGACGCTCGAAGAAGGCAGTGTCGAGGCCCTGGAGGTGGCGGTAGAGACGCTCCTGCAGGTCGAGGCCAACGGCGATGTCGAGGCATTGGGCCAGATGCCCGTTGGCGGCCGCCGCAACCCCAGCGGTGGCCGCCACCAGGGCACCGGAGACCAGCAGCACCCCGACCAGGCCGACACTGCGCTGGGCATAGGCGCCGTCGACCAGACGCATGGTCACATAAGGCGACACCAGGGACAGGACCGACACCAGCGCGCCGATGGCGACGGATTGGGCGATGGGCCCAGCGTAGGGCCGCAGCAGGCCCACAACGACCTTGGCGCTCACGGGGCACTCGCCTGACAGCTCTGGGGCCCGGGCGGGCTTGGGCGAGTGGCGCCGCCAGGCGCCACCGGGCCGCCGTTGGCAGCGGCCATGGGGGCCGCCTCAGACGGCCTGGGTGACGCCGCAGCAGGGGCCGCGGCCCCGGTGACCAGCCAGACCCGGTAGAAAGCCGCGCCGGCTGCCAGCACGGAGAGAACGGCCAACAGACGGAGCCATCGGGCGGCGCGGCCACGGTGCCGGCCCCAGGTGTCTACCAGCGGCGCGGGTGCAGCCTCAGGTGGTTGCGGTGCATGCCTTCGCATGGTGGGCCTCCTTGGCACACAATGCCAAGCAAGCCCTGTTCCGGAGCTGCCGCGACGGTTCAAAAACCACCTAAATCATTGGAACACAATATCATTCAGAGTGGCACAAGCAGCCGGAGAGGCCGGCATCAGCGCGGGCGTGACTCACGCCCTACACACGTCTGTTACCGCAGCTTCACAGGATGGCCCCCTCGTGCAGCACCGACGCCACTCCGGCGACCGAGTCCGTGGTCGGGGCGCGTACGGGCCGGGCACCGCCCGCCGAGGCGCGGCAGGACCGGCGCGGGCACGCCTCTGCCCGTCAGGCAAAGGCAGATGGCAGGACGAGGCCGCGCGATCACCCGCTCGTGCCGTTCGCGCCCTAGCAGCCGGGAACGGCCCGCCGAGGGGTGGCAGCACCGGCGCGGACACGCCTTCGCCCGTCGGGCGGCGCAAGGCCAGAGGTTCTCGCGGCTGGATCAGGTGATGGCCGCCCGCACAGGCCGGTTTGGCCGTGAAGGCCGTCGCGGGTCCGGACTCAGGCTTGGGTGCCTGGCGCGCAAGGCGCCAGGGCGACCTGACCGTCGACGATCGACAGGATGACGCCGCGCAGACCATCGGATGGCAGTTCGAACGGCGTCCGGATCCCGGCCGGGCTCACGGCAACGGCGGGAGGATCGGTCTGCGGGGTCACCAGCAACTGGTACGCGACAGTGGCGTAGGTCACCTCCGCATCGCCAGCCTGGTCAACCTGGGGCACAGTGAATTGCAGTTCCAGGGTGCC
Organism: uncultured Gemmatimonadota bacterium; assembly: GCA_903893785.1. GTDB lineage: Bacteria > Latescibacterota > UBA2968 > UBA8231 > UBA8231 > CAITNQ01. The sequence continues at coordinate 10,750 of CAITNQ010000166.1, forward strand.
TTGGACGGCCCCGTGGACACACAGGCGCACCTCCCGTTGCCGCAGGGCCATGACGGCCTCGCGGATCGCGGCCGAGGTGGCCTCGCGCAAGGCCGCGGCCCGGTCGTGCTCGCGAGTGAGCATGAACAGACCGCGGAGGTCGGTCAGCAGACGGGAGAAGACTCGCTGGTGGTTGGGGTTGGCCTTGAGGTAGGCCTGGTTGGCCAAAGCCAGTCGCCCGACCACGGCGCGGTTGAAGAACTCGGTCAGGGCCGCGTCTACCTCGCCAGCTTCGCGGCTGCCGATGACCTGGTACAGCGGCGCCAGGTCGATCTGGACCCGGTCTGTCCGGCGGCGTATGAGTTGGCCGAGGTTGAACTCGCAGACGACCCGGGTACTGCTCAACAACCGTTCGACACGCCTTTCGTCGACCCGCAGGCGTTGCTCAGCCAGCGCCTTCTCCTGCGCCGCCTGCTGCGCCTTGAGGCACGCAATGGCAATGCGGTTCCGGGCCTCCTCGTATCCACCAAGGGACACGCGACAGGAGTCCAGATCACCGCCCACCTCGACCGACTCGGAGGCGACCAACCGGCAAGCCCGGGCCCGGCCCTGCACCACAACCTCACGGGCGGCGATATTGGCCCCGGTGGCGTCGCCCTGAACCACGACAGTATCGTGAGCGTGCACCGTGCACGGCCGTTCCGAACTGGCCGACACACCACCCCGTACCACCAGCGACTGGCCGCCGCGCAGCACCGCACCTTCGCCCAAGGCCCCGCGCACAAGGCCGTTGGCCTCGCCCAGGGTCACGGGCTGCAGCTCTGCCCGGGAGGGGTCCAGTTCGACCAGCGACTCGTCGGCCAGGATGGACGCGGCCAGGGCCTCGATGTCATTCACGCCCGGGCCGTCCCGTCGCTACGCAGCCCGACTGGCAGCACGAGGTGTTCACCGCGGCGCAGACGGGACACGGCCGAGTTGCCGGATGGCTTCCATGGCCTGGCCCACCTTGGACGCGCCGTCGAAAAGCCGGCTCAGGGTGTCGACGGTCACCGGTTTGTCGATGAGCACGTCGGCACAGGCAGCCGTCTGGCCGGTGGGGTCATCCGGGATGTACCCCGAGACGATGGCGATGACCGCATGCGGACTGAGACTGCGCAGCAGCGACAGGATCTCAAGGCCGCTCGCTCCCGGCATCTGGATGTCAAGGGTGATCAGGTCATAGGGTTGGCGGATGACCAAGGTCAGGGCTTCCTCACCGCTGCGCGCCACGTCCGCTTCCTCGTACCCTTTGGCGCGCGCTACCTGGGTGTAGAAATCGATCACCCCGGCGTCATCGTCTACGAACAGCACCCGCATGGTCAGACTCCTACGGTAACGGCTTCAGGCGGATTCGGGCGCAATCACGGCATCCAGTTGGCGAGTCAGCTCCTCCTTCTGGGCAACCACCCCGTCCAGGTCCACATGCAGTCGGCTGGCATAGGGGTCCTCAACGACCGGGGGCGCACCATTGCCGGCGTGGCCCAGGGCCATCTGGCGAACGGCCACGTCAGCCAGGTACACCAGGGCCGACAGCTGCTTGTGGCGCAGGGCACGGCATGGCTCGTGATGGAACACGATGGCCTCGACCACTTCAGCGGGCAGCTGCCACAGGTTGCCCAGGTCCTGACCGATCTCCATGTGCGTGACCCCGAGCATCTCGGACTCCACCGCGTGCACGGGCCGTTGGTCACGCTTGGCGACTTCGTGGATGACTTTGTTCACCTCGCGGAAACGGAAATCCAGCACCAGCTTGCCCACGTCGTGCAACAGCCCGGCGGTGAAGTGCCGTCCCTGGCGACCATCGCGCGAGAGCCGCTGCATCACCATGCCACAGGCCAGCGAGTGAACCCACGCAGCCCGGCGGTCGAAGCCGGTCAGGCCATTTTCAGCCTGGCGATCGAACACTTCCAGAATGGTGGCGCTCTGGACGATCTGGCGCACGCGCGCCATGCCCAGAAAGGTGATCGCCGTGCGGATGAAGCTGCCCTGGAAACCATAGTAGGCGGTGCGCGCGATACGCATCACCCGCACGGTCAGGGCCTGGTCTGACTGCACCGCCTCCGCCAACGCGTCGACATCAATGTCTTCATCGTTGCTCGACATGATGCCGATAATACGCTGATGCGCCGGGGACAGGGTCGGCAGGTCCTTCATGTTGCGGACCTGCTGCCGGACCTCCACCGAACGCACCCGGCGGTCCTGGGCCACCAGGCGCCGCGACTCGTCCCGCTCACCACTGCACAACTCGCGCACCTTGCGGCGCACCCCCTCGTCATCGTACGGGCGCACCACGATGCCGTTCACCCCGATGCCAACCCCTCGGCGGAGCAGCGCCTGAATGGCGGCCTGCGGGCCCGCCTCCACACCCAACAGGATGCGGACACTGTTGAAGCGCGGGCTCTGGCGCAGTATCTCCGCCGTGCGCAGCCCCCCCGCCGGTACGCCCTGGTCGATCAACAGCAGATCGGGCACGCCCTGGGCCAGCGTGCGCAGGGCGCCGACACCGTCAGCGACGGCCTCGACATGGTGACCGTCGCCGCTGAGGGCTCTGACGATGCCGTCACACCCGGGTGGGTCACGATCGACCACCAGAACCTTCGCCATGAGTGCCCACCGACCCCAGTTTTGGCGCGCGCGATACCGTCAGCAGCCGCAGTGGCCGGTTACACAGCCTCAGGCAGACCCCGACCGCGCACGTTCAGCTCCCCTGGCCGCCGTTCAAGATCGCGTCGATCTCCGCCTGATCGATCTGGTCTGACTCGCCGGCGTCACCGGCTGCCACGGCGGTCGCCGGCGGCGGCGGCGGCGCTGCACTGGGCTCGCGTTCAGCCCACATGCGGTCGACGGCAGCCTGATCGACACCCGCCCGCCCGCGGTCATAGCGCGCGTTCTCGTCGAATGTCCCCTGCGCCACCTCGATATGGGGAACGCTGTCCGACTTTGCCCCCATGCCTTCGACCAGCGAGGCCAGGCCACGGCCCAAGTCGGCCAACAGGGCATTGGTGGCCTCGATCTGCTGTGCCGTGATGTCCTGGAACTGCAGCGCGTTGAGGATCAGCAGCAACTGACCGCGGGCCTCTTCGATTGTCTGGCACTCCCGCTCGTCGACGCCGACACTAGCCTCAAAACGGTCCAGCAGGGGGTACACCCGATCCAGAACCGCCAGGATCTCCTCCACGGCCGCCTGCGTCGAGCGCTTGACGTCACGAAGCATCTCGGAAGCCTGCGCCAGATCCGTCCGCCCGCGGTCGACCAAGCCCATCATCCGGCCAACCACCGGCACGGTGTCCGCTGCATACCGCACCAGATGCTTCAGGTCGGGCAACGAGTCCTGCAGGACCCGCAGGTACGCCCCGGTCAACTCAGGGGCTTCCTGGCGCATGCGTGGCAACGCACCATCGAACACGCCGACGTGGTAGATGACGCGGCGGATGCGCTGCATGACTTGACGGAACGCCCCATCGCTCATGCCCCACCTCCACCGGTAGCCGCCAGGACCTTGGCGATCTTCTCGCTCAATGCATTGGGCCCGAAGGGCTTGACCACGTAGTTATTGGCTCCCTCCTTCATCGCTTCGACAACATCGGACTTGGTGTTGCGCGTGGTGACAACCAAAATCGGCAGGCCCTTGTATTGTTCGCGCTTGCGGATCTCCTTGACAAACTGGAGCCCATCCATCAAAGGCATGTTCCAGTCGGTCAGGACCAACCCGTAGCCGCCCTTGGCCAGCTCCTCCAGGCCGTGTTGACCGTTCTCCGCCTCGCCCACTTCGGCGAAGCCGGCCTGGTTCAGCTGACCCTTGATGATCTTGCGCATGGTCGGCGAGTCGTCGACTACCAGCACGCGGATGGCGCTCATCGTCCGGCCCTCCTTTCCAGGGGCACGCTCACGAGGTCAACCGGCTGCCGGCGCCGGCGGAAAAGTCATGACGAACCGGGTCCCCACCCCCGGCTCACTGCTGACGGCAACACTGGCATGGTGGCGGTCCAGCACCGTGCGCACGATGGGCAGGCCGAGGCCCGTGCCTTCGGGTTTGGTGGTGTAGAAGGGCTCGAAGATGCGCTCCATCACTTCAGGCGGCATGCCCGGCCCGGTATCGCCGATCGTCACCTGGATGCCCCCATCTTCGCCCGCCCGCCGCAGGTCCAGTGACAGCACGCGCGTCGACACCTTGTCCATGGCCTGAGCCGCATTGACGATGAGATTGCGGAAGACCTGCTCCAACTGCGCGGGATCGCCCTGAACCCGTGGCAGTCCGGGTTCCACGTTGCGGTCGACGCGGCAGTGTTTCATGACCCCCAGATGCATGAGCGGGTCGAGGGTCTTCTGCAGTTCGTCCGCCAGGTCGAGGTTGTCCATCCTGGGCTCCTTGGGCTTGCCCAGTTCAGACATCTGACGGACCAGAGCCAGCATCTTGTCCACGGCGGGCAGGATGCGCTGCACTGACGCGATGGCCTGCTCCGTCTGCTGGCCGCGCAGCCACTCTCGCGCCAACTCGGCGTGCCCGGAAATCAGCTGCAGCGGCGCTTTGAACTCGTGGGCGATGCGCGGCGCCATCTGGCCCAACAACGACAGCTTCTCCGCGTACAGAAGCTGGTCCTCAATCTGCTCGCGCTCGGTCAGATCCGTGACGACGTACAGGTGGGCAATCTCCTGACCGCGGTCGTTGAGGATGTCGCGCTGGTGGACGAACACCGGGAAGGTGTGCCCGTCGCGATGGCGGTGACGATCTTTGGCGGCACCGTCTGCCACCGGCATGGGGCCATTGCCTTCGGCCGAGATGGTCAGCACGCGGACCGGTCCACCGATCACCTCGGCGGCGGTGTACCCGTACATCCGCTCGGCCATGCGGTTGAAGGTCAACACCTGACCTCGACGATCGGTCGACAGGACGCCAAAGGGAGCGGCGTCGACCAGATGGCCCATGTACCGCTCCTGTTCTTGGACCTTCTCCGCCAAGTTGGTGCGCGTCCGCAGCAAGTCGCCCAGGAGCCGCCGCGTCTCCACCGTGCTGCGCCGCTCGGCGGCGGCGCGGTCAAGCCGAACCTTCAGGTCCTGCGTCGTAAAGGGCTTGATCAGGAAACTGCGGACGCCGCACTCAAGGGCCCGCATCGCGGTTTCCGTGTCCTGGCGCGAGGTCATGACCAGGGGCACCAGCGATGGATCGAGCGCCTTGATGCGCCGCAGCATTTCCAGGCCGTCCATGCCCGGCAGGTTGACGTCGCTCAACGCAAAGGCAAACGCCCCCGGGGTGAATACCGACAGCGCCTGCTCGGCGCTCTCGACGATCTGCACGCGGTACCCTAACTCGCCCAGCATGCGCTCAACGGTGCGGCTGGTTACCTGCTCGTCCTCAACCAGCAGGACGTTGGTGCTGGCGGCTTCCATACGCTATTTGTCCCTTGGCCCCTGGCCTGGTTGCTCGCGGCTAGACAAAGCGGAAGCCAAGCCGACAGCGCTCGCCGTCGAGTTGGCGCATCCAGACGAGTTGGGCCCGGTACTCGCGGGCCGCACCAGCCATGTTGACCTTCATTTCGAAAACCAGTGGTGAATCCACCTCGAAACAGATCCCGCGTGAGGACACGTCAACCCCCCGCGCCTGCAGGATATCGAAATCACCGATGAACTCAATGTCGGCCGGCAGAGGCTGCCGCTCTTCGCGCGGCGCCAGCGGCTTGGGCGGTTCTTCGCCGGTATCCCCGCCCACGGCCAGGCCGGCTGCCAACGAGGTCAACTGCTGCCGCAGCACCTCCAGTTCCTCTTCCAGTCTCGCGCGTGACTTGGGCGCCGCCTCGGCCTCGTCCATTTCCCCCTCCTGCCTACACTGCCTGCATGATTCTGGCGGGTATGCGAGCCAGGTCCTCGACGACTGCCGCGCCGCCCAGCTTGATCGCCTCTTTCGGCATGCCGAAAACCACGCAACTGGCTTCGTCCTGAGCGATGGTGAAGGCACCGGCTTCCTTCATGTGCAGCATGGCCTGCGCTCCGTCGCCACCCATACCGGTCAAGATGACACCCACAGCGTTGCTGCCGGCGAACTGCGCCACCGAATTGAAGAGGACCTCGACTGAGGGGCGGTGTCGGCACACCAGGGGACCATCTTTGACCTGCGCATAGTACCTGGCCCCGGAGCGGCGCAGCAGCAGATGGCGGTTGCCGGGTGCGATGAGCACGCGCCCGGGCGTAACCGAATCGCCGTCCTCCGCTTCTTTGACTTCCACGGCGCACAGTGAGTTCAACCGCTCGGCGAAGGAGCGAGTGAAGTGCTCTGGCATGTGCTGCACGACCAGGGTCCCGGGAGCATTGGCCGGGAACTGCTCGAGGACCACCCGCAGCGCTTCGGTGCCGCCGGTGGAGGCGCCGATGGCGACCACCTTGTTGGTGGTCCGGGTAAGGGCCAGGCGCGTCGGCTGAGGCGGCGTCGGGTCCACGGGTTTGGGGCGCATGCGGACTTTGGCGGCCGCCTTGATCTTGTCGATCAGGTCCACGGACATGTCGCCAACGCTGTACGCAGCCCCCGGCTTGCACATGACATCGACGGCGCCGGCCTCCAAGGCCTCCATCGCCAACTCGCCTGCCGTTTGCGTCAGCGACGACACGACGATAACCGGAAGTGGATAGTAACGCATTAACTTACGCAGAAACGTAATCCCGTCCATACGCGGCATCTCGACGTCCAGGGTGACGACGTCGGGTTTGAGCGCGGCGATCTTGTCGCGCGCCACGTAGGGATCCGGCGCAGTGCCGACCACCTCAATGCCGGGGTCGCGCGACAGCTCCTCGGTGAAGATGCTGCGCACGACGGCCGAGTCATCGACGACCAGTACACGGATGCTCACGGGACACTGCCCTCCAGGGCCACATAGGCCAGCAGCGGCCGGTCGTCCAGCAGCAAACCGATGGCCCCGTCCCGGTTGGCGATCAGTTCCCACTGCTCGGGCTCAAGCTCGACCACCTGGGGGATCGACAGGTGGAAGACGGGCCCGACGCCAAAGGCCGAGGTCAGGTACTGCCCGCAGGCCACGTTCAGAACCTCCTTGAGGGCGTCCTCGGCGCCGGCGCGGGCCTCATCGTCGTCGGCATCGACACCGAGCAGGCTGGCGGCGATCTCGGTAGCCACTTCGGGCGGCACCACCAGGCCCAGTTCGCCCCGCGAAGGGCCGCTGAAGGTCATGGTGGCACACAGCGGCGGTTCGCCAGGGAAACCCAAGTCGTCCAGCGGGGCCGGTTCAGCGAACGCGAAGGCCTGACGCTCCAACACGTCGCACAGCGCCGCCGAAAGATGCTCCTGGTTCTCGTCACCCATCTCTGCCTCCCAGTATACCCTCCACGACCCCCTTGATGGCCTCGGGCGTGAATGGCTTGCGGATATATCCGCGCACACCGCGGTCCTTGAGTTCCTGGATACGGGTCTGACTGCCTTCCGTGGAAACCACCACGACCGGCACCGCGCGCAGTACCTCGTCGTTGGACATGGCACGGACCATCTCCATGCCGTCCATCTCGGGCATATTGATGTCAGTCAGCACGAGGTCTATCCAGTTGGCGTCCAGAATGGCCAGGGCCTCGCGACCATTGCTGGCCTGGAACACCTCCTGCACCGGCAGCCCCGAGAGCGCCAGCGTCTTCCCGATCATCCTCCGCACGGTCACCGAATCGTCGACCACGAGGAAGTTGTACGCCATGGATACGCCCCCTCCCAATGCGCCTGCGGCGCCTACAGCTCGCGGATTTCGCCTCGACTGCGCAACGAAGTCTTGCCCGTGGCCACCTCCAGGTAGAGGGTGCGCGAGCAGTCGCCGCCGATATCTTCTGAATGAATCAGTACGTTATTGCGCCACAAAACCTTACGCATCATGGCATAGTTGCGCTCGCCGATCTTGAAGGTCCCCTTGGCGTCGAGAATCTGCGCGCAGCCGGCGGCGCGGACGACCATGCGCTCCTTGCGCGCCCCCAGCTTGTACGCCGTCTCGAACAGCAACGGGATGCCCGTGTCGACGAACATCGGGGGATTCGCGGCCGCCTTGTCGGGGTCGATCTTGGACTGCGGCAACATGCAGTGGATCATCCCGGCCACCCGGACGGCAGGGTCGTAGATTGCCAGGCCAAGGCACGATCCGAGAGCATAGGTGACCAGCACGTCGGCGGGGTTGTTGGAGACGCGCAGTTCGGAGATGTCGACGGTAACGTTCGGCATGCCGCCGCCCTTACTCGGGTTTGGCGTAGACAGATGGCTGCACAGCGCAGAGGCCGGCACTCACGCCCGTCAGGCTCTCCGAGTGCCCCACAAACAGGTACCCCCCCGGCTTCAACAGGCGCACGATCTCGCCCACCAGTCGTGCTCTGACCGCCTGGTCGAAGTAGATCATGACATTACGGCAGAACACGGCGTCAAATGGCCCGCTCATGGGGAACGGAGGGGTCGACAGGTTGAGGCGCCGGAAGACCAGTAACTGCTTCAGGGTCTCGCGAGCGCGGTACCGCGTTTCCCCTTCGGCCTCGAAGTCATCGAAATAGCGCGTCCGCAGGCTCAACGGAACCGGCTGCAGTCGCTCCGCGTCGTATTCGCCCCGTACCGCCACCTCCAGCACCCGCGTGGAGATGTCCGTGGCCAGGATGCGCGCGTCGACTGGCCGGCTGCCGATCGCCTCGCGGACCAGCATCGCCAACGTATAGGGTTCCTCACCCGTGGAACTGGCCGCGCACCACAGCCGCAGGCGCTGCTGACCGGTCGCCAACCACTGCGACAGCAGGGCCCGCAGCATGTCGAAGTGCGCCGACTCGCGGAAGAAGCTGGTGAAGTTGGTGCTGATCGCGTTCAGCAGGTACACAACCTCGCCGTCAGCTTCGTGAGCCAGGGCGTATTCGAGGTACTCACGGTGGCTCTTGATACCCAGCGCCCGCATGCGCTTGCCCAGGCGCGCCGAGACCAGCGTCTCCTTGCCCTCGCCCAGCGATATGCCGCTGCGCTCGTACACAAGATCGCGGAAGAGGGCGAATGTCTTGGCGTCCACCGGACGGCCTCGTCAGCTCGTTACGGTTGGCGCCGACGGTGCAATTGGCCGTCGACCGTGACCGGTTCGAACAGGTCACCGAGTTCCGCGGGCATCTTCTGGGTTTGCTCGGTGGCTACGAACCCTCCGGGAGCCAACGCGCGGTGGAACATGCGCAGGACCTCCACCCGCTGCGCTGGCGAGAAATGCAGGAGGACGTTCTTGCACACGATCAGGTGAAAGCCGTCGCCGATGGGTGACAGCGACAGCAGATCGTGGCGGGTGAACCGCAGCCGCTGACGCAGGCCATCGCAGACGCGCCGGTACTGCGGACGGTCGCTGGCGACGAAGTAGCGCTCGAGGTACTCGGGCGGTATGCGCTGCAGTGCCTCAAGGGGGTAGTCGCCGGCCGCTATGGTCTGCTCGAAGTCGCCGCCCTCGTCGATATCAGTGGCGTAGATGGTCAGGTTGCGGAAGGCGAACTTCCCCAGGTTCTCGGCGAACAGTATCGCCAACGTGTACGGTTCCGGCCCCATCGCGCAGCCGGCGTCCCAGACGCGGATTCGGCTGAAACCGGCCAGGCCTGGGACGACATGGCGGGTAATGAGGTCCAGGACGTGGGTATCGCGGAAGAAAAACGTAAAAGCCATCGCCCCCCTGCCCGTGTTGATCCTTCCGCCCCGGCGACGGGGCGGCAAAGGATACGCCTCCACTGCCCTCAGGGTCAACCCCGGTGCCCGTAGCGCCGCGCTGCTGGCCCGCCGCGCCACTCGGCTCGGCCGCCTCCGACGCCCGGCCCTACCCGCCCCCGCAGCGCCCAGCCGCCAGACTCGCAGGCCGCGTTTCAGGCCGATGGGGTCCAGCCCCGATCGACCTTGAACGTGGCCTCAAGATGCTTCACCAGATCCTCGGCCCGAGCGCCGACGACGCGGACCCCTGCAGACCGAACTCCCCTGAGGAGCGCGGGCAGATGGGCACGGTCCAGGTTGTCGAGCGTCACCCCGGGCACGTGAGCGCGGACCTGCGCCTGCAGGAACACGCGCGCCGCGGGCCCGAGGTAGGGGACCGAGGCCTTGACCAGGCGTTCGCCGAGCGCTTGGTGACCGCCCATGGCCTTCGCCACCCGCGCTACCAGGGTACCGGGCTCGCATGGGTACAGAATGTAGTCGACCACCCCGGCGCGCAGGCATTGCTGCACGACGCCCGGGTCGGTCTCCGCCGTCAGGACAGCAACTGCCGGAGGCTTGGCCACGGCGCCCTCCAGCAGGATCAGCCGCAGCAACTTCAGGCCGTCGCGGCCCCGCTGCAGGTTGACGTCGGTCAGCACCAGGCCATAGGGCCGACTGCAGATCTCCCTGATTGCGCCGACCACGGCCGGCACGTGGACTGGCGTGCCACCGCCGGTATCGCGCAGCCACTGGCACAACTGCTTGGCGCGTTTGCCGTCGCCGTCGACCAGCAGGACCGGGTCGGACGCCGCCGCGGCCGGAGGGTTCGCAACGTTCACTTCACAGCTCGTGACTGGACTGCATCATAATCTTGAGGCTGGTAACCATGCGGCTGAACGCAGCGGCCAGGTCACCGATCTCGTCCGTGCGATGCACCTCTATGGTCGCGTCCATGCTGCCCATGCTCACGGCGGTAGCAGCCCGGATCAACTGCTTCAAGTCCTTGCTTATGGTCTGCGAGAACAGCAACACCAACACGCCGACCAGGGCAATGCCGGCACCGATGACAGCGAACACGGTGTAGCCGACGAACTGCTGGTTGGCGAGGACCCGATCACTGGCCATATCGACGCCGACGAGGGCCACAACAGCGCCCCGCGAGTCGCGGACCGGGGCATAGCCGGACAACAGCGTCCCCCAGCGGTCGGTGGTGAAGTCGTCGTCCGCCACCGCGCGGCCGAAACCCTCCAACAGGCGGCCGCCGCTGCCCTCGTAAGGCTCGCCGATGGCGGCACCGGGGTCTTGGTCGTTGCCGTAGTCGGCATCGACAATGAAAGCCGCGCCGGTGGCCGTCGGGCGCATCGTGTAGACATATCGGATGTCGGCGTGCGCCCCACGGATGCGCCGCAACCGCTCGCGCAGCCGCAGGTACCCCGGCGAGTCTTCGCGGCCCTCGACCAGCGCCGCCAGCGTGTCGCCATCGGCGCCGCTCAACTGCTCGGCCACTACCGAGGCCAGCGCCACCAACTCAGTTTGGGTGACCTCCATCAGCGCCTGGCGGGCAGCGCGGACGGTGAAGGTGAACGCCAACCCGGCCACACCCAGTACCAGGGCGACGCAGCCCACCGTCAGCTTGGTCTGGAGACTGGACAGTATTCTCATTGTCGCCTTCCCCTGACGCCAAGGCGCTGCGGCGACGCAACCGCCTGGTTCAACATCCTGGTACCCGCCGTCGGCGGCACTTGACGGACCAAAGGCGCCTCCCCCCGGAGCCATGTGTCTCCGGGGGGAGGCAGTCAACCGGCGACTGATCCCGCCGCACCCCAACCGGCGCCTGAGGCCGCCTCAGAAGGAACGGATCTCGGCGTCGTCGTCCAATGGGATCAGGTGCTCCGGCGCGGGCTCCGGCTGGCCGCCGCGGCCTCCCAGAGCCAGCGTCCGCGGCGCCGCGGGCACGGCCGCGACCCGCCGCCGGCCCCGGCTCGACTCCGGCAGAGCCCGCTGCGCGGTTCCCGGGAGGGCAGGCCGGCTGCGGGCCTCCTCGGTCAGTCGGAAGGTGGCCAACAGGCTCTGCAATTCTGCCGCCTGGCTGTTGAGCTCCTCGGCGGCCGACGCCGACTCCTCGGCATTGGCGGCGTTCTGCTGCGTCACCTTGTCGAGTTGCGCCACGGCGGTGTTCACCTGCTCGATGCCCTGCGCCTGCTCCTTACTGGCAGCGGCGATCTCGGCCACCAGATTGTTCACCTTGGTCGCGCCGTCGGTGATCTCGTTCAGAATGGCAGCCACGTCCTCGGTGACCTTAACCCCCTGCTCGGCGTTCTTGACCGACTCCTCGATCATGTCGGCCGTGGTCTTGGCCGCTTCGGCGCTCCGTTGCGCCAGATTGCGCACCTCCTCGGCAACTACGGCGAACCCCTTGCCGGCCTCGCCCGCACGGGCCGCCTCAACGGCGGCATTCAGGGCCAGAAGATTCGTCTGGAAGGCGATCTCGTCGATGGTCTTGACGATCTTGGCCGTCTGGTCCGAAGACGTCTTGATTTTGTCGATGGCACCGGTCATGCGCGTCATGGCCGTGATGCCCTTGTCCGCCGAATCGCGCGCGTTCTGGGCCAGCCCCTTGGCCTGATCGGAATTATCCGAGTTTTGCTTGGTCATGGAGGCCATCTCTTCGAGCGAGCTACTGATCTCCTCCAGACTGCTCGCCTGCTCCGAAGCCCCCTCGGCCAGACTCTGGCTGCCCGAACTGATCTGCCCGCCGGCCGATGAAACCTGCTCCGACGAGACGCCGACCTGGGTCAAACCGCTGTCTAGGTTCTCAACGGCCGTGTTGAGCGACTCCTTGATCTTGGCCAACTCGCCGTTGTAGTTGCCCTTGACACGGGCGGTAAGGTTCTTGGCCGCCACCTGCTCAAGGACCGCAGCGGCTTCGTTGATCGGCTCCAGAACCGCGTCCAAGGTGCTGTTCACGCCCTGGACGATCTTTTGGAAATCGCCCTGATGTTTGGCAGCATCGGCGCGCGTGGCCAGGCGCCCGGCCACCGCGGCTTCGGCTAGCAGGCGGGCATCCGCGACCATGGCGTTCACCGCGGCGATGCAGGTATTGAGGTTGTTCTTGATGGTGTTGAAGTCGCCGTTGTAGTTGTCGGCAATCGCCGGCGGAATGTCGCCCTTGCTGATCCGGTCCACGTACTGGGCGGCCACGTTCAACGGCCCGATAACCGCATCCAGCGTCTCATTGACGCCCTGGACGATTTTCTGGAAGTCGCCCTGGTGCCGGGCGGCGTCGGCGCGCGTGGCCAGTTTGCCGGCGACCGCGGCCTGCACCAGCATCGCCGCATCGGCTACCAGCGCATTCACTGCGTCGATGCAGGTGTTCAGGTTGTTCTTGATGGTGTTGAAGTCGCCGTTGTACGTATCGGTGATCTTGGCGGGAATGTCCCCCTTGCTGATCCGGTCCACGTAGCCAGCCGCCACGTTCAACGGCCCGATCACCGCGTCCAGCGTTTCGTTGACGCCTTGCACGATCTTCTGGAAATCGCCTTGGTGGCGGCTGGCGTCGGCGCGGGTGGCCAGTTTGCCCTCGACCGCGGCCCGAGAGAGCACCCCGGCGTCGGCCACCAGCGCGTTCACGGCCTCGATGCAGGTGTTCAGGTTGTTCTTGATGGTGTTGAAGTCACCGTTGTAGTTGTCGGTGATCTTGGGCGGAATGTCGCCCTTGCTGATCCGGTCCACGTAACCGGCCGCCACGGTCAACGGTCCGATCACGGCGTCGAGGGTCTCATTGACCCCCTGGACAATGGCCTGGAAGTCGCCCTGGTGCCGACCGGCCTCGGCGCGGGTCGCCAGCTTGCCCTCCACCGCAGCCCGCGACAGCATGGCCGCATCGGCGACCAGCGCATTCACGGCGTCGACGCAGGTGTTGAGGTTGTTCTTGATGGTGTTGAAGTCACCGTTGTACGTGTCGGTGATCTTGGGCGGGATGTCGCCCCTGCTGATCCGGTCCACGTAACCGGCCGCCACGTTGAGCGGCCCGATAACCGCGTCCAGGGTCGCATTCACGCCCTGCACGATCTTCTGGAAATCGCCGTCGTGCCGGGAGGCATCGGCGCGCGTGGCCAGCTTGCCTTCCACCGCTGCGGTGGAAAGCATGCGCGCGTCGGCCACCAGGGCATTCACCGCGTCGATGCAAGTATTGAGGTTGTTCTTGATGGTGTTGAAATCACCGTTGTACGTGTCGGTGATCTTGGGCGGAATGTCGCCTTTGCTGATCCGATCCACGTACCCCGCGGCCACGTTCAAGGGGCCGATAACCGCGTCCAGCGTCTCGTTGACGCCCTGCACAATGCGCCGGAAATCGCCCTGGTGCCGAGCCGCATCGGCCCGGGTGGCCAGTTTGCCCTCTACCGCGGCGCGGGCGAGCAGACCCGCATCGCCCACCAGGGCGTTCACCGCCTCGATGCACTGGTTCAGGTTGTTCTTGATCTCGTTGAAGTCGCCGTTGTAGTTGTCGGAAATCTTGGGCGGAATGTCGCCCTTGCTGATCCGGTCGACATACTCGGCGGCCACGTTGAGCGGTCCGATGACCGCGTCAAGGGTCTCGTTGACCCCCTGGACGATCTTGCGGAAATCGCCCTGGTGTCGCACCGCGTCAGCCCGGGTGGCCAGTTTGCCCTCGACGGCCGCCCGCGCCAGCAGGCCGGCGTCGGCAACCAACAGGTTCACCGCTTCGATGCACTGATTGAGGTTGTTCTTGATCTCGTTGAAGTCGCCGTTGTAGCTGTCGGTGATTTTGGGCGGAATGTCGC
>CAITNQ010000167.1 GCA_903893785.1 uncultured Gemmatimonadota bacterium
CGCAGGCAAGGGCGACGGGCGGTGCAGTGATGGCGGCGGCGGGCCGCAGCTCGACGCTACGCAGGCAAGGGCGGCGGGCGGTGCAGTGATGGCGGCGGCGGGCCGCAGCTCGACGCCACGCAGGCAGGGGAGATGACCACCATGGCCGAACCTACTCGTACGCCCCGGGTGGCAACCGCCGCCCGGCCCGGTCGTGGTCGTGCCCTGGCCCGGTGGCTGGCGGTGCTGGTGGTTGGCGTGCTGCTGGGGGCCGGCAGCGTCACCTGGTGGCTGCAGCCCCGGCCGTTGCCACCCGCTGCGTCGCCGGCGCCCCTGTACCAGTGCCCCATGCACCCGACGATCACCGCGGACCATCCGGCCGACTGCCCGTTGTGCGGCATGAAGCTGGTGCGGGTCGCCGCGGCGGCGGGCGCGTCCGGTGCGACGCCATCCGCTGCGGACCCGTCCGGCCCCCCGGCTGCGTCGCCCGCGCCCCTGTACCAGTGCCCCATGCACCCGACGATCACCGCGGACCATCCGGCCGATTGCCCGTTGTGCGGCATGAAGTTGGTCCGGGTCGCCGCGGCGGCGGGCACGCCCGGCGCGACGCCACCCGCTGCGGACCCGTCCGGCCCCCCGGCTGGGTCGCCGGCGCCCCTATACCAGTGCCCCATGCACCCGACGATTACTTCGGACCATCCGGCCGACTGTCCGCTGTGCGGCATGAAGCTAGTGTTGGCCGCGCCGGCGGCGGTTTCCGCGCCAACCGAAGCCGCCAAGGGCGTACCCGCGGGCCTGGCCACGGTTACCATCGACCCCCGACGCCAGCAGCTGATCGGTCTGCACACCCAGGTGGTCGAACTGGGGCCGGTTTCCGGCCGGTGGCGCACGGTGGGACAGGTCCAGGTCGACCCGACGCGCGTGCGCCGCACCAGCACCAAAGTCGAGGGGTACGTCGAGCGCCTGTTTGTCGACTTCGTGGGCCGGGCGGTGCGGCGCGGCGAACCGCTGTACTCGCTGTATAGCCCCTCGCTGCTGGCCGCCGAGGGCGAGTATGTGTTGGCGCTGCAGACCCGCGATGCGCTGGCGCGGGCCGGCGGCGCCACGGCCAGCGGCGACACGTTGGTGGCGGCGGCGCGCCGCAAACTCGAGCTGTGGGATGTCCCGGCGGACGAGCTTGGGCGCCTTGAGACCACCCGCCAACCCGCGCGTACGTTGATCGTCGTCTCGCCGATTGCGGGCGTGGTGACAACCAAGGACGTGGTCGAGGGGACGCGGCTCAATCCGGGCGACAGCCCGTACGAGATCACGGACCTGTCCATGGTTTGGGTGATGGCCGACGCGTACGAGACGGACTTGGCCCAGGTCCAGGTGGGTATGCCGGCCTCGCTGTCGGTGCCGGCCTATCCGCGACGCGTCTTCGCCGGCGAGGTGGCCTTCATCGACCCGGTGCTCAATCCGGGCACGCGCACCACGCAGGTGCACCTGCACTTCGCCAATCCCGACGGCCAGTTGCTGCCCGGGATGTATGGTGAAGTCACCCTTACTGGGGCTGACCGAATGGCCCTGCGCTTGCCTGCCGATGCTGTCATTCGCGCCGGCACGCAGGACATTGTGTTCCTCTCCCTCGGCGAGGGTCGCTTCGCTCCCCGCGTCGTCCACCTGGGCGTGCGCAGCGACGAGTGGATGGAGGTCGTCGACGGCCTGGAAGCGGGCCAGGAGGTGGTGACGCGGGCCAACTTCCTCGTCGACTCGGAGTCGCAGCTGCGAGCCGCGCTGGCCGCTGCCGGGGGCGGGGCGCAGTGATCCGCCACCTCATCCGCTTCTCGGCTGAGAACCGCTATCTGGTCATCGCCGCCACACTAGTCGGCCTGGGCTTCTCTTGGTGGACGCTGCAAAACATCCCCCTCGATGCCCTGCCGGACCTGTCCGACACCCAGGTCATCATCTACTCGCGTTGGGACCGCAGCCCGGACATTCTCGAAGACCAAGTGACGTACCCGATCACCGCCGCCCTGTTGGGCGCCCCGCGGGTGCGGGCCATCCGCGGTTACTCTGACTTCGGGTTCAGCTACGTGTACGTCATCTTCGAAGACGGCACCGACATCTACTGGGCGCGGAGCCGCGTGCTGGAATACCTGTCGAAGATCACGCCGCAGTTGCCCGCCGGGGTGCGCACCGAACTGGGCCCCGATGCCAGCAGCCTGGGCTGGGTGTACCAATACGCGTTGGTGGACCGGTCCGGACAGCACAGCAGTGACGAGCTGCGCTCTACCCAGGATTGGTTTGTGCGCTATGCGCTGCAGGCCGTACCCGGCGTTGCCGAGGTAGCCAGCGTGGGCGGGCAGGTGCGGCAGTACCAGATCACCGTGACGCCCTCGCGCCTGGCGGCGTACCAGTTGCCGCTGGAGGCGGTGATCCGCGCCGTGCGGCAGGGCAACAACGACGTCGGCGGTCGCTTGGTGGAACTGGCCGGCCGCGAATACATGGTCCGCGGCCGCGGCTATGTCCGCTCGCTGGCCGACCTTGAGAAGCTGGTGCTGAAGACCCAGAATGGCACGCCGGTGACCGTCGGCGATGTGGCCACCGTGGCCCTGGGCCCGGAGATGCGGCGCGGCATAGCTGACTACGACGGACAGGGCGATGTGGTGGGTGGCATCGTCGTCATGCGCCAGGGCGAAAACGCGCTCAAGGTCATCCGTCGGGTCAAAGCCCGGCTGGCCGAGTTGTCTGCCTCGCTCCCGGCCGGGGTCGAGGTGGTCACCACCTACGACCGCTCGGAGCTGATCGAACGAGCCATCGACACGGTGCGCAGCAAGCTGGTGGAGGAGATCATCATCGTCTCCCTCGTCATCCTGCTCTTCCTGTGGCATGTACCGTCGGCGGCCGTGCCCATCTTGACCATCCCCATCAGCGTCGCGCTGGCCTTCATCCCGCTCTATGGCTTGGGGCTGACCGCCAACCTGATGTCCATGGCCGGCATCGCCATCTCCATCGGCGTGTTGGTGGACGGCGCCATTGTCGAGGTGGAGAACGCCTATAACCGCATCCACCTGTGGCATGCCGGCGGTCGGCAGGGAGACTTCCATCGGGTGCGTCTGGACGCCCTGCTCGAGGTCGGGCCGTCGGTGTTCTTCTCGCTGCTGGTCATTGCCGTGGCCTTCCTGCCGGTCTTCACCCTGGTAGACCAGGAAGGTCGGCTGTTCCGCCCCCTGGCTTACTCCAAGAACCTGGCCATGGCCATCGCCGCGTTCTTGGCCGTGACCCTGGACCCTGCCATGCGCATGCTGTTTGCGCGCGCCGAGCCCTTCCGGTTCCGGCCCCGGCCCCTGGCCTGGCTGGCCACGCAGCTGGCGGTGGGGACGTATTACGCCGAGGAGCGGCATCCCGTCAGCCGCCTGCTGCACCGCGCCTACGAACCCGTGTGCCGCTTCGCCCTGCGGTACCCCGTGGCCGTGGTGGTAACCAGTGGGCTCGTGGTGGCCGCCACCGTGCCGGCGTACCTGCAGTTGGGGTCGGAGTTCATGCCGCCACTGCGCGAGGGCTCGCTGCTTTACATGCCCTCGGCCGTGCAACCGGGCATGTCGGTGGCCGAAGCGCAGCAGGCCCTGCAGGTGCAGGACAAGATCCTCAAGTCATTTCCCGAGGTCGAACGGGTGTTCGGCAAAGCCGGTCGCGCCAACACGCCCACGGACCCGGCCCCGTTCACCATGATGGAGACCACGGTCCTGCTGCGGCCCGAAAGCCAGTGGCGGGTACGGCCCCGGTGGTACTCCTCTTGGGCCCCCGAGTGGGTGCAGCAACTGCTGCGGCCCTTCTGGCGCGACCGCATCACCGAGGCGGACCTGATCACCGAGCTGGACGCCGCGCTGCAGCTGCCCGGCATCAGCAACGCCTGGACCATGCCCATCAAAGGGCGCCTGGATATGCTGTCCACCGGCATTCGGACGCCCGTGGGCATCAAGGTGGCCGGCGCGGATCTGGCCGTCGTGCAGCAGGTGGCCATGGCCGTGGAAGCCGCGGTGCGCACGGTACCGGGGACCCGCAGTGTGTATGCCGAACGCGTCGCCGGGGGCTACTTCCTGGATTTCGTCCTCGACCGCGACCGCCTGGCCCGGTACGGCCTGTCGGTCGATGACGCCAACATGATGGTCATGACCGCGGTGGGGGGTGACAACCAGACCACCACCGTGGAGGGCCGCGAGCGGTATGGGGTCAGCGTGCGCTATGCCCGCGACTACCGTGAAAACCTGGAGTCGCTCAAACGGGTGCTGTTGCCGCTGCCTGACGGCCGTGGCCAGATCCCCATGGCGGAAATCGCCGACCTGCGCCTGGTCGATGGGCCGGCCATGATTCGCGACGAAAACGGCCTGCTGACCGGTTATGTGTACGTGGACTTTGACCCGGACCAGACCGACGTGGGACGCTATGTCGACCATGCCCGTCAGGCGGTGGCGGCCCAGGTGCAGCTGCCGACCGGTTACTCCCTGACCTGGAGTGGCCAGTACGAGAACATGGTGCGCGTGCGGCAGCGGCTGCAGTTGATCGTGCCCCTGACCGTAGTGCTCATCTTTGCCCTGCTATACATGAACACCCGCTCCAGCTTCAAGTCCATGGTGGTGCTGCTGGCCGTGCCGTTCTCGGCCGTGGGCGCTGTCTGGCTGCTCTACCTGCTGGGGTACCACATGTCCATCGCCGTGTGGGTGGGGCTGATCGCGCTGATGGGCCTGGATGCCGAGACCGGCGTCTTCATGCTGTTGTTCCTCGACCTGGCGCATGACCAGGCGCGGGCCGAAGGCCGTCTGCGGCACCGCGCGGACCTGGTCGAGGCCGTGGTCCATGGCGCCGTCAAGCGGGTCCGTCCCAAGGCCATGACCGTGGCGGCGGCTTTCATGGGGCTGCTGCCGATCATGTGGTCGACCGGCGCGGGCGCCGATCTGATGAAGCGCATTGCCGCCCCCATGGTCGGCGGTCTGGCCACTTCCTTCCTGCTCGAGTTGCTCGTATACCCGGCGATCTACCTGCTGTGGCGGCAGCGCCAACTGGCCGTCGCCAGCCCGGTGCCGGCTCCCGCCTGAGCCGCTGTCCCCGCAGTCCCGCGCTGCTACCGACGTGCCGCGCTGCGGCGGCCCCGCTACTGGCCGGCCTGCGGCCCGGTGGCGCCCATGCCGCCCCGTGCAGAACCGCTGTCGCCGCAGCCCCGCGCTGCTGGCGGGCCGCCCCTGGCCAGCCGGCGAACCGTCACCGGCTCCCGCCTGAGCCGCTGTCCCCGCAGTCCCGCGCTGCTACCGACGTGCCGCGCCGCGGCGGCCCCGCTACTGGCCGGCTGCGGCCCCGGCTTTGGCAATCCGTGCCTTGACATCCAGTTCTGCATGGATATGCTCTTCCGGCAAAATCGTATTTTGATGCGGACTGCATCATTGGCTACGCGACCCGGGCTGTGGGTCGTGATCAATCAGGAGGAGTGCGTATGCGCCGTTGGGTTGTGACGATGTCCCTGCTCGTGCTGCTAGGCGCCACCGTCGCTCACGGGTTGGAGCCCCGGTGGAAGGCCCAGTTCGAGGACGACATCCGCTGGCAGAAGTTGACTGCGGCGGGCAATCTGGTGGTCAGCAACGATCGCGCCCTGTACGGTGTTGACCCGGAGAGCGGTCAGATCAAGTGGGAGATGCCGCAGTTCAAGAAGCTGGCCGAGGAGATGCTCGAGCTGGTGCCCATGACGCCGTACGCCGTGATCACCGCGGGTACGGGTACCATGGGCACCATGACCCGCGTGGCCCTGGTGGACCTGATCGAGGGCAAGGAGCTCTGGGATTCCAAGACCATTGGCCTGAACCAGACCTTCGGTCAATTCCTGTTCCTGGAGACGGGTCGCATCATGATGTACGGGGTGGACGCCAAAGGCAAGAAGGCGGTCGTGGTGGCTGCCCTCGACGCGGGGACGCCGCTCTGGGCGGCCCCCGGCTTCTTCAAGAAGGATCCCTGGCTGTTCCCTTTGGGCAAATCCAAGCTGCGCCCGCGCTTCACCATTGCCGGCAATCACGAGCCGGTTTTCGACACCCCCGGAACCTTCATCACCTGCATGAGCGCCGACGGCCTGCGCAAGCACGATGCGGCCACCGGCAAGTTGCTGTGGACCTCCAAGGCCAAGGTCGGCAAGGGCAACCCGCCGGGTTGGGGGTTTGCGCAGATGGTGCTCAGCC
The DNA here is from genome assembly GCA_903893785.1 of uncultured Gemmatimonadota bacterium. Lineage (GTDB taxonomy): Bacteria > Latescibacterota > UBA2968 > UBA8231 > UBA8231 > CAITNQ01. The sequence continues at coordinate 6,183 of CAITNQ010000167.1, forward strand.
GCGACGGCAATCTGGTGTTCGCCCCGGTTGACAAGTCAGTGATCGCGGTGCGCACCAGCGACGGTGCCGTGGCCTGGAAGAAGCCGCCCAAACTGGACGGCGTGGTCAGCCAGATGGTGGTCACCCCGCAGGGCCTGCTGGTCCAAGGGGGACCGGACGCCAAGGGTAAGGGGAAGCCCTTCATCACCGTGCTCGACCCGGCCACCGGCGCGCCCACCTGGCGCAAGCCGTTCAAGAAGATGCGGGCTGCGAGCAACTTCGTGGTGCAGGGCGACCGCGTGCTGATCTGCACTGACGGCACCCTGTACGCTCTGTCGCTGGCAGACGGCAGTGACCAGACGGTGGCGCAGAAGATTCGGTTCAGCGGTGGCGAGATACCCGGGCAGCTGTCGGTGCGCGCCGACGGGTACCTGCTGCAATCGAGCCAGAATGTGGCGCTGTACGGCCTTGACGGCGGCGAGAAGTTCAGCGCCTACTACGCCGCGCCCGGAGCCAGCATGTTCGCCAAAATCGCCTCCACCGCGGCCATCGCTGCTGCCAACGCGGCCTCGGCGGCTAACGCCTACAGCCAGGCCCAGGCCACCGGCCAAGACCAGCAATACTCGCTGATCAGCAGCAATCCGGTGCTCTCCAAGCGCTTCAAGGCGACGGCCAACACCGACAACTACGTTTACATCCTCACGGACATCAAAGGCGACGAAAAGGGACCCGGCCTGGTCAAGGTGAACAAGAACACCGGCAAGCTGGAGAAGCAGCTGGTGTTGGGAACCAAGGAGCCGGAGTACGAGATGGATGAGGTGGAGGCGCGGTTGTTCTTCCGCTCCGGAGACCGGGAGATCACCTGCTACGATTTCTAGTCGGTCACTGGTGAGGCGCGACCCGTGCGCGGGGTGACCCCCGGCGCGCCGGGCCGTGCCCTCAGCCTGCCCACCGGCAGACCTGACCGCACCTGTGGGAACCCGGGCCGCTCGCCTTGCGAGCGGCCCGCTTCTTTTGGGCGGGCACCCACGTCGGCGAGGCGGTGATAGTTGGGGCTGAGCCTGGCGGCTCCAGACCCCGCGCGGTTCGCGGTCCCACTGTGCGCGTCACGTTGGGCGGGCGTCCGAGGGCAGGCGGGGCGGACCTGAAGCGGCGGAGGGGCGAGGTTTGGCGGCCGTCGCCGAACGGGTCATATTGACCCTTTCCCGGTTCTGCCTAGACGGGCCCATGTCGGCGAGGCGGCGTCACTTCGTGCCGAGCCTGGCGGCGCGGGTGGTTTCCTAGCCAAACGGGCCCATGGTACGGCTCCGGGAGCCCGGGCGTGCCGGTGCCGCCGCGGCGGATCGTACGCTGGCGCGGCGCGTCGGCGCCGCGTCCGTGCTGTGCCTTGGCGCCCGTCGGGGCCGCGCATTGCAGGCAGATGGTGCCTCCTCGCCAGTGCCACCCCGCACGACAGGCTGCTTGACAGCCCCGGTTGCCGGTCCGTGTGTACCTGCGCTCGGCCACGCCCGGTTCGTGCGCCCCTGACGGCGCTGTTTGGGCCAACCGGCTGCGGGCCGGCCGAGCGCCCGCGCCGCCCGCCGGGTTTACGGTCCGCTCCCCGCCCACGCATCGGTTGTTCGCTCGGTCCCCACCCGTGGAGGTCAGTCCATGAACGTCCTGGCCATCAATGGCAGTCCCCGCGCCGAAGGTAACACGGCGCTGGCCCTCGACCGCGTCTGCGCCTCGCTGCAGGCGGCCGGCATCACCACCGAGCGGGTGCAGGTCGGTCACCTGCCGCTGCGCGGCTGCACCGCCTGCGGCGGGTGTGGCCGCAACCGCGACCGTCGCTGCACGCTGCCGGACGACGGCTTGAACGAGACGGTGGCGCGCATGGCCGAGGCCGACGGGTTCGTCATCGGCTCACCCGTCTACTTCGCCGGTATCGCCGGGACCATGAAGTGCTTCCTGGACCGGGCCTTCTACGTCAATGGCAGCAACGGTGGGCTGTTCCGGCACAAGGTCGGTGCCGCCGTGGCCGCGCTGCGCCGTTCCGGTGCGGTGACCACCTTCGACCAGCTCAACCACTACCTGCACTACGCGGAAATGCTGGTGCCGTCGTCCAACTACTGGAACGCGCTGCACGGTGCGGTGCCTGGCGAAGCCGCGGCCGACGGTGAGGGGGTGCAGATCATGGAGGTTCTGGGCCGCAACCTGGCTTGGCTGCTGCAGCTGCGCGCGCAGGGCGAAGCCGCGGGCCTGGTGCCGCCGGCGGCCGAGGCCAAGGTGCGCACCAACTTCATCCGCTGATGAGTGCCGGCCGCGGGCCGCGGGCCCCAGGGCAGGGCGCCGCCCCGCATCACCCGTCCGCGCGCCAACGTCATGGTGCAGATTGCGCCGCTCCAGGCCTGCCTTGGCCACGAGCAGGGCGCCTGCCAGGGAACCGCGTGGCGGCCGACCATGTGCGTGGTGGGCGTACGGTGGCCCCGGACTTGGGGGCCCGGCACTGCACCACCCACTTCAGCCATCGGGTCCAGCCCTTCCCCGAGGTGGACGGCCTGGACGGGGAGCGGCGCGTGACCGTGGGGCCTGGCGCCACGCTGTCGGTACGCAGCACGTACACCAACCGGACGGGCCAGCGCCGGGCTGCGGCGCCGCGGCGCCGCGGCGCAGGTGCTGGCTCCCGGGGCTTCGGTGTCGCTGGCCTGGGTGCTGACGCGGGAGTAACAACGCCAGGGCGGCTCTGGTCTGGGGCGGCCGCCCTGGGATAGGCATTACCCGGTTCGGGCCGGTATCCGGTCGCCGACCTGGCCCGCAGACATCGGCCCGCGGGCCGCGGAGGGGTGACCCATGGCGCGCTCCCTGTGCCGCGTGGCCCTGTTGGCCGTGGTGCTGCCGTTCGCCGCAGCGCCAGGCGCCGGGGCCCAACTCGTCGTCGAGGGCCTGGCCCGGTTGGCTGACGGCACGCCGGCGGCAGGCCTGCGGGTCGAGTTCCTGGAGCATTACGAGCTGGGGCCTGAGGACCGCTGGTACCGTTTCGTGGCCATCACGGAACACGACGGGCACTATGTGATCAACCTCGACCCGGTCATCACGGCGGTCTTGGATCCTGCCGCCGGCCTTGCGGGCCCGACGCGGCCCGTGTTGTACGCCAACTACCCCAATCCCTTCAATCCCACCACCACCCTGTCGTATTGGGTGCCGCAGGCGGGTTGGGTCCAGCTGGCGGTCTTCAATGTCCTCGGCCAGCCGGTACGCACGCTGGTCCAGGGCGAGCAGCCGGCCGGGGTTCACCGCGTCGTCTGGGATGGCCGCGACGGGACCGGCCAGGGCGTGGCCGCCGGCGTGTACATCAGCCGCCTGATCACCCCGGGCCAGGTCCAGTGCGGCAAAATGATGTTACTCGACGGCATCACCGGCGCTGCTGCCCGCACCGGGCCTAGCGCGGCGGTCTCCCCGGTCACCGCACCCAAGACCGCGGACGGACGCAGTTTCGCCGTGCGCGTCGTGGGACAGGGAATCCGGCCCCGGGTGCTGGCCAACCTCGACGTGGACGAGGCGGCCCAGGGAACGAGGCTCGACATCGACGCCATTGAGCCGTTGGCGGCCACCACCGCCTTTGCCGCCGGCGATGCCGATGGCACTGGCCGCGCTGACGACTGGATTTGGTCTGACCCGGGTGCCAACCAGACCCTGGTGCTGCGCGATCCGGATGGCGACGGCCGCGCTGAGGGCCTCGAGCAGGTGCGCGAGTACCGGACCCTGGAAGGGGCGCTACTGACGCAGCGCTTCTGTCTGGTGGACGCTCCGGCCGGTTCCCAGGCGGCCCTGTCGCTGGTCCTGGAGCGCAACCAGGCCGGCACCGAGGTATTGGCGCTGACCTGGCGTCCGCCGGCCGGGGTGCTGGCGGCGGTGGCGACCACGGCAGGATCGCGGGCCGCTACGGACGCGGCGGTCGAACTGCTGCCCGAGGTGACCACCCTGTCGGCCTCGTCGGCGCGGGTGCGGATTCCCCCCGACCTGACCGCCGGAGCCACGGTGGCGCTAGCGGGTGCGGCCTCGGTGGTGGCCTACACCCCGGGGCAGGACTATGGCTGGGACTTCGCCTACACGCCCATGTACGCAGTGCTGGCCGACACCCGGGCCATCCTCACGGGCCGGATGCTCTACCTGTACGCCGAGGCGCTGGTAACCGGCGGGCTACCGGTGGACGCCACCACGCTGCGCCTGCGGGTGACCGGTCCCACCGGCGAATGGGAGCTCCGACCCCGTGTACGGCAGCTCGATCAGGGCCGCGACCCGGCCCGGCGCGAACCGGTGAACCGCTACGCCGCCACGGCCGTGTGGCCCGTGCCGGCACCGGGCGCCTACGCCGCGTCGGTGGCATTAGTCACCCCGGCCGGCGCCACCGAATGGCAGCCGGGGCAGGTCTTGGCCCTGGCCGCATACCCCTTGGTGGCGCCGGAAAGCGCCTTTGCCGGGCCGGCCGCCGGCCGAGAGCTCCAGGCCGCCCTGCCCGGTGGCATCCCGATGGAGTTCGTCTGGATTGAACCGGGCACCTTTGCCATGGGTGACGACACCGCCGGCCGCGATGTCTCCTTCGTCTCGGCCGGCTGGGGCCAGCACCAGGTGACCCTGAGCCAGGGCTTCTATCTGGGGCGGTACGAAGTAACCCAGGCCCAGTGGCAGGCGGTGATGAGCACGGCACCCTGGCAGGGCCGGCGCTACGCCCGCATGCACGCCGACGACCCGGCCACGTACTTGTACTTCCGCGATGCCCAGGCGCTGGTGCGCGCGCTCAACCGCGCGGCCAGGGACAGCCTCTATCGCCTGCCGACCGAAGCCGAGTGGGAGTATGCCTGCCGCGCCGGCACGGCCACGCGGTACTCATTCGGCGACGACGGGCAGCGCCTGGTCGACTACGCTTGGTACCGCCGCAACGTGGTCGAAGCCGCAGGCGAGGCGGATTCGCTGATCCATCCACAGCCCGTGGGCAGCCGACCCCCCAACCCCTGGGGCCTGTACGACATGCACGGCAATGCCTGGGAGTGGGTGCAGGATGTCTTCGACAACACCTACCCCCTGGCGCCCCAGGTGGATCCCCGCGGGCCACGGGAGCCCAGCGCGCCATGGTATGGGCCCGACCCCCACGTGATCCGCGGCGGTTCTTTCGTCTGGTTCAGCTGCGAGTCGTTCTTCCGTTCGTTCGAGGCTTCGGACGGGCGCATGTTCACGCGCTTCGACTACTGGCCCGAAGAGAGCGGTGGGGTCGGCCTGCGCTTGGTGCGGCGGCACTGAGACTGCCCTGGCCGCGCTCGCCTGCGCTGGGTTCACTCGCGGCAGGTGCAGCACCCCTGGTGGTCCCGCAGGGTTCGGCGGTCGCGCACGGCGGCCAGGCGGGTGCCGTTCCAGATCGCCGTCCAGTGCTCGTCGGCCAGGCTGCCCACGGACATGTCCTGGTTGTAGACCTTGTAGCAGGCCCGGGCGCGCTGATCGGCACCGACAAACAGCAGCACATAGGGCAGCACACAGCCGCGCTCGCGGTGGCCACCTGCCGCCTGCTGCTGTCGCCGCGGTCCCGTGGCTTCGGTAATGACGCGGAAGCGGTCGCACCCCAGTCTGTGCGCCAGCGCTCTGGCCGGGGCCTGCTCGGCGCGGTTCCAGGGCAGATCCACCATCTGCCACTCGATGGCCAGCCGGGCTCGGGTCTGCTGCCGTTGAGCCAGGATCGTCCGCAGGTTGGCCATCACCAGATCGAAACGCCCGTTGCGCCGGTATTGCCGGTACACTTCCGGCGTCACCCCGTCGATGGCCACGATCAGCAGGTCCAGACCCGACGTCACCAGGTCGCGCCAGAACCCCTCGTCGCGGGTCAGCGACAGCGACGAGGACACCACGGTGCCCAGGCGGTGGTCGTGGGCATAGCGGATGCATTCGAGCACCTGTGGATGGTGCAGCGGTTCGCCAATGTCGTAGAGCGAGACGAAGAAGACATCCTTGGCCAGCGCGTCGATCAACCGCTGGAAGGCCGGCAGCGGGTACAGCGCCGAGGGCCGGGCAGCAAAGGGCGAGTGGTACCATTCCGCGGCGCAGTACAGGCAGTTGACGTCGCAGCGACGGCACAACTCGACCTTGAGGAAAGCCGGCCGCGAGTGCAGGTACGGTCGTCGCAGGATATAGCTCAGACCGGCGCCGGCCAGGTTGACGAATTTGCGCGGCGTGCCATAGCGCCGCAGGGGTGCCAGGTAGCGCCGCCAGTAGGTCAGCGGGGCGTGCGCTGCCCCGAAAGTCGGTGCTCCCCGCTCGCCTGCCGGCTGCCGCTGACCGCCATCGGGCCCGGTCACGGGCGGCGGCGGGTCCGCCGTCGCCACCTCCGGCGGGGCCGGGGGCTGGCCCGGACCGTGGCTTGGCGTAGCGGACGGCGGCGCTGATTCGGGTGGTGCGGCTGCCCGGCCACGACCAGGGCCCGTGGTGACCCCACCCGGCCGGCCGAGCGGCCCGACCAAGTCGCCGACGCTGCAGGCCAACGAACGCAGCAGCGTGGCCATGTCCCGGCCCCAGGTGCGCTGCGCCAGATACTGCAACTCCAGCGCCAGTTTGGCCGGCAGCACCTCGGTCAGGTACAGGTGTTCGACCTCATCGGCGGAGCCCGTCAGCAGCGCGCTCTCGTGACGGAAGGCCAGCGACGCCACACTGGTCAGGCCCGGACGCACGGTCAGCAGACGCTGCTGTGCCACGTCGTACCGCGCCACATAGCGCGGGTCTTCGGGTCGCGGCCCCACCAGGTTCATGTCACCGCGCAGCACGTTGAGCAACTGCGGCGTCTCGTCCAGATGGGTCCGCCGCAGCCATTGACCGACACGGGTGATGCGCGGGTCGTCGCGACGGGTCAAGGCGGCGCCAGCGGGCCCGGTGCCGGCCCGCATGCTGCGGAACTTGAGCAGCGCAAAGGGCCGGCCGCCGCGGCCGACGCGGACCGCACGGTACCACAGGGGGCGACCTGACTCGGCCCAGATAGCCACGGCAATCAGAGCCCACAGGGGCAGCAACAACAGCGTCCCCACACCGGCCAGGCCCACATCGAAGCAACGGCGGCCGATGTCCGTTGCCGGCGGCTCGGGGCCATGGCCGCGCGGTACGCCGTTCATATGTCGCCGTCGGCCAGGACGGCGTTGACTGCGTCAATCACGTCCGTGGCATCGGCGTCCGACATGGCTGAGAACAGCGGCACCGACACCGCACGCCGATGCTCGGCGTCGGCCACCGGGAAGTCGGCGGGCCGGTAGCCGTAGGTGTCGCGGTAGTACGGGTGCAAGTGGAGGGGGACAAAATGCAGGCTGGTACCGATCTGGCGTTCCCGCAGGGCGGTCACGAACCGGTCGCGGCGAGCGCCTGGGTCGGCGGCGGCGGTGCGGCGGCGCGGCGCCGCCAGGCGCAGCACATACAGGTGCCAGGCGGGGTCGACCTCCGGCCGCGTCACCGGGACCTGGATCTGGTCTGAACCGGACCAGGCGGCGGTGTAGCGCGCGGCCAGTTGGCGGCGTCGCGCCGCCATGGCCTCCAGTCGGCGCAGCTGCACGCGGCCCATGGCCGCGGCCGTATCCGGCATGTTGTACTTGAAGCCCGGCGCGACGATGGCGTACTGAACCTGACCGGCGGCCTGCCGGGCCCAGGCATCGCGATCCATGCCGTGCAGACTCATCAGGCGGCAGCGTTCGGCCACCTGCGGGTCGTCGGTGGTCAGCATCCCGCCTTCGCCCGTGGTCAGGCCTTTGGTGGCATAGAACGAGAAACAGGTGGCCAGCGGTTGCCCCTGGTGGCTGGCTCCGACCCGGCGGCCGCGGTACGCGGCCGGGAGGGCGTGAGCCGCGTCCTCGACTACGGCCAGGCCCCAGCGGCGGGCCACGGCGTACACGTCGTCCAGTGCGCCGGGATGGCCGGCCAGGTGAACTGGCACGATGGCGCGCAGTCGGCCGTGGCCGCTGGCAGCCTGACGCAGCGCCGGCGGCAGCCAGGCCCGGCCTCGGCCCGTGGCCAGGGCCGCGGCGGCTTCGGCGAGCTGCTCCGGATCGACGTTGAGCGTGTTCGCCTCGATATCGACGAAGACCGGCGTTGCCCCCAGGTAGCGGATCACCTCGGCCGTGGCGGCAAACGTATAGGGGCTGGTCAGCACCAGGTCGCCGGGGCCGACGCCGGCGGCCTCCAGGCCCAGATGCAGGGCGGCGGTACACGAACTGAGCGCCACCGCATGGCGGCTGCCGGCCCAGGCGGCGAACTCGATCTCGAACTGGCGCGTCTGCGGGCCCGTGGTGAGCCAGCCGGAGGCCACGGTGGCGGCTACTGCCGCGGCTTCTTCGGCGCCCACGTCCGGGCGGGCCAGGGGCAGCAGGTCGCCTCTCATGGGGTGGCCCGCGGTCCGCGGCCGCGGCCTTGCCGCACGACGAAGCGCCACAGCCCGGCCCAGGTGCCCAGACCATAGCCCACGTGCAGGCAGGCAAAGGCCAGGGGCAGGCGCAGCAGCACCTGCGGCTGGCGCCAGGCCAGCGTCGCACTGACGCCGACGATGCCGGCAACATAGGCCAGCGGTGCGGCCGCGGCCAGGACGGCGCTGCGGACCCACAGACCCAGGGCCGCGCTGGCCACCAGGCCGGCACAGAAGGCGCCCGGCACCGCGTGCCGCCAGGCCACCACCCGGCCGTGTTTCTGCGCCGCGCGCACTCGCCAATAGCCATAGCCGAAGTATTGGCCGAACGCCGCGCGCAGCGACGGCCGCGGTCGGTACAGGGTGCGCACGTCCCGCGCCAGCAGCACGGTGCCGCCCGCCTGGCGGAAACGGTAGAGCAACTCGTCGTCCTGGTGTTTGACCAGTTCTTCGTCGAAGCCGCCGGTACGCGCCAGGCAGGCGCGTCGGAACATGCCGGGCCACGACACATCGACGACCTGCGGCACGTCGGTGGTGACATAGCGATAGCGCGCGTTGCCGGCGCCCAGGCGCGACCCCATGGCCATGGCCACGGCTTGACCGGCGGGCGTGTCGCCGACAGCGCGCTGCGGGCCGCCCACCCACCAGGCGCCGGTGGTGGCAAAGTGGTGCACACAGCGGGTTACGTAGTCGGGCGCCAGTTCCGAATGGGCGCTGACCAGACCCACCAACTCCCCCTGGGCGCGCTGCAGGGCCAAATTCCAGGCCACCGCCTGAATGCGGCCCGGGTTGTCCATCAGGACCGCCTGCGGGTGACCGGCAAGCAGGTTGGCGGCCAGTTGGCGCGACCCGTCCTGTGAACCGCCGTCGACGACGAAAACCTCCAGCTGCGCCGCCGGGTAGTCCTGCGCGAAGATCGACTGCAGGCAGGCCGGCAGGGCCGCGGCTTCGTCGAGCACGGCCACCAGCAGCGACACCCGCGGCGGTTCCGGCGCCGGGCCTTCCGCGCCGCCGAGCGGGCCGCCGGCAGGCAAGGCGGTGACTTCGTGCACCCGCACCTCCGGGCTTGGCTTGGGCTTGGGATCCGGATGGGTGGGCACCGGCAGGGGCCGCGACCGCCCAGCACGGCGGCGCCGCGGTCGCCGGGCCGCTATCGGCACAAGAAGGCCCAGCCACTGACCACCGTCAAGCCGCGCCGGATGGCCGCGGGCGCGGCTTGACGGCGATGGCCGTACATTTCCCGCATCCTGTCGGGCGCCCTAACGCCCGACGCGCGACCCCCATCGACGAGGTACGGCTGATGTCTCGATCCGTGCGCCTGGGCCTGGTTAACCTGTTGATGCAGTCCGAGACCCTGGCCGCGCGGCGCCAGCGGCTGCTGTCCCTGGTCGATGAGGCAGGCCGCGCCGGTTGTCAGATCGTGCTGCTGCCGGAGTTTGCTGACCACCACGGCACGCTCGAGGCGGCCCAGGCCGGTCCGGGCGGGCCGGCGCAAACCCGACAGGTCGTGGGTCTGGCGCCGGACGCGCCGTGGCTGCGGCAGCTGGCCGAACGGGCGCAGCAGTACCGCCTGGTGGTCATCCCGGACGTGCTGCTGTGCGAAGGCGAGCGGGCGACCAACGCGGCGCTGGTGATCGGGCCGGACGGGACGCTGCTCGGGCGCTATGCCAAGACCCATCTGGCGCCGGGCGAAAACCGGCTGGTGGCCGCCGGCGATACTATCGACACCATTGCCACGCCCTACGGCCGCCTGGGCCTGCTCATCTGCTGGGACATCCACTTCGCCGAGTTGACCCGCGTGCACGAGTTGCAGGGCGCGGATCTGCTGCTGTGGTCCACCATGCGCCAGGTCGAGCACGAGGACATGCTCTGGCGCGCCGTGCTGCCGGCCCGCTGTTGGGAACACTCGCTACCTCTGGCCGTGTCGACCTACGTCAGTGTCCATCAGCAGCCCCTGCGACGGCCCATGGCGGCTACCCTGTTCAACGCCTTCGGCCAGGTGGTGGCGGGCGGCGCCACCACCGAAGGGGTAGTGGTGGGCACCGTGGACCTGGACGAACGGCCTCGTGATCGGCGCTACTGGGGGCAGCCCGACTGGGTCGACGCCGGTGCGTATTACCGGCGCTATCGTCGGCCGGACCTGTACGGCCCGCTGACCCGGCCCTTGTCGGCTGAGGAGCGCGAGCCGGATGGCGCTGCGGCCGTCGCGCACTACCCGGAGCTGACCAGCCCGTTGATCTGAGGCCATGTCGCCAGGGGTGTCTGGCCGGGGAGCAAGAGGGAACCGCGCCTCACACGAGCGTGGCAGCGTCCTGCGCCCGGCCGCGCCGCCGAGGGCGTCGGGCCGCAACCGGACTTGACGCGGCCGGCGACCTGCCGCCGATAATCCGGGGTATCTGGCCGGGCAACAGGAAGGAGTCGCGCCTGAAATGAACATGGATGCCACCCTGGGACCCGCGTCGGCGCCGCGGCCGCTGCGCGTGCTGACCATGAACATCTGGAACTTCGCCGAGCCGTACGCGGCGCGCATGCAGCAGCTGCGGTCCGGCATCGAGCGGCTGGCGCCGGACCTGATGACTTTCCAGGAGGCTGGTTTCGCCGCCGGCCGCCACCAGGTGGCCGAGGTCTTGGACGGCCTGGGGTACCACGTGGCGCACCAGTTCGAGTTGGCGCCCTGGCCCGGGGCCGACAATGGCTGCTGTCTGGCGACGCGCTGGCCCCTGAGCGAACTGGAGGTGGTGCCGCTCGCGGTCACGCCGCGGGCCGCCGGTTACCCGTATGCGCTGCTGCTGGCGCGGGTGGCGGTGCCGGCCCCGGTCGGGTCGCTCCTCCTGGTATGCGCCAAGCCCTCCTGGGAACTGCACCGGGAGCACGAACGTGAACTGCAGGCCCTGCGTCTGGCCCAGGTGGTGGCCGAGCGCTCGCGGCCCGATGATTTCCCCGTGGTCATCGGCGGCGATTTCGACGCCACGCCGGTCAGTGGCAGCATCCGCTTCCTGCGCGGCCAGCAGTCGCTGGCCGGCGAGAGTGTGCATTTCCGCGACGCGTGGTCCGAAGCCGGTGACCACACCCCGGGCTATACCTGGGAAGCGGCCAACGGCTATGCCGGTGCGATCATCGACGCGGCCTTCCACGAGCATCGCCACGCGCGGCGCATTGACTACATCTTCATGGGGTCGCCCCACGAATACCGGCCTTGGGCTGCCTTTCGCACCTGTCGGGTGGAACTGACCGTTCCCGAAGGCCAAGTGTGGGCCAGCGACCATTACGCGGTTTACGCCGAGATTGATGTCCAGCGATGAGCCCACGCCGTGCTCTGACCCAACCTACCGCTGCCGCGCCCTCCGGCGTCAGGCGGCGCCGCGCTCCAGATCCGGGCTCGCCGCGTCCGGCCGCGGGCCATGAGTCAGTGCCGGGCCAGGGGGAAGCGCGGCCGGCCTCGGCCTCCGAGCCCGGGCCCGTACGGCGTGCCGTGCCTGCGGCCGCGGGCCATGGGTCGGCTCCGGGCCAGGGGGAAGCGCGTCGGGCCGTGACCACCGACCCCGCGCCCGTCGGGCGTCGGGGCCGTCCGGGGGGAGCCACCGAGCCGGTGCCGGCCCTGGTGCCGCGGGGGACGCCTGGGGCCCAGTTTGTGCTCTACGGCGACTGCTGCTCGGGCGTGCCCGGAACAACCCTGGCACGCAACTTCGCCCGCGTGAACCGGGTGCTGCGGCGCCTGCAGCCGTCTCCGGAATTCGTCTGTTTCGCCGGCGACCACATTGCGGGCTCAACCCCGAACGAAGCCGACCTGCGGGCCCAGTGGCACCACTGGCTGCACCATGAGGCCGCCTTTCTCGCCCGGTCCGGCGTGCCCGTCTATCACGTCACCAGTAACCACAACACCTATGGTGTCATGAGCGAGGCCGTGTGGCGCCAGGTGTTCGCCGACCTGCCCACCAACGGGCCTCCGGATGAAGGCGGGTTGGCGTATTGGGTGCGTCGCGGGCCACTGCTTCTGGTGGTCACCAACAGCGCCTTCAGCGGCCGGGGCCACGGCCGCGTGGAGCATGCCTGGCTCGACGGAGTGCTGACCGCTCACGCCGAGGCGCGGTTCAAGTTCGTCGCCGGGCATTACCCTGTGCACCCGGTCAACGGCTATACCGAGTACCCGCTCTGGCGCATGGATCCCACCGACGGCGCACCGTTCTGGCAGGTGCTGGTGCGCCACCGGGTGCAGGCGTACCTGTGCAGCCACATCATTGCCTTCGATGCCCAGGTCCACCAGGGCGTGCTGCAGCTGACCAGCGGTGGCGCCGGGACGCAGTACGGGCCCAACGGTTTCATGCCCGGCCCGGCCGAGTACCTGCACCTGGTGCAACTGGCGGTCGACCGCCGCGGCCTGCGCTACCAGGTGTTGGACACGCGCGGTCGGGCGCGCGAGAGACTGGTCTGGCCGCCCACCGAGCCGCGGCCGCAGGCCTGGCAGGCCGTTGCCCCGGCGGCGCTGTCGCCGCGGGCGTCGGGTGCGGCAGCGGTGCAGGGCGGCCGCCGGGGCGCGCGGCGGGTCGCCGCAACGCTTCCGGCTCCCGTCACGGCCGTCGTCACCGGCAAACCCAGGTCGCGGCGCGCCGCGGTCGGCCCTGGCTCCCCCGCGGCGGCGCCCGAACCTGCCTTTGAGGCCGGGGATTTGGTGGTGTGGAAGGCCACCGCCGGCAGTGCTGACCCGGGCCATGCCGTGGCTGAGTCAGGCCTGCTGGCGCCGTTGTTCGTGCGCCTGTGCGGCTGTGGGCTGGGCCGCGACCTGGCCGGCGAGCGTACCTGGCTGCGCGCCTGGCAGGCCTCGGAAGGCCCGCCCCTGCTGTGGGTGGGTGTCGCCGGAACACCATCGGTCTTGACCGTGCGTACCGTGCCCGTGCCGGGCGGCGGCGTGGTTGAGTGGCGTGGTCCGGCCCTGGCTGACGGCCGGTTCGACCTGACGCTGCTGCTGTTGCCCGCCCTGGGCCCAGGGGGCGTGCTGGTGCGCCGCGCGGGACAGGCTGCGTGGGACTCGCTGGCGAGCGCCTCGGCCATTGGCCCGGGCGGGTGGGAACGCGCCAGCCACTGGGAGGCCGGCCGCGACGCCTGATGGCCGCGTCTCCCGGCCACGACCGGCACGTGCCTGCTATCCCCAGCACGCGGGTGGCGGCCCTGCAGCGCGGTGGACCTCCCGCCGGCGGCCCGTCCCGTCCCGGCCCGGTGGCGCCGGTCTGCCGGGTCGCGTGGGGTGGCGCCTGGGTGCCGGCGCGAAACAGGTCATCATGACCAATACCTGTTTCGGCTTGGAAGCCCTGCCGTCGGCTTGGAAGCCCTGCCGCCGGCGGTCCGGTAAGTCACTGCGGCCCATTGGTTTGTCAAGGGGCCAACGGATGCCCAGGTGAAGGCGGCGCGGGCTTGCCGGGTCGCGTGGGGTGGCGCCTGGGTGCCGGCGCGAAACAGGTCATCATGACCATTTTCCGGTCTTCCCCGGAAGCGCCCCCGCCGGCGAGGCGGCGTTCCAGCCACCCCGACCGCGCCATCTCAGTTGCCACCTGATCCATTGTCACCCAGCCTCTTGCCCAGGAGGTACCGGTTCCCCATGCAGATCATTCTTTGCAGCGACCTGCACCTTGGCGGCGGCGGTGACGGCCGCTGGCACAACCGGCTGCTGTATGACCGAGCAGCGACCATCGCCCGCAGGACTGTGGCCATGGTCAACCAACTCGCCCCCGACGCCGTGCTGATCCTGGGCGATGTGACTGAAAACGGCCGGCCAGAAGCCCTGCATCAGGCCCACGCGTTGCTGGCGGAGCTGGCCCCGCCGTGGTATGTGGTGCCAGGCAACCACGACCGCGCCAGCCTGCGCGACGGCTCTTTCGACGCGGTCTTCGGTCCCCATGCCCTGCCACCGTCGCTGTCCCTGCCCGCAGCCCACCTGGTCAGCGTCCGCGAGCAGGGACAGGTGCCACCCGAGGTGGACGCGTATTGGCTGGATGAGCAATGGGCCACGCAGGCGCTGGATGGGCTGGCGGTTGCCGATCCGCGCCTGCCCCTGTTGGTCATCAGCCATTTCCCGCTGCTGAGTGAGGCCGCCTGGGCCCAAGCCCAGGGCCATCGCGATGCGGGGTACCTCAACGGTGGCAGCGCATGGGTGGCGCGTCTGCGCCAGGCCTGGTCTGGTCCCCGACCCTTGGTGCTGTGCGGCCACTCGCACTGGCATCGCGTCAGTGAGGGCCCGGACGCCAGGCAGGTAACCACTGCGGCGCTCATCGAGTACCCCATGGAGGTCCGTCGGGTGACTCTGCGCGGTCTCCAGGTGTGCGTCGAGACCTTGCCGACCGGCGCCCCGGCCGAGGCCAGGGCTTCAATCGACACAGCCCCGACCGTGGCGGGTGAGGCAGCGGATCGCCAGGCTCAATTCAACTTGGCTGCCAGCACCGGCCGTTGAGCCCGGTCCGCCTGCCAGGCGGCGGATCAGACCGCCGAGATCGGGCTGCTGTCGGTCGGCCCGTGTAGCCACGGTCCGGTCTGCCTGCCAACATCGGGCGCCGCGGATGGGCCCACGCGCCCGCCGGCCATTGGGGCTGCTGCCAGCGGAGCGCTGCCCACCGGTCCGCCTGCCAGGTCGGCAACTCAGGCCGTTGCCGTCGGGCCACCGCCGCCCCGACGCCGCGTCGCCGACCGCGCCCCGGGCCGCCGACCATCGCGGCTCCCCTTACCGCCGCCGCGGGCAGTTGAGGCTCGACAGCCGCTTTCCTACTTTGACGCGCCCCCCGTGCCCCCGTCCGGAGACTGCCATGGCCCTTATGCTGCCGTCCGATGCCACCGCCTTCCACACCGACGGCGAAGCCAGTTGCTACCGTTTCCTGGCGCAGGTGGCCAAGCCCGACGACCGGTACACGGTCTGGTACGTCCCCCAAGTCGATGGCGTCGAACCCGACTTCATCCTCTTCAGCCCTGACCTGGGCCTGTTGGTGCTGGAAGTGAAGGACTGGTACCTGGAGCAGATCGAGGCGGCCGACGCGGACAGCTTCCGCGTGCGCGACGGCCGCCAGGTGGAAGCGCGGCGCAATCCACTGCGGCAGGCCCGCGAGTATACCCACCACGTCCTGGACCGGCTGCGTCACGACGGCCGTCTGATGTGGCACGACGGGCCCCATGCCAATCACGCCAAGGTGCCCATCGGTGCTGGCGTGGTCCTGCCCAACATCAACAAGTACGAATACGCCCGGAACGGACTCGACCAGGTCATCGGCACGGACAGCATCTTCTTCTGGGACGACCTCCATCCCCAGTCCGACCTGTGTGCGGACCGTTCAGGGACCCTCTTCCGCGTCGAACTGGAGCGACGGTTCCCGCCCCGATTTGCCTGCCGGTTGAGCGGGTCCGAGGTCGACCACCTCCGGCAGCTGCTCTTCCCGGCGGTGCGCCTGCCGCTGCCGCGACGCGACGGCCAGCGGCCGGATGTCGTCCAGCAGGAGCGTCTGCGCCTGCTCGACCATCACCAGGAAGCGCTGGCCTACAAGTGGGGGCCGGGCCACCGCATCCTGATGGGCCCCCCGGGCAGCGGCAAGACCCTGGTGCTGGTCTATCGCGCCGCCCTGTTCGTACGCTACGAGCCCCGCGTCCGCCCGATCCTGTTCCTGTGCTACAACATCATGCTGGTGGACTATATCAAACGCCTGCTGATCGCCCAGGGCGTGCCTTTGGGGCCCGGGCAGGTCGAGGTGATGCATCTGTTCGAACTGTGTGCCCAGCTCATTGGCGACCCGGTGGAGTACGAGCAGCAGGGCGCGGACTACTATGACACGGTGGTGGAGTTGGCGTTGGCGCAGTTGGCGACTGTCGGGCCGCGCTACGAAGCCGTGCTCGTTGACGAAGCCCAGGACTTCTCCGACGACATGTTGCGCCTGGCCGTGGGGTGCCTGAACCCATCTAGCGGCCGCCTGGCCCTGGCCCTGGATGACCGGCAGACCGTCTATGCCCGCACGCGCTCGTGGCAGGCGGTAGGCATCAACGCCCGCGGCCGGACCGCCACCCTGTCACGGGTCTACCGCAACAGCGCCGCCATCTCGGCCCTGGCTGTGGCCTGCCGCGACTTCGGATCAGACCCCGGGCCGGAGCGGGCGGGTACCCCGCAGTTGGACCTGTTTGCCACCGGCGCCAGCGACGGCCCGCGGCCCGTGCTCCACGCCTGCGCCTCCGCAGAGGAGCTGTTGGCCTGGGTCGCAGACCAGGTGCGTGACCGGGTGGCCCCGCGCGGCGACTACCCGGCTTCGGAAGTGGCCATCCTCTATGCCAGCCGGGGGGCCGAGCCCCAGGTCGGGCTGGTGCTGCCCGAACGCCTCCAGGCGGCGCTGGAAGCCCGCAGCGTGATGTCCCGTTGGGCGACGCAGGACTATCACGCCAAGCGCAGCTACGACATCACCACGGACCGCGTTACCCTGTCCACGATCCACAGCGCCAAGGGCCTGGACTGGGCCTGCGTCATCGTCGTGGGCCTGGACAGTCTGGAAGCCGATGGCCGCTGGACCGAGGCCCAGGTACGCAGTCTGGCCTATGTCGGTATGACGCGGGCGCGGCACGAACTCCTGATACCCTACCGACACCGAACGCCGGTGATCGAACGGGCGCTGGCGGCCCTGGCCGCGCTGCCGTCGCCACCGCCGTCGCCACCGCCGCCGTCACCGCCGCCGCCGCCGACGACGGCGGCGAACTGACCCGGCACCGCCGGGCAGGCCGCGCCGTGCCGCGGGGCCGGCCGGCTTGACCCGGGCCAAGCGGGCGGTTACTCTGGTGCCGCTGGCCGCGCGTCGGGCGCGACCGCCGGCCTTGGGGGGACGCCATGCCCTGCATCGTGGTCGAGGCTTTGAGCAAGACCTATCTGCTGACCGAGCGGGGCGGCGGTCTGCGGGGGGCCCTGACCGGCCTGGTCCGGCGTCGGCGCCGGCCGGTCCATGCCCTCCGCGGCATCGACTTCGCCGTGGAGGAAGGCGAGATCCTCGGCTACATCGGCCCCAATGGCGCCGGCAAGTCCACCACCATCAAAATCTTGGCCGGGATCATGCGCCCGGACAGCGGCCGCTGTCAGGTAGCCGGCCGCGTGCCGTGGCAGGACCGCATTCGCCATGTGGCGCGCATCGGCGTGGTCTTCGGTCAGCGCACCCAGCTGTGGTGGGACCTGCCGGTGCAGGAGAGCTTCGAGGTACTGCGGACCCTGTACCGCGTGCCGGCGGCCCGGTACCGCGACAACCTGGGGCAACTGTCGAACCTGCTGGGTCTGGAGCCGCTGCTGGCCGTGCCCGTGCGCCAGCTCTCCCTGGGGCAGCGCATGCGCTGTGAGCTGGCCGCGTCGCTGCTGCACGACCCCGAGATCCTCTTCCTGGACGAACCCACCATTGGCCTGGACGCCAACGCCAAGCTGGCGGTGCGCCGTTTCATCCGCGAGTACAACCAGACCCGGCGCCTGACGGTCATCTTGACCACACACGACATGGATGACATTGAGGAGCTGTCGCATCGCGTTCTGGTGCTCGACGAAGGCTGCATCGTGTACCGCGGCGACCTGGCGGGCCTCCGCCTGGCCTCGGGGGCCCGGCGCCAACTGGTGATCGACACCGAAGGCCGCACGCCGGTACCCGCTGTGGACGGGGCGTCCATGCGCGAGGAAGACGGCCGCCTCACCTTTGAGTACCGCCCCGGCGAAGCCGATGTCAACGCCATCTTGGCGGCGGTCACCTCCGCGCGCCGCATCGTCGACCTGGCGGCCCAGGCCGAGCCCATCGAGCGGGTGGTCGCCCGGATCTACGACCGGGACCACCGGTGAATATGTACCGCGCCCTGTTCAGCATTGCCTTTCAGCAGCACCTGCAGTACCGCGTGGCCGCGGTGGCCGGTGCCGTGACCAACATCGCCTTCGGCTTCTTCCGCATCTTCCTGCTGGCCGCTTTCTACGGCGCGAGCTCGGCCGGCCAGCCCATGACCCTGGCGCAGGTGTACAGCTACATCTGGTTTGGCCAGGTGCTCTTCGGCGTCCTGCCGTTGACCGGCATGATGGGGCCCGAAACCGAAGAGATTCGTTCGGGTGATATTGCCTATCGCCTGACGCGCCCGGTGTCGCTGTGGGGCCTGACCTATGCCCGGGCCTTGGCGCAGAAGACCGCGGCGCTGGCCTCGCGGTCGCTGGTGCAGGTGGGCGTCCTCTTCGTGCTGCTGCCGGTATTGGGTCTGCAGCGCTTCGGCATGGCCCTGCCGGTGCTGGACCAGTTGCCCCTGCTGGTCGCCAGCCTGGCGCTGAGCGTGCTGCTGAGCGCCGCGCTGCACAGCGTGGTCATTCTCAGTTCCTTCTGGACCATCTCGCCCCGCGGCTCGGCCTCGCTGGCCTATGCCGTCATCAGCCTGGGCTCGGGCCTGCTGGTGCCGCTGGCCTTCTTCCCCCCCGCCCTGCGCGGCCTGGTCGACATCTTGCCCTTCCGCGCCGTGTACGACACCCCGGCCATGCTCTACGCCGGTACCCTGACCCTTCGCCAGGCGTGCCTGGGTCTGGGTCACCAGGTCGTCTGGCTGGCGGCTACCGTCGCCCTGGGCGCCTGGCTGGCGCGCCGCGGCACAGCGCGGCTGGAAGTGGCCGGAGGCTGAGCCATGCACGGACTGCGCGTGTACGCGGCGTTGCTGCGCGCTTCCCTGCGCGGGCAGTGGCGCTACCGCCTGTCCGTGGCCTTCGACGGGCTGGGGTACTTCGTCATCTTCTGGTCCGAGTTCACCGCCCTGTGGATCCTGTTCGCTCATTTCGGCGGCCTGGCCGGGTGGACCGTGGCCGAGGTCATGGTCTGCTACGGCCTGGCCCACCTGGGGTACTCGCTGTCCGAGCTGCTGGCCCGCGGCTTTGATTTCCTCGCTCCGCTGGTGCGCAGCGGCGCCTACGATCGGTTACTGCTGCGGCCCGTCAGCACCGTGGTCCAACTGCTCGGTTACGAGTTCGCCCTGCACCGCTTCGGCCGCCTAGCCCAGGCCCTGGCCGTCCTGGTCTGGGGCCTGAACCGCCTGGACACGCCGGTGACCGCCGTGGGCGCGGTCCTGCTGGTCCTGGCCACCCTGGGCGGCGGGGCCCTGTTCAGCGGCCTGTATGTGCTGCAGGGCTGTGTGGGCATGAAGACGCTGCAGAACATCGAAGTCTTCAACATCCTCACCAACGGCGGGCCCGAGGTAGCGCAGGTGCCCATGTCCATCTACCCGCGCCCCTTCCAGTGGGTCTACACCTGGTTGGTCCCCCTGGCCGGCGTCTGCTATTACCCGGTGCTGACCTGCCTGGGCCGCGCTGACGGCGCCCTGCGCTGGGCTGGCTGGTATGGCCCGTTGGGCGGTTTCGTATTCCTCGGCCTGAGCCTGCTGATCTTCCACCGGGTCGAGCAGAGCTACGTGTCGACCGGGAGCTAGTCTCGCGTACCCGCCGCCGGCGCGCGGGCGGGTCGGGGGCGCGGGTGGCGTGCGGCGCGGCGTCTGCCATCTTGGCGGCCGTTCCTGCCAGGCCCCCGGTAATGGGCGTGACAAGCCACCAATGCCCGGTGGCGCCGGGTGGGATGTCCAATGCAGCGGGCGGCAGACCGGTGAGCGCCCCGGGCCTCGGAGCGCTTCTCTGCGGTCTGGATCCGCTGCCAGGGTGTGGGTGGGCGCCCCGGGTGCGCCGATCTGGGCGCTCCGGCGCACGGTTCGCGGCCACACCGCCCGTTTTCCAGGGGGGGGCCGCGTTCGCTCGCCGGGCACGGCTACTCCGAGCGTGTTCGGACCCCACCAAGGGTAGCGCGGTCGCGTCTGCTCTCTCAACAGGCCGCGCAGTGGTGCCGCGGTCAGACCGAACCGTCTGCGGGGCACCAACACGGCCTGCGCCCGGGTGCCGCTGCGCATCACGCCCTCCCGTAACGCCACAAACCGGGCGCGGCCGCAACTGCCGCCCTTCACCGTGGTGCGGACAGCTGCTCCGGCGCGCTGCGTCACGGTTGGTGCTGGTGCGGTTCTGCACCAAAGGATCGATCTGTGGGCCAGCTTTTGGTGCAAAAGAGCACCAAGTTTGGTGCGATTACGCACCAGTGCGCTGCGGGCTGCCATCCTCCTTGACACGCGCGCAGTATTCAACGCTTATTGGGCAGCGCACCCCGGTGATGCGCGGCTGGGCAGCCCGGTCGTGCGGGACAGCAGCGGGCGCATGCGGCCGCTACTCGGTACTGCAGCCCGTCTGTGCCGGCGGCTCTGCCCACGCGCGGAGTGACTCACTCCGACCAGCTCGTGCCGCAGTCGAACCACTGTGGCAGACGCATATGCGCAGATATGCGCAGTTCTGGCGTTGCCCGTGCACCGACCCATAGCAGCAGCGGCCATCGGTCTAGCCAACGTTTGCCGTTGACGCACAGTAGCCGTGCGCTCCGCGATACGCGGGCGTGCCCTCATGACCCGTCGGGCCCGTCCTCGCACCGGCGTGACCCGTGCAGGCAACTGATTTCGCGGCACGACACCGGCTGCGGATGGTGCGAGCGCGCGCTCGCTGCGTTGCGCGGAAGGGCTTGACGACCCGGCAGCCACAGGTGGCACTGGGCCCCGGCCAGTTTGGGCGACCGATAAACCGCGGCGTAGTGTGCCGCCATGGAGTAGCCGGATGGCGCTTGACACGCAGACGTTCGCCCTCCGACGGAGTTGGTTGTCGACGGCGTTCACGGCCATACCCTCAGCGCCCGATATCTTCTCGCAGAGCAACCTCAGTGCTGCGCGGAAGACTTTCTTCGCCGGGAAGAACCAGCTGACCGCCATCAAGAACTGGCTCACGTGCGGGGGCGTCTTGGTGCCTCGGCAACGCCAGGCCGCCCTAACGGATCTGGGCGCGCTCCAGGCCGCGCAAGATCCCCGGGCCCTGCATCCGGTGACCTGGTGGCTGCTGCACCTGCACCTCTGCTGCAGCCGGGAGGCAGGTCCCTACTCAACCTTCTTCTCCGAGTTCGAGGTGGACGGCAGCTGGGTAACCGTGGACGAAATCGTGGCAAGGCTGAACCGTGTCGGTGCCGCCGACGGCGGCCCACAGTCGCAGGCTACTACCCAGACCTACTTCGCGGGTGTCGACAGCGCCTTTCGACCTGGCCAGATGCTGTACAGCCTTGGGCTAGTCGACCGTCGGTCGATCGTCGTCGACGGCGTCGCCAAGCCCGCACTGCGCCGCACTTCAGTACAGCCAGCTGTCAGCGTCGTCGCCTGTGCAACGCTCCTCTACCACACGGAGCACCACCAGGCCGCGGCCACGGTGACCACGGCCGATATGCTGAAGTGCGGCGTCGCCAAGGCCCTCGGAATGAAAGACAAGGCCTACCGCGAAGCCCTGGCAGAGGTCCACTCGGACCAGGAGCTTGGTACCTTCCTGCAGTACCGCCGGCAGGTTAATCTTGACTCTGTGCAGTTCCTGAAGCAGGGCGGCCCTGCCCTGCGCGCGCTCTGCCTCAATGCGTACCGGTCGGGGCAGGTGTCGTGGCGGTAGAACAGGAAGTAGCTGCAGTCCTCGCACGCGAGTTGGCGCCTGATAGCCGTTACCGGTGCCTGCTCTTCCAGTGCCGGGCCATAGCATCGATGACGACGCTTGGCGAGTTGGTGCAGGACACGTACATGGCTGCAGGCGCCCCAGTGCTGCGCCTGTCGCACAGAGATATGTTCCCGGAAGACATCCCGCTTGCTGCCGCTCGGTTGGTGGCGAAGTTGGTCGAAAGCGAGGGGGGACGCCCTGTATTGCTGGTCGGTCCGCTCCATGTATGCGACTGCTGGACCGAGTCGGGGCGGTTGGTGTTCTGGCAACACTTGGCCGCGTTCACAGGTGGGCCTGGGATCGTGGTGATCGATGTGCCGCGGCCAGCAACTGCGGGCGCCCTTTTCCGTACATCGGGGCGGCTGCGTCAGGTGCCCGATGTTGAGTACCTCCGCTCGCGTCTGAGCCCCGCAAGGACAACGCGTACATGAGCAAGCTCAGTGATTACATGTCGGTCACCGGCATGGCTGAACCCTACGTGCATTTCCAGGGATCACTCGGTGACGAAGGCGTCTGCTCGGGTTTCGTTCCCGTCCAGTCAACCTTGGACGTGTTCGCCTTCCTGCAGGAGGCTGCAGCCACTCACGCGTCGTGCCGGGCGGCCATCTGCTACGGGACCTATGGTGCGGGCAAGAGCCGATTGTGCGTGGTACTGGAGCGCCTCTTTCGCTGCGGGTTCGACATCGCTGCGCTGCAACCCGTTTGGAAGCGCATGATGCAGCGGGAATGGGGCGAGCACCTGCAGGGCCTGCGGTCGGTCATGTCGCCGGGGAGCGCGCCATGGAGGCCGTGGTTGACCATTCCCCTCGCAGAGGCAGGCAACGCCCCGACACTCGACGGAGCCCTATTCCGCGGTTTGGTCAAAGCCGTTCGGCTTGCCGGACTGAGCAATCAGTTGCTGGGGAGCACGGTTTTTGAGGCCGCCGCGGCGCGCCTGGAGGCCATGGTGGCAGACGGTATAGTCTACTCGGCGAAGGAGGCGGCGCCGTACCCAACCGCAGAATCGTTGGCCAGAGCGCTGCGCGAGGACTGCGACCCTGACGCGCTCAGCCATTTCGACAGCTGGCACTCCGATCGCACGGCAGGCGTGCCGTTCAGCGCGGTTCTGGAGGCGAGCCCTGGTGTGGCAGCCCAGACCGGTGAGCTGTACTCGCGGGTTGCCGAGCAGATCACTGCCTATGACTACGCAGGTGTTGCGGTGATTTGGGATGAGTTCGGGTTCGCGATCGAGGAGTTGCTGAACGGAGCCAAACGCGCGCAGCGTCAACTCGGCGTAGAAGCCATGGCATTGCAGAACTTCGTTGAGACGGCGTGTCGCGGCAGCAGTCCACTGGGCGGCAAGGTGGTCTTCCTGGGCTTCACGCATGTGAGTCTGGCCGAATACGGCTCGCGCGCAGGCCTCGAAACCGGCGAGCGTGACCGCCTGCAGGTCACGGCGGCACGGTTCCGGCAGCCGGACATCCCCATTCGCCTCAATTCCGCGGAGACCGAGGGTTACCATCTGCTGAGCGCGATGCGCGTGCTGACCGACGAGGGGGCGCTGCTGCTCAGCAAC
>CAITNQ010000168.1 GCA_903893785.1 uncultured Gemmatimonadota bacterium
GCGGCCAGATCGACAAGGGTCAGACAGCACGACTGGTAGGTAATGAGCCGTTGTAACTCAGCATCGGCGAACCTCAGGAGCTCCCTCCACGAGTGGTCGGTGTCGACTAGGACGACAGCGCTCCGTACGCGCCCCAAGGCCGCGTCCAAGCGACTCGCTCGCTCGGCGCGCTTGCGATCGGTGATATCGCGGATGAAGACCGCCAGCCGTCCCCCCACCCCAGCCAGATGCCTGACACTGACCTCGACATCGATGAGCCCCCCGTCACGGCGGCGATGGCGGGACTCGAAGCGGTCCTCCCCGTTGCGCACCACCTTCTCGATATGGGCCGCGGCCTGTGCCGCGTCCTCATTTACACTCAGATCGGAGACGTGCATCGCCACCAATTCCGTGGCCGAGTACCCGCTCATGCGACAGTACGCCTCGTTGACTTCCAGTAGGCGGCCGTCCACATCGACGAACCAAAACCCATCCATGGCCGTTTCCAGGATGGTCCGGTACCGCTGTTCACTCTCGCGCAGGGCCTCCCAGTCGCGCGCCCGGCGAAGGGCCACGCCGACCAAGCCGGCCAGCGCTTCGACCGTGCGCAACGCGCCCCGGTCGAACGCGTCGGGGACCGTGCTGCTGACCCCAAGCGAACCTTCGCCCCCGGGCAGGGGCACCTCGACGAGGGAGTGGACTTCAGGGACCCCGAAGTGATGCTCCCGTAGCCGCGCCGTCGTCACCACGACAGGTCGGCCACCCAACCAAGCCTCCTCCACCCAGGGACACGCGGACAAGGGGGCATCGCGGCCGGCAGGTGCGAGCACCCCCGGGGTTGACAGGTAATAGCCAGCGCGGTCAGAGGGGCACTGAAGACTCAGACTATGCACCGGGAGGCCTACGCCCCTCAGTTCTTCGCTCCATTCGCGCTGCAGGTGGCCGGACAGTTCAGACAGGTCGCTCAACCCCAGGATCTGGTCACGGATGCGCCCCATGGCGGCTTCGCGACGCAGGTCCTCATCCAGAGCCAACTCGGCACGCTTGCGCGCCGTGATGTCCTCGACGAAGCCCTGGTAGACGATATTGCCCTCCCGGTCCACCATCGCCTTGGTGGTGCCCCGGGCCCAGAACTCCTCGCCCCCCTTTCGCCGCATTCGGTATTCATAGGCGTGCTCGCCGTGGGTCGCGAGAGCCCGAACCAAGTCGTCGCGATCATCCAGGCAGACGTAGAGGGCGTCGGCACTCAACTCGGCCAGTTCGTTCTCGTCGTACCCCCACAAAGCTCGCGCGTGGGCGTTCTGGTACGCGATTCTGCCGTCGGGTGTCGTGTGGGCCAAACCGATGGGAAGGTTGTCCGCCAGGCCTCGATAGCGCGCCTCGCTATGCTCCAGGGCCGCCCGGTCCTGTAACCGCTGCCGGGCTGTGGCGACCAGGCCCGCGAAGGCCTGCAACGTGCGGATCGCGTCGTCGTCGAAGGCCTGCGGCTGGATGCTACTCACCCCCAGCGAGCCCGTGCCGTCCGGGAACGGCACTTCGACCAGAGACTGAATTCCGTCAGCGGGGAAGCCGACCGACCGCAGCCGGTCACTGTTGACGACCACCGGCAGGCCGCTCCGCCAGGCCTCCTCGACCCACGGACTCTCCGCGATGGGTGCCTCAGCCTGGGTGGCATTGCGGTCCTCCCCGAACAACGCCCAACCGCAGGTGTAGTGGTCGATACGGCCAGCGGGCCCCTCAAGAGACATGAGGTGAATGGGTAATCCCAACCCCCTGAGCTCAAGCAGCCATTCATGCTGGAGATGGGCCCACAGACTTGGAAGGCCCGTCATCTGCAGCATCTGGTCGCGGATGCGGCCCATGGCTTCCTCACGGCGCAGGGCCCGGCGGAGGCGTTCCTCGCTATCCTGCATTGCCTGGCTGTCCTGCAGCCGGCGGATGGCCAGTGCCAGCAGGCCACCGAACTCGCGCAGAGTCCGAACACCCCCCTCGTCGAAGGCTTCGGCTACCCTACTACTCACGCCAAGAGAGCCCCCAACACCTGGAAGCGGTATCTCCGCGATCGACGCTACTTCAGGCGCAGGGAACCCGCACTCCGCCAAGCGTGCGGGCCCGACCACGATGGGTTCGCCGCGGTCCCACGCCTCCTTCACCCACGGGCATTCAGCCAGCGGGTACTCGTCCAGAACGGGGCGATGTCGCACCGGCGTCACCACCCAGGACAGGCGCGGTGTCATCGCCCAAGACATGGTGTAGTACCCCTCTCGGGATGCCGGCGCTTCCAGGGTCAAGCGATATACCGGCAATCCGAGACGGCGCAGTTCCTCCACCCACTCATCTTGTAGGCAGGCACTCAAGGTAGAGAGGTCACGTAGCGCGATGATCCGATCACGGATCAAGCCCATGGTGTGCTCACGGGCCAGATCTAGGCGCAACTGCTCCTCGGCCTTGCGGCGCGCGACCACCTCCTCCTGCAGGTCCATGTGGCGCTGCTCGATCCGCCTCAGATCCGCGTGCCGCTGGAGGCCCTCGGCAACGATCGTGGCTAATCGCTGCACAATGGCGATATGTTCAGGTGCGAAGGCGTTGGGGGACGTCACTATCGACGGTCAGGGTGCCCCAGGCAAAGGGCACGTCCAACAGGCTGCGTGCGGGCCGGTCGCCGCGCGCCTGCCTTTGCGCGCGGTCGCCAAACGGGTCCTGCAGGTCAAGGTCGGGCCGGTAGACGGGCCCACCGACCCGCCGCATTTGGCCGAGCGTATTGATGGCCACCGGATCGGGGCGCCTATGACACTCGTACGCTTCATGGAACAGGGTGACGGTCAGCTGACCAGGTGCGGTCTCTGGCTCCAACCGGCTGACGCAAAGCCCCCGGTAGGGGACACCCAATTCGCGTAGGCCGTCCCGCGTTGCCGCCAGCACGAGAGCCAGGTCGTCACTGGTCGCCATCGCTGCAATGAGGCCCCGCAGGTGATGCCGCACACGCCGTAGCGCCGCCGCCCATAGTGGCCGCCGCGCGACCGTGGCCGCGTCGCTTTCCGATGGACGCGTAGTCGTTCGCCGGCGTAACTCGTTGAGCTCGTCGATCAACTGCGCCTTGGTCTTGCGGTTATCATCCACGGGACACTCCGTTCACCTTGCCATACCGCCAACTCGACGTAAGCGTCGAGATATTGGGACCGGCTTGTGTACCTGGATCCGTGTCGATGGGAAGACGGCACACTCGCATTCGCCTGGTCGACGCGCCCGCCGCCGCGTCATGCCCGTCTCCTTGACCTTGGCGGTCCCCAGCGGCGTAGTTAGCGGTATACCGGCGCCTCGGGAGACAATAGCGAGCAAAGGTAGTGGCCCGCAGTAGCGCCAGACAGCCAGGAGGCAGACATGGGGTGGAAGCGATGGGCGCACGTGTTACCCGTGGTGTGGGTTGTCCTTGCGCGCGGACTCTGGGCGCAGCCGATCACCACAGTCGCCGGCAACGGCACCTTCAGCTACAGCGGCGACGGCGGCACGGCGACCAGCGCCAGCTTGGCATACCCCTCGGGCGTGGCGCTGGATCGGCAGGGGAACCTATTCGTCGCGGACCAGTACAACTACCGCATCCGTCGGGTGGACGGGGTGACCGGGGAGATCACCACGGTCGCTGGCAATGGCATCCAAAGCTTCAGCGGCGATGGTGGTGTCGCGGTCGGCGCCAGCCTGGACTCCCCTTACGACGTGGCCATTGATGGCGCCGGCAACCTGTTCATCGTCGACCAGTACAACCACCGTATCCGTCGGGTGGACGGGGTAACGGGGGTGATCACCACGGTCGCCGGCAACGGCAGTAGCAGCTACGGCGGCGATGGCGGCGCGGCTGTCAGCGCCAGTCTGGCCTGGCCCACAGGCGTGGCAGTAGACGGGGCGGGCAACCTGTTCATCGCAGACCAAGGCAACCGCCGTGTCCGTCGGGTAGACGGGGTAACCGGGGTGATCTCTACCGTCGCCGGCAACGGCACCAGCGGTTACAGCGGCGACGGCGGCGCCGCGACCAGTGCCGGCCTAGATGCTCCGTATGACGTGGTCGTCGATGCGGGTGGGAACCTGTTGATCTCGGATTACTACCATCACCGCATCCGTCGGGTGGACGGGGCGACCGGGGTGATCACCACCGTGGCTGGCGACGGCAACAGCAGCTACGGCGGCGACGGCGGTGCTGCGACCGCCGCCAGCCTGTACTTCCCCACTGGCCTGGCGCTGGATGCCGCGGGCAACCTGTTCATCGCGGATCACTTCAACCATCGCATCCGTCGGATGGACGGGGCGACCGGGGTGATCACCACGGTCGCCGGCAACGGTAGTAATAGCTACGGCGGCGACGGCGGCGCGGCGACCAGTGCCAGCCTGCTGCACCCCACCGGGGTGGCCGTGGATGGGGTGGGAAACCTGTATATCGCGGACCAAGGCAACAACCGGGTCCGCCGAGTCGACGGCGTGGCGGCCACGACGAACCGCGTGCCGGTAGCTGATGCCGGCCCGGACCAGCGGGTGGTCGCCGGTAGCGCCGTTACGTTGGACGGCAGTGCCAGCGCCGACGCCAACAGCGACTCCCTGCGCTACCACTGGACGGCCCCCGCAGGGGCTGTACTGGCCGACTCCACCGCCGTCCAGCCGGTCTTTCTTGCTACTACCGCCGGTTTCTACTCGTTCGTGCTGACGGTGGATGACGGCACCGTAGCCAGTGCGCCGGACACCATGCTGGTGATCGTGCAGGCCCCGGCGGATATGACGGTTCCGCTTCCTGGTAGCGCCACCATGGACTTCCGCTGGATCCCTTCGGGGACGTTCACGATGGGTGACGGGGGCCTGGGTGAGACGCCACACGAGGTGACGCTGACACAAGGGTTCTTCCTCGGCCAGTACGAGATCACGCAGGCGCAGTGGCAGTCCGTGATGGGGTCAGCGCCGTGGGCCGGGATGAGCTATGCGCAGGACCGCGCCGGGAATCCGGCGACGTACGTGAGCTGGCTGGACGTGCAGCGGTTCGTCCATCAACTGAACGTAGCGGCAGGGGATTCGCTGTACCGTCTACCCAGCGAAGCGGAGTGGGAGTATGCCTGTCGCGCGGGGACGACGACGGAGTGGTCATTCGGCTCCGACGTCAGTCAGTTAGGGAGGTATGCCTGGTACAGCGACAACGCCTGGAGCGTCGGTGAGGCGTGGGCGCATCCGGTGGGCACTAAGCTGCCTAACCCGTGGGGTCTGTATGATATGCACGGGAACGTGTACGAGTGGGTGCAGGACCTGCATGGGACGTATCCGAGCGAACCACAGACCAACCCGATGGGGCCGGCGAGCGGTGACTCGAGAGTGGTTCGGGGCGGTTACTTCATCTGGCCGGCGGGCAGTACGGCCTCCGCGGCTCGTTACCAGGGCTACGCTCACGACGCGGCCTACAGCGTCGGGGCGCGTATCGTGCGCCTGGCGGCGCCGCCGGTGGCGGCCTGGTCGGTCGGGCTCTCGATCGTGAACGCCCAGACGCAGTCACAGACGCTGTCTTTCGGTGTGGCCTATGGTGGCAGCGACGGGCTTGACGCGGGTCTGGGAGAGAACGAACTACCGCCTGCTCCGCCGGGCGACACCTTCGATGCTCGTTGGCTGGCGCCCTTCCCGTTGGGTGGTCTGGAGTCGGATTACCGTAGCCTGGAGACGCAAACCACGGGCGCTACGTGGACGCTGGCGGTACTGGCGCCGGAGGTCGAGCTACCGGTGACCTTGACCTGGGACCGGACCCGCCTCCCGGCCGAAGGCGTGTTCCAGTTGGTCGATGCGGGCACGAACGGTGGCGTGGTCAATGTTAGCATGCGCACCAACGGCCACTACGAGGTGACCACGCCGGGGCAGACGCTGTTGCAGGTGCGTTACCGCCCAGCGGAGACGTTCAGCCACTCATATGACTTGCCGGCCCGGTGGAGCTTGGTATCGCTGCCAGTGTCGTTGGCAGACTCAAGCTTGGAGGCGGTGTTACCGAGCGCGCAGGCGCTGTTTGGCTTCTCCGGGACGTACGAGGAGGCGGTGTCGTTCGCAGCGGGTACTGGCTATTGGGCCAACTTGACCGCCCCAACGCAGGTGACGGTGACCGGCCCCGCGCACCCCGATGGGGCCTTGGTGCGATCGTTGCCGTCGCACTGGAGCCTGGTCGGGCTGGGAGTCCGGGCCGTGGATGTTACCGCACTCAAAGCGTCGTGTCCGCAGATCGTGTCGGTCTACGGCTATTCTGGGGGCTATCACCAGGCCGCGACAATGGAGCCAGGGAACGCCTACTGGGTGAACCTGTCCACTGCGGCGGAGGTGGACCTTGGCGGCCGAGTCGCCCCAGCCGGCAAGGCGCTGGTGGCGCCGCCACCCTGGGCCTCCACCTTGTGGGCTGAAGGCGCCACGGGCAGGCAAGTGATCACCCTCGGGGTAAACGACGGCGAGGTAGTCGAGTTGCCGCCGATTCCGCCGGCCGAGCTGTTCGACGCCCGCGTGGAGCTACCCGGAGGCACTGCAACGCTGCAAGTGCCGTCCGCAGACGGGGCCTGGCCGATTCGCCTCCAAGGGGGGGTGGAACAACTCCGTTGGCAGGTACCGACCGGTAGCGGCTGGAGCCTGCAGATCGGTGACACGGTGACGCGGTTGTCCGGCGGCGGCCAGATCGCGGTCAACGCGGGAGACGCCATCGTGCTGCGCCACGACGGAGCGATGCCCCTGTTGACGGCGCTGAAGGGCGCCTACCCGAACCCCTTCAACCCGGCAACGACCCTTCACTACGAACTGGCCGAGGCGGCGCAGGTCCAGCTGCGGGTTTTCGCGGTGTCGGGGCAGTTGGTACGTGAACTGGTCGCGGCGCACCAGGAAGCCGGTGCGTATCGCGTCGAGTGGGACGGGCGCGATGCGTCGGGGGCTGCCGTCGGCAACGGGGTGTACCTGGGCGTGCTGCAAGCTGGCGACTTCCGGGCGGTGACGCGGATGGTCTTGATGAAGTAGGCCCGGGCCACGCGGTCCCCGTCGAGGCCTGGCTCTTGGCGGGGACCGCTTTGTTTGGGTGCGTCCTGCAGCCGCATAAACGCCGGTTACCGGGCCAGGCAGGCCCATCCCCCGCTCAACGCTGGCCGTGGCGCGCTCCCGGTGTCGGTCCAGCGCGTCGGGACGTCATGGCTCTCGCCGGGCCAGAAGATACACGATCAGCCCGATCACATTGCCGACCAGCGTGAAGATCCCCCAGATCGGGGCCCGTTCGCGCCGTCGCAGAGCGTCCAGCGTCACCCATGCGGGTAGCGATAGCCAGTAGAGCGCGATGCAGATGGTTGACAAGTTGAGGCTCAGCTCGCGGTACACCGCCGTACGGGTGTTGTTGATGCCAGGCGGGTGCCATGTCGGCGGTCCTGGGTTGTGGGCGGCGATCGCTATCCAGCCGCCTGGAATGCGACGGACTTCGCTGTAAGCGCCGGCGGCCGGCGGGATGTCAGCCCACTCGCCGCTCCGGCCCCTGCGGCCCTGCACTGCCGCGTGGGCTAGAATGGCGAGGCGCTGGTCGGGTAGCAGCAGCCCTTGGGGCAGGCCCTGCAGCAGCCGGTACACGTCGTCAGGCGCCAGCCCCTCGACCGCCGCCTGAGGTGGCCTCTCTTTGCCAAAGTAGACGACGCTGCCAGCGTCGTTGATTACCCACAGGCGTTGGATCGTGTCGTTTTCGGCGACGAGGCGGGCGATGGTCTCGACCACCAGGGGATCGCCGTCGAGCGAGGTCGTCGCGGTGGCCGCACGGTCGAGCACCGAACGAGCGTTGGCCACCACCAGTGCCGGTAGCATGGTCGGGGAAGACGACGGCCCTCGCACGGCCAAGTCGGCGGCGGCCGCCGCCGCTGAGTCGTCGCGCTCGACCGAGTTGATAAGCGGGAAGACGACGGCATGGATGAGGACGAACACCGCGGCACTGGCAGCAGCGACGAGCGGGAGCCAGCGGTGCAGCAGGGGCTCAGCGCGGTTGGCCATGATCGATTCCTCCGGGGGGGCGACGAACCAGGATGAGAGGCGTGGTCAACAAGGTCAACAGGTAACCGATGACGGCGATCCAGGCGACGGGCGGCAAGGACGGGGGCAGGGTCAGGTTAGGTGGCCACCACGAGGCGGTGGTCACGGCCACCGCCGCCGTGCCCACGACCACCCAGGCGATGGGCGATGGGCCAGCGCGAGGAGGCAATGGGCGAGGTGGTTGCAGGATCATCCGCGCCTGCCGCAATACCAAGTCGTCTAGGTCTGGCGGTGGCGGGGGGTAGGTCAGCGGACCTAGCAGCCGCTGCAACTCTGCCACCTCGTCGCTGTCGTCGGTCATTGCCCAAGCCTTTCCCTGAGCTTCGTCAGGGCGTAGTGCAACCGGCTCTTCACCGTCCCGACCGCGGTACCGGTGACGCGGGCCGTCTCCGCCTGGGAGCACCCGTGCACGACTCGCAGCAGTACGACCGCCCGCTGTTCCGGCGGCAGCTCCGCCAAGTAGCTCCAGGCGGCCGCTTCGAGCTGCCGCTGCCGAACCTGCTCGAGCGGGCCTTCGGCCGGCCACCCACCGCCCGCGAGCGCCTGAGAAACCGGTTCGCGAGGGCGACAGACGCGTAGATAGTCGAGCGCCAAGTGGTGAGCGATGGTGAACAACCAGGTCGAGAGCGGCCGGTCGGCCCCATATCGGTTCGCCTCGCGCAGCACCCGAAGGAAGGTCTCCTGGTAGATGTCGTCGGCGGCGGCGGGTTCGCGAACCAGCCGCAGGACGAAGGCATACAGCGGCGTTCGCCAGTGTTGGTACAACACCTCAAACGCCTCGCTGTCACCGCGTTGCACTCGCAACATGAGGTCTTCGTCGGTCGGCTCGACCATCGGCGCCAGGCACCAGGGGCAAGACGTTCGGGTTGTCCTGTTATTGTTATACGGACAAGGACTCAGAACGTTCAACCGCAACTGGCGCGATCGCGTCCCGTCGACGCCGAGAGGGACCCAACGGCGCATCAGGTACCGGGTAGAGTGGCGCGGGCGCGCCGCTGCGGGCGGCTATCCGGCGATCACGCGGATGGTTCTCATGAAGTAGGCGCGGAGCTACGCAGTCTCGGAAACGGTCCCCGTCGGGGTTTGGTCCTTGGCGGGGACCGTTTCGTGTTGGCTACGTCCTGGTTCACAGAGGTCGCCCGCGATGTGCACCTGAACTGGGGACGCGCAAGCCTGTCCAGTGGCCTTCTGTCTGGTTCCCGCAAACGCTCGTTTGTGGGACATTCCGACGGGTCCCGAGAAATGACGCATTTGAGCCCTTGACAACGACCCACAACTGGTCCTACAATCAAAGTGCCATAAACAATACCGACATCATCTTTTGGAACGTCAACGACCATTGATACACGGAGACCCCGCCATGCTGATCGGCTACGCGCGCGTCTCGACGCAGGATCAGCAGCTGCAGCTTCAGACGGATGCCTTGAACCAGGCGGGATGCGAGAAGATCTATACCGACCAGATCAGCGGGGCCAGTCGCGACCGCCCTGGGCTCAGCCTTGCTTTGGAGACCCTGCGCTCGGGCGACAC
>CAITNQ010000169.1 GCA_903893785.1 uncultured Gemmatimonadota bacterium
AACCATTCGATCTGGACCAGGTGACGCGCCTGGTCAATGACCGCATCGCCGCCGTCCGCGCCGCGTCCTGACAAAGGCGACGGCGCGGACCCGGCCATGCCAGGAGCGCCAACGCTGGCGCCGAGGCCGTTCGGCGGCCGGGACTCAATGTGGGGTGGAGCTGCCCATGGACGCGATGGGGGTATGCGTGCAGGTACTGGACACGGGTTGGACCCTGTGGCCTGACGGCGACAATGTGGGCCGGCAGGAGGACTGGCCGCAGCAACCTCAGGCCGGAGCGCTGCCGGCGCCGGTACCGGGCCTGATCCAGGAGGTGTTCGCGAACTACCGAGGCGTCGCCTGGTACTGGTGCCGGTTCGGACTGCCGCGGCCGCCCCTCGCCCATGAACGCTGCCTGCTGCGCTTCGGCGCCGTGGATTACCAGGCCGAGATCTGGCTGAACGGTCGACCGGCGGGCCGCCACGAAGGTCGCGAGGCGCCCTTTGCGTTCGACGTTACCGACCTGCTGACTGACGGCGGCGACCAACTGCTGGCCGTGCGGGTTCACGGTCTGACTGAGCACGATATCGAGGGCCTGCGACTGGAGGGATCGCCCCGCGGCGCTAATCCCTTCCTGACCGGCGGCATTCACCGGCCCGTCGAGGTCGCCATGGTCCCCTGCGTGCGGATCAACGGCGTTTTCGCCCGCCCCGTGTGGGCCGACGGCAGCATCCGCCTGGACGCAGCTGTGACCAATGACACCCAGACCGTGGTCACGGGCACCTTGGCCATGCGCGTGTTGGCCCTGGGCCCCGGCGAGGTGGTCGCCGAGGTTGCGGCGTCGGCCGCCTTTCCTCCCGGCGCGTCGACCCACAGGCTGTGCCTGAGAGTGCCTGACCGTCACGCCTGGTCCCTGGAAGATCCCTATCTGTACCTGGTCGCCGCCGAACTGGAAGCGAGCAGCCCGGAGGTACCGCGACTGCGGCACACGGCCACGGTGC
This sequence comes from uncultured Gemmatimonadota bacterium, assembly GCA_903893785.1. GTDB lineage: Bacteria > Latescibacterota > UBA2968 > UBA8231 > UBA8231 > CAITNQ01. The sequence continues at coordinate 981 of CAITNQ010000169.1, forward strand.
GGGTCGGGTTCCGCGAGTTCCGGGTCGAAGATGGGTTCTTCCGCCTCAACGGCCGCCGAGTCTTCCTGCGCTGCATGCACACGGCGCCGTTTTTCCCCATCGGTGGCGCCGTGCCCCGCGGCGACTTGGCGCGGCGGGACCTAATCCTGGCCAAGGCGGCCGGCTTCAACATGGTGCGCTTCATCGTCAGCACGGCGCTGCCCGAGCAACTTGACTGTGCCGACGAGATCGGCCTGATGGTCTACGAAGAGTCGCCCGCATCGTGGCTGATGGAAGACTCACCGCGCATGGAGGAGCACTTCGATCGCTCGGTGCGCGCGGCGGTGGAGCGCGACCGGAACCACCCTTGCGTCACGGTCTGGGGGCTGCTGAACGAGACCATTGACCGCCGCCGATTCCACCACGCGGTGAACTCTCTTCCCATGGTCCGAGCGCTGGACGACAGCCGGTTGGTGCTGCTGCAGAGCGGGCGCCACGATGGCACGATCGGTATCGGGTCCCTGTGCAACCCGGATGGCGATCAGTGGGAGTACCAGTGGGGGGCGGAGACGCCGGGCGCCCAGGAAGTTGTCAAAGACGCCGTCGGCCAGGGGCTGCTGGGCTACTACCCTGGAATGGGTGATTTCCACGTCTACCCGCCCGCCCCGCAGAACCGGGCCACTAATCGATTCCTGCGCACTGTGGGCCAGGATTCTCGGCCCGTCTTCCTG
>CAITNQ010000170.1 GCA_903893785.1 uncultured Gemmatimonadota bacterium
ATCGACATGCCCAGCGCTCAGGTCGCTTCAGTCAAACACCAGATCCACGACCTGCTGGGGGGCGACGAGGACGAGATCCTGTCGATCAGCGCCCGTGACGGTACCGGGGTGGCGGCCGTGCTGGAGGCCGTGGTCGCCCGGATCCCGCCTCCTGAAGGCCACAGCGACGGCCCGCTGCGCGCCCTTATCTTCGATTCGCTGTACGACCAATACCGGGGCGTGGTGTGCTTCATTCGCGTCGTCGATGGTACGTTGCGCAAAGGTCAGCGCGTGCGTCTGCACTCGACCGGCCGGACCTACGACGTTGAGGAAGTGGGCCTTCTGCGTCTGGAGCGATTCGAGACGCCGGAGTTGGGCACTGGCGAGGTCGGCTATCTGATCGCCGGCATCCGCGTCCTGGCCGAGGCCCACGTGGGTGACACAGTCACCGCGGCTGACGCCGAGGGCGTCGAGCCCCTGCCGGGGTACCAGCCGCTCAAGCCCATGGTCTTCAGCGGCCTGTACCCGACCAACCCGGACGCCTTCGAGGAACTCCGCGAGGCCCTGGAACGGCTCAAGCTCAACGATGCCGCCTTCTCCTACGAGCCCGAGAGCTCGCCGGCGTTGGGTTTCGGTTTCCGCTGCGGCTTCCTCGGCCTGCTCCACATGGAGATCATCCAGGAGCGTCTCGACCGGGAGCACGAGGTCGAGATCATCACCACCATGCCCAACGTGCGCTATGATGTCGTCAAGCGCAACGGTCAGATGGTCGAGGTGGACAATCCCTCGCTGCTGCCGCCGGTGGGCGAGATCGACGAGATTCTGGAGCCGATCCTGGCGGTGCAGGTGCTGGTGCCCACCGAGTATATCGGGGCGGTGATGAAGGTCTGCAACGACCGCCGCGGTGCGTATTTGAACACCGAGTACCTGGACCAGACACGCGCCATTCTCTCCTACGAGATGCCGCTGGCCGAGATCGTCATTGATTTCTACGACCGCCTCAAGTCCGTGTCCCGCGGGTACGCCTCGCTGGATTACGAGCCCAAGGAGATGCGTGCGGGCGACCTGGTTCGGCTCGATGTCATGATCAACGGCGAGCCGCTCGATGCCATGTCGGTCATCATCCATCGCGCCAAGTCGTACGAGTGGGGCCAGAAGCTGTGCTCCAAACTGAAGGAGTTGATCCCGCGGCAGATGTTCGAGGTGGTCATCCAGGCGGCGGTGGGCAGCAAGGTGATCTCGCGGGCCGTGGTCCGGCCGTTCCGCAAGAATGTCATCGCCAAGTGCTACGGCGGTGACGTGACCCGGAAACGCAAGCTGCTGGAGAAGCAGAAAGAAGGCAAGAAGCGCATGAAGCAGTTCGGCAAGGTCGAAATCCCGCAGGAGGCCTTCCTTGCTGCTCTGCGCCTGGAGGAGGACTAAGCCGTGGCACGTCGCCGGGCGACAGCCGATGACGACCCACCCGTGCGCCGGCGCGGCCGGGCAGGGCGCGGTCGCGGGGGGCGTGGCGCCGGGCGTCGCCGCTGGGTGCGCTGGGTGCTGTACCTCGCGTTGGTGGTCGCTGCGGTTCGGGTCATCGCTTACCGGGCGTATCTGGTGCCGTCGCGAGCCATGGAAGACACCCTCCTGGATGGCGACTACGTGCTGGTCGAGACGGTTTCCTGCGGCGCCACGGTGCCCTTCACGCACTGGCGACTGCCCGGCCTCGGCCGCATCCGTGCCGGCGATGTCGTGGTCTTTCTGCAGCCTAACGATCCGCAGCAGCGGTTGTACGTGAAGCGTTGTCTCGCCCTTCCGGGGCAGACGGTCGAGATCCGCGACAAGCGCGTGTATGTCGACGGAGAACCTTGTGCCGAACCCATGGGTGTGAAGCACACCGACGGTCGCGTCCTGCCGGTGACCAACGGGCCGCGCGACAACCTGGGCCCCCGCCCGGTGCCCGCAGGCAGCCTGTTCGTCATGGGCGACAACCGCGACAACAGCCGCGACAGCCGTCACTGGGGTTTCCTCGACGAGGACCGGGTCGTCGGCACGGCGACGCGCGTGTACTGGTCGTGCCTCCCCGATACCGCGGGCGGCAGTTGGACGGCGGTCTGGTCCAGCCTGATATCGCTGCCGGGCCGGATACGCTGGGGGCGGATCGGCCACCCGGTGGGATGAGCGCCCGGGGGCTCTATATCCACATCCCCTTCTGTCGCACGCGCTGCGCCTACTGCGCCTTTGTCAGTGTCGCGGGCCAGCCATCCTGGTGGGACCCCTACCTGCAGGCGCTCACCCGCGAACTGGCGCTGGCGCGGCAGCAGCGCGGGCCTCTCGTGCTGGGCACCGTCTATGTTGGTGGGGGCACGCCCAGCGTTCTGGGAGAGGCGCGCCTGACGGCCCTGTTGCAGGCCGTGCGGTCCCATTTCACGGTGGCATCCGGTGCCGAGGTCACGGTCGAGGTTAATCCGGGCACTGCGGACTACCGCCTGCTGGCGTCATTGCGCGCCGCCGGGTACAACCGCCTGAGCGTCGGCGTGCAGTCCTTCGACGACGACCATTTGGCGCTGTTGGGGCGTACCCATACCGCCCGCCAAGCCATCGCTACCTGCCTTGACGCGCGCCAGGCGGGTTTTGGCGACCTGAACCTCGATCTTATCTTCAGCCTTCCCGGGGCCTCCCTGGCGCATTGGCGGCAGAGCCTGAACCAGGCCCTGGCGCTGGCGCCTGAGCACCTGTCCGCGTACGGGTTGACGTGGGAAGAGGGCACTGACCTGACGGCTCGAGCGCGACGC
>CAITNQ010000171.1 GCA_903893785.1 uncultured Gemmatimonadota bacterium
ACAACCGAAGGTTCGCTGAACAGAGCGGATCGAGGTCCGCCAGTCGCGCAGCCGTCGATGGCGAAGCCTCCGCCACGTTGTCGATGAGCACGCCTCAGCGGTGTCGTCGTCCGGCGGCGGAACAGGGCGTCTGTCGGCCAGTGCGTTCGCGGCCCTGGCGCTCGCCGTGTCACGGCCGCCGGGTACGGTCCACACCCGACGCCGCGCTGCCGGTTGCCGGTGCACTCGGCGGCCGCAGCAGCGACGCGACCATTGACAGGCCGATCACGCCGGCTACCACGCCCAAGGCCAGCAGGGTGTCGATCTTGTAGGCCGTGTGCGCCAGCATCATCTTGATGCCGATGAACACCAAGACCACGCCCAGGCCGATCTTCAGGTAGTGGAAACGGTGCATGATCCCCGCTAGAGCGAAATACAGCGAGCGCAGGCCCAAGATAGCGAACACATTCGACGTGTAGACCACGAAGGGGTCAGTGGTCACGGCGAAGATCGCCGGGATGCTGTCGACGGCGAAAATCAGGTCCGAAAACTCCACCAGGAGGAGGACCACGAACAGCGGCGTGGCCGCCCGACCGCCCGCCGTGTTGACGAAGAAAGCACTGCCATGGTAGTCGGGAGTTACTGGGTACAGGCGCTTGAAGAGAGTCACCACCGGGTTCCGCTCCGGATGGATGGCCTCCGCCCGCTTGACGACCATCTTGACGCCGGTAAGGATCAGGAAGGCACCGAAGACATAAATGACCCAGGCGAACTGCGTGATCAGCGCCGCTCCCAGCGCAATCATCACGGCGCGCATGATCAGGGCGCCGATGATGCCCCAGGACAGCACCTTGCGCTGGTACTCGGCCGGCACCGCGAAGTACGAGAACAGCAGCGCAAAGACGAACACGTTGTCAACGCTCAGGGACTTCTCGATCAGGTAGCCGGTAAAGAACTGCAGCGCCTGTGGGGCGCCCCGGAAGTGCCACACGCCGAGTCCGAACAGCAGGGCAAGGGCGATCCAGACGCCCGTCCACACCAGGGACTCGCGCAGGGAGATGACATGCACCCTGCGCTGGAAAACCCCCAGATCCAGGGCCAACATGACCACCACGAACAGGTTGAACCCGAGCCAGAGCCCCACTTGGTCTGCCATGCCTCTCCCCACCTGTAGCGGCAATTCGTCAGAAGGTACCTTTCTATGCAATATAGCAGCTACAGGGAAGGGCGCAGGACTTCTGGTTCGTGGGGCAAAGGGGGACAGTGGAAACCGGCTGCCTGGGCGGCATGCCTCGCGGCCGCAGCAGTCGAGGTACGGCCCGTCCGCCACTGGCGGCCGGCGTCGGTTTGTGAGTACATCAATGCATGTGGCGTCTGCCCCGGGGCCAGCCTCACGGCGCCCGGGTACCCGACCGCCGGCTTTGCCCCCGCCTGGGTTGGCACATCCGGCGACCGCCAAGCCGCGGGGCGCGGGCGGTACGCCGCCGGGTCAACGGCGTCTGGCGTCGGCGTTGTGCCGGCGCGCGACGCTCGGGGTGCAGTGCCCTTCCCGGGCCGCCCGGCCACGCCGGCACCGACCTGAGGCCCTCGACGCCACGACTCGGGTCTGCCTCACCCGTGCCATCGACAGGGAGGTGCACGCATGGCTCGCACCGAAGAGGTCCGGGAGTTTGTCCGTGAAGCGCTGGGGCGCGGTCTGGCGCGGCCCGATATTCAGCAGGCCCTGGAGCAGGCGGGTTGGCGGCCGGAGCAGGTCCGCAAGGCACTGGCGGCCTATGCAGACCTGCCCTTCGCGGTACCCGTTCCCCGGCCGGCGGCTTACCTCTCGCCCCGGGACGCGTTCCTGTACCTGATGCTCTACCTGACGCTTTATCTCAGCGCCTTCCACCTGGGGTCCCTGCTGTTCAACCTGGTGGATTCGGCCTGGCCGGACGCGGCCGAACCGACAATGACCAGTCTGGTAATCGGGGAGGGGATCCGCAGTTCGGTGGCCTTCTTGACGGTTACCTTCCCGACCTGGATCGGCCTTTCATGGCGGATCGAGCGCGCCCTGGCCCGAGACCCGTCGCAGCGCCAGGCTCCGGTGCGTCAATGGCTGGCGTACATGACCATGTTCATCGCTGGCGCCGTGCTCATCGGTGATGCGGTGGCCTTGGTGCGCGGCCTCCTTGGGGGCGATCTAGGGGTGCGCTTCGGGCTGAAGACGGCAATCGTGGCGGCCCTTGCCGGCGCCTGCCTGGTGCACGTCCGTCGGGGTCTGGATCGCGACACACAGGAGACGCCGCGATGAAGCGCATTCCAGCCAACCGTATCTGGATGGCCAGTGCGATCACGGTGGTCCTGGTGGCTGTTCTGCTGGGCCTGCAGGTGGCGGGTTCGCCGGCGCGAGCACGTGCGCTGCGCTTGGACGCGGCCCGTCTGCAGGCCGTTCAGACGATCGGCCTGTTCATCGACCAACACTACACGGCGACCGGTCGGGTGCCGACCCAACTGGAGGAACTGAACGGCCCCGCGCGGCCGGCCCTGCGGTTGGTCGATGTCGAGACGGGGCAACCGTACGAATACCACACGCTGACTGACTCGACCTACGAGGTTTGCGCGCGGTTTGCCCTGCCCTCCGAGGCCGCCGGCGCGGCGCCCTGGGCTCACGGTGCCGGGCGCAGCTGCTTTGCCCGCTCGGCCCAGCGCGTGGCCGGGTTGGCTCCCAAACCGGCGGTCCCCGCAGCACCCTGACCTCCGGCCGTCGACTGCATCGCCTGACCCTCCGCCCTGCCGTCGCCGGCCACCGACACGGCGTCCTGGGCTGACAGTGCCGGGTGCGATCGCTTCTGCCGCTCGACCTTGCGCGTGGCCGGGTTGGCGCGCAAACCAGCGGCCCGGTGGCGCTTTGGCATCCGGCGGCCAGCCACGTCTGTCCCGCCGTCGGCAACCGCCGCCGCGGCAGCGGTCGTCAGGTCGCGGTGCCTGGGGGGGGTTCGCGCACGCGAGTGAGCAGGAGACCGCCGACCACGAAGAGCATCGCCACCGAGGCCAGGCCCAGGCGTGAGTCGCCGCTGACCGAACCTACAGCTGCGATGAGCAGAGGCCCCAGTACCGCGGCGAATTTGCCCAGCATGTTGTAGCAGCCAAAGAACTCGGCAGCCCGACCCGGTGGGATCAAGCGGGCGTACAGCGATCGGCTGAGCGACTGCACCCCGCCCTGCACCAATCCCACGGCCACGGCCAGCAGGTAGAAGTCGCGGGCGCTGTCCATGAAGTACCCGTAGGCTGTGATCGCCAGATACGCGCCCAGGCCGATGAACACGCCGGTGCGGGCCCCCAGCGCCTGCCCCAGCCGGCCGAACCCCACGGCGGCGGGGAAGCCCACGAACTGGGTTATCACCAGGGCCAACAACAGGTCGTTGCGGTCCAACCCCAGGGACAGGCCGTAGTCGGTAGCCATGCGGATGATGGTGTCAACACCGTCGATGTAGAACCAGTACGCCAGCAAGAAGGACAGCGCTGCGGGCGACTGCCGCAGGTCACGCCAGGTGCGCAGCCACCCGGCGCCGGTGTGCCGCAGCCAGGCCCTGCCGTCGCCCGGGCGCTCGCGCACCCAGCGAAGCAGTGGCCACGTGAATAGCATCCACCAGCAGGCCACGGACACGAAGGCCGCCTTCAGCGCCTGCTGGGCGTCAGTCAGACCGAACCATGCGGGCCACTGAACCATGGCCACGTTGGCGACGAACAGCAGGCCGCCACCCAGATACCCCAGGGCATAGCCCAGTGACGACACCCGGTCCATCTGGTCGGGCTGCGCAACGTCCACCAGCAGGGCGTCGTACACCGCGCACGAGCAGCAGAAGCCCACCATGGCTAGGGCGAAGAGCCAGGCGGCCGACAACCATGCGCCGGGTGGGACGAGGGCCAGTCCCGCGGTTGCCGCCGCGCCCGTGGCAGCGGTGACCAGGACGGCCTGCCGCCGGCGGCCGCTGCGGTCGGTCGCGGCCCCCAGCAGCGGCGCGAGCACCATCACCGCCAGGCTGGCCAGGGCGTTGGCCAGCGCCAGCCGGGCGGTGCTCTGGGTGGCCGCGGCCCCGACGCACCAGTATTCCTTGAACACGATGGGGAAGAAGCCGGCCATCACGGTGGTGGCGAAGGCTGAATTGCCCCAGTCGTAGAGGGCCCAGGCCCAGATGGCCGCGCGGCGCTGGTTCACGGGGACTCCTGGCGACAAAGGGGGCGCGAGGGGGGCCGTTGGCCCGTCCGGCAACTCGACCAACGGCCGACCGCCCCAATATAGCCGCGCGAGACCCGGCGGCGCCAAACCCCGGGCCCGGGCCCGGCCCCATAGCTTGACCGCGCGTCACCGAACGCTACATTGCGCACCGGTCGTCGCGGTCCGGGCAGCGGCGCTAACCTGCGGAGGCCGAATTGAAGCGGTGTATCCACCTGTTCGCGTGGGCCGTGGCGTGGCTGAGCGCAGCGCCGACACTGGGCGAACGTCTCAACATCGCGGTGGTGCCGCCGGCGGCCAACGATCCGTACTGGGCCGCGGTCCGCGACGGGGCCATGCAGGCAGCCACCGAACTGGGGGTCACCCTCGCCTGGCGGCCGCCCGGCCGCGACAACGACCCGCAAGCCCAAGCCTCCGAGGTGGACCGGCTGCGCGTGCCGAGTATCTCGGGGATCATCTTGGCTCCCCTTGACGAGGTGCTGCTGCGCCCGCCTGTCCGCCGGGCGGCCGAAGAGGGGATTCCGGTGATCATCGTCGGCACCGGACTGCGCAGCCGCGAATACGTCAGCCATATTGCCGATGATCACGAGTTGGGTGGCCGCCTGGCAGCCGAGCACCTGGCGCGTTCGCTGGGGGGCCGAGGCCGGGTGGCCGTTCTCCGCTGCCCGCCCGGTTCACCCATCGCAGCGGCCCGCGAACGCGGCTTCATCGCGGCCCTGGCGGCTGTCCCGACGGTTCAGCTTGTTGACACTGCCACCGTCGCCGGCACCACCGCCGAGGGATCACTGGAGGCTGCCGCCAGGCTGCTGGCCCAGCGCCGCGACCCGGACGGTGCGCTGGCGCTGGACGCGGTCTTCTGCGCCAGCGGGCCGGTGTCCACCGGCATGCTGTGGGCGCTGCACGACGCCGGCCTGGCCGGTAAGGTGCGGTTGGTCGGCAGCGACACTTCCGAAGACCTGGCGGTCGCGCTGGGGAAACGCCAGATCGACGCGCTGATCTTGGAGGGGCCTGTGCGCGTCGGGTACCTGGCGGTGGCCACCATGGTCCGCTACCTGAGCGGCGAGCGGGTGGAGCGGCGCCTTGAGACCAGCGTCGTGCTGGCCACACCCGACAACCTCACAGAACCTGAGGTGGCGTCCCAGCTGTTGCCGCCAGTGGCCGCACCGCCAGCTCCGTAGACCTTCGTCTGTCGACCGGTGCACGTCTCGGCCATGCATGCGGCGGGCCCTGCTTGTCGCGGCATCGGCACGGCCTTATCTTTGGCACACTTCCCCCCGGTCCCTGTCCGGCCCCGTAGCGCAACCGCCGCAGCCTTGCCCGCGGGGTAGGGCGCCTCCCCCCCTGTCCTGACGTGTGGCCAACGCACGCGAGGCGACACGGCTTCGCTGTGTCGCGTGAGACGCCCTTTTGCCCGGAGTAGTCTGATGAAGCTCCTGCTGACCGGTGGCGGGACGGGGGGGCATATTTACCCGGCCCTGGCCATCGCCGACGAGCTGCGGCGACGCCGTCCGGACACCGAGTGCCTCTATGTCGGCCTGCGCGACCGCCTGGAGGCGCGGGTTGTCCCCTCGCGGGGCTATGCCATCCGTTTCGTGCGCTCGCGCCCCTTTCCACGCTCGACCGCGCCCTTGGACCTGGCTCGGTTCTGCCTGGTGCTGGGACTGGGGGTCGCGCAAGCGGCGATGATCCTGCTCCGTTTCCGGCCCGAGGTCATCCTTGGTACCGGTGGTTTTGTCAGTGCCCCGGTGCTCTTCGCCCACGGTCTCCTGCGCTGGTTCGGCCTGTCCCGGGCGCGCGTGCTGTTGTACGAACCCAACGCGTGCCCCGGACTGCTCAACAAGCGCCTGGGGCGCCTGGCGGACCGGGTAGGGGTGGCTTTCGAGGAAGCCGGCAGATGGTTCGACATGCGGCGGGTCGCCGTGGTCGGGTACCCGGTGCGCCGCGAACTGCTGGAGGGCGACCGGGCGGCTGCGCGATCGAAACTGGGCATCGCCGCCGACCAGCGGGTGGTATTCGTGTTCGGGGGTTCCGGCGGGGCCCGGGCCATCAACGAGGCCTTGGTCGCGGCCCTGCCAACCCTGCGTCAGCGAAAGGGGTTGATGGTTCTGCACGTTACCGGCCGGGCCCGCGTCGCCGACTACGACGCGGTGGAGCACACTCGGGCCGCCCTGGCCGCTGCGGGCCTGGACGGCGACACCCTGGCCTGGTACCGCCGCTTCGATTACTTGGACGATATCGCCCCCGCCTATGCCGCTGCCGACCTGGTGGTGTGCCGCGGCGGTGCGAGCACGCTGACCGAGGTCGGTGTGTGCGGCCTGCCGGCCATCGTCGTGCCTCTGCCGTCGGCAGCCGAGGACCACCAGTCGATCAATGCCCGGGAGTTGGAGCGTCGCGGAGCGGCCGTAGTCCTGTACCAGCAGGCCCGGTGGCGCGACGGCGAGGTCGATACCTGCCTGGATCCGGGCCGGTTGGCCGCCGCCATCCTCGGGCTGCTCGATGACCATCCGGCCCGGACGGCCATGGCCCAGGCGGCCCGAGCCATCCCGCTGGCCAACAGCCTTGGCCTGCTCGCTGACGAGGTCGAGGCCCTGCTCGAGGGACGGCGAGCACAGCCGCTCGAACTGCAGTTCCCGCCCGCGCGGGGCACCGGCGTGCCGACCGACCCCAACGCCCTGTTGCGGCAGACGCGCCGGCGTCTTGAGGAAGTCGGTGGCCTCCAGGGACTGGACACCGGCGAGTTGACGTGGCTGCGGGCCCAGGCTGACCGCCTGCTCACCTCCCGTGACTGGTACGAGATCCCGTTAGGGCGGCGCAACGTCGGCGTGAAGCTGGTGGGCTGCCTGGGCTACCGCGAGCACCTGCCGCTGCTGCTGGCCATGCTTGCCGACCGGCATCCAGTGGGCAGGCTGCGCCGGGTGCTGGGGGGGGACTTCCGCCACGGCGGCCTGCTGCGCCGCAACGTCATCGAGGCCGGCTTGGTCCCCCTGGGCGAGGCCGGGCCGGCGGTGCGGGCCGCGCTGGAACAGGCGCTGAGTCACGACCCATACTTCGAGGTCCGTGCCGCCGCCGCGCGCGCCCTGGCACTGCTCTTCGACCCTGACACCGGGCTTGAACGGGCCCTGGTTGCGGCCCTGGACGACGGTTCGCGGGCAGTGGTAGAGCAGGCCATCCTGGCCCTGGGCCACCTGGCGCTCACCGGCGACGTACTGCCCGCGCTGCAGCGCTTCTACCTCCATCCGGACTGGCGGTACCGCCTGGCAGTCGCCGAGTCGCTGCTGCGCCTGTCCGAGCGCGACCGCCTGGACCCGCTTGTGGCCCGCGCGCAGCGCGAGCAGATCTTGGCCACCTCGCCCTTCTTCCAACCCCGGTTCCCCCTTGAGGACGCGCTGCGCCGCCTCGCCACCGGACCTCGCACGGCCAGTGTCGGTCAGCATCACTAGGGGCTAGGAGGCCCGGATGATCTACTACCTCGGGAACTATCTGCACCGGAATGTGGAGGCACTTTCCTTCCTGCGTCTGCTCGATTCGATCAGCTTTCGCGTTATCGCCGGTGCGATCACGGCACTGCTGCTGGTTATCGCCTGTGGCGGGCCCGCGATCCTGCACTTCTACCGCCGCGGACACCGTGACGTGCCGCGTGACTACGCCCATCCCGGTGCTTCCGGGCGGCAGGCCAAAGCCTATGGTGGGGGCCTGTTGGTGGGGGCTATCCTGCTGAGTATTCTGCTGTGGTGCAAGGTCATGACCGTCTTTGTGCTGATCTGTCTGGCTGCCGTGCTGTGGTTCGCTGCCCTGGGCGCCATCGACGATCGCCTCAAAGTCCGCCATGGCACCAGCGACAGGGGGCTGTCAGAGCGCACCAAACTGGCGCTGCAGGTCCTCTTCGGGCTGGTTTTCGGGGCGGTTTACGTGTTTGAGGCGGTCTCACCCCTGCCGCCGGGCACGGCCACGCTGCTTTATGTGCCCTTCGTGAAGAGCCCTGTCCTCGACCTGTCCTGGATGTACGTGCCGTTCGCCGCCTTCACCGTGGTGGCGGTGGCCAATGCCGTCAACCTGGCCGACGGAATCGACGGCCTGGCAACCGTACCGGTGGCTTTTGCGGTGGCGGTCTACGGGGTGTTCGCCTACGTCTCGAGCCATGCCGTGATCTCCGCCTTCTTGATCTTCCCGTTCTTCCCCGGCGTGGGCGAGGTGGCCGTCATCTGCGCCATCGTATTCGGGGCTTGTCTCGGCTTCCTGTGGTTCAACTGCTACCCGGCCAACGTGATCATGGGCGACACGGGTTCCATGACACTCGGCGGGTTGCTGGGCACAGTGGCCGTACTGGTGAAGCAGGAATTCCTGTTTCTGTTGGTCGGGGGGGTCTTCGTCGGCGAGGCGCTATCGTCGCTGGTTCAGGAGAAGATCGGGGTGCACTGGCTGGGCCGGCGATTTCTAGAGCGGGCGCCGTTGCACGACCATTTCCGCGTCCGCGGTCTGGCGGACACCAAAGTCGTCGTGCGTTTCTGGCTGGTGGCGGGAATCCTGGCCCTGTGCGGACTGGCGACGCTCAAAATCCGCTGAACCCGGCGGCGGGCCGCGAGCGGGCGCCAGCGCCGCCGTCGAGGACGACCTCAGCAAGGCCCCCCGTGACCTTGCTCGCGGAGCTGCGGCGCAACCCCGGCGACGTCAGCCTCCCTGCCGCCCACGCCGGCCCGGCTTCTGCCGCAGGTATCAAACCAACCGGTACCCGATGCCGGCGACCGCGAGAATAACGACGACCGCGACGAAGGCCGGCCAGCGCGGTGCCGGTCCTGCCGGATCACCGACGACTTCGCGACAGAAACGGTGGTGTTCGTCGGCAAGCGTCTGGTACGTGGCCGGGACCGCGATCAGCAGCGCCACCAGCAGGGGAACTGGCCCGCTGACCTGCGGCAGCACCAGCGGCCCCAAACCGGCGGCATAGCCCAAGACGCCAGCCAGGGGACCCCAGGCGCGAGACCGCAGCCCGTAAATGGCCAGGCCAAGGCAGTACGAGGCCAGCACCAGCCACGCCAAGCCCTGCAGCCCATCCAGACGGCCGGCCACGGCCAGCAAGGGCGCCCCGACTAGCAGGTGGAGCCACATGCCCACATAGCCATGGAAAGCTGGCGGCCGGGCCCGGTGGCCGGACCCGATGAGGAAACGCGCGAAGGGTGTCGGCGGCGCCATGGCGGGTCCCGGTGAGCCTGCGGGGGGGCGACATCCGTCTGCCGCGGCAGGCAGGTGCACAAGATCAGGCCGACGCCATTGGCGCGCAGGGCCGGCAGCCCGGCCCGGAAAGCCTGCCAACCAGTCGTCAGATCCCGGGGTCGGCCTGGCAACCGCGGCAACGCGGCACGGCCACCGAACCCACCCCGAACGCCAACCTAGCCGGCGGCTGCATCGCTGTCAACCGCGCCAGACGCGGCGCCGGGCCCGTCTCAGGCCGCCGTGGCCACCGGCCGCGGGCCGTCAGGGTTGACGCCGCGACGCGCCGCTTCGCGTTCGAGATGGCGGACTAACCGGTACACGTCTTCGCACGGGGATGCAAAAGCCAGCGTCACCACCCGGAACGGCCGCGCACTGGTCGGGTCAGGCAGGGCCGTGCGGACCACGTGGGCGGTGATCTTGGCGAAGCGCTGTCGCAGGTCGTCGGCCGCCCGGCGCCAGGCATTCTCGACCTTGGGTGTGCGCCCCATGCCGATCTGGGGCTTCAGGCCCCGCTGCCGCAGGTTCTCATCGACAAAGGCGTCCGGCAGAACCACCGTCAGATGGGTCTCGCCATGGGGTGCAGACCAACCGGGCAGGTGTATCTGGGCCCCGGTGCCGCTCAACTCAGTCACTAGGCCCGAGCAGTGCGCCGGCCGACCATGCAGGGGCACCCACTCAAGGACCGCGTGCAAGGCCACCGCGATGCGAAAGGCCTCGCGATGCTGGCTCCAGCGGATGGCCTCAGGTGCCTTCACCAACACCACTGGCAGGTTGCCTTCCAGGTGACCGGTGCCGAGTATCTCGCTGGCGAAAGAGCACTCGGCCGCTGCCCCCTGAACGCTGCACACTTCCACCGGCGTGCCACGGCGAAGGCGCAGCGAATCAGCCAGGCCGATGCAGAGCGAGCCGTCGTGACCCAGGCGCTGCAGGCGCCCAACCTGGGGCCTATCACCTAAGGCCGGGTCGCCGAAATGCATCATGAACTCTTCGCCGACGCGCAGTGTCTCCACCGCTGCAGGGGGTGCGGCGTGGGGGGGCATGGCGCTCTCCTTTCCGGCGGTGAGCCGTGCTGGATGGCTGTGGACCGCACTGTTAGCATCGGCCGGTAGTCGCGTTTTCTATAATACAATTTGATACAATGTGATATGATATGACAGAAACAGGAGCAGAGGTGGGGGAGGCTGGCCCCTGGCTGGCCTGGACTGTCTCGGGCTGCGAAGCACCGGTGACGGTGCTGCGCGGCATTGGCGTGCATCGCGCCGCGGCGTTGGCAGGGGTGGGCATCGAGACGGTGGGCGACCTGCTGTGCAATCGCCCGCGCCGTTACCTGGACCGCAGTTGCGTCACGACCGTGGCTACGGCCCTGCCCGGGCGTCTGGTGACGGTGGTGGTGCGCGTGCTCGAGGCTCGGGCAGATGTCCCGCCGAGCCAGCGCTTCTGGCTGCGGGGGACTGACGGCTCCGCGGAGCTGTCCTGCGTGTGGTTCCAGGGCAGTCGTTACCTGCGCGCGGCTTTCGCGGTTGGTGATCTGGTGGCCGTCTCCGGTCGGGTGGAGCGGTTCCAAGGGCGCTTGCAGCTGATCCACCCTGAACATGAGTGGGTCGGTGACCCCGGCGACCCGGTCGGCCTGCACACCGGGGCGGTGGTGCCCTTATACGCGGGGACGGCGGCGCTGGCCGAAACCGGTCTGCGCCCGCGGGCTTTCCGCGCCCTGATGCGGCAGGCCGTCGACGGGTGGGCGGCGGCGGCGGTGGACTCCCTGGATCAGGCCCTGCGAGCGCGTCTGGGGCTGACGAGCCTGGCCGAAGCCCTGGTGGAGCTCCATTTCCCAACGCAGCTGGCGCGGGCCGAGGCCGCGCGGCGCCGGTTGGCTTTTGACGAGCTGCTGGCCTATCAGCGGCGTCTGGCCGAGGCGCGCCGGAGCCGGGCGCGCCATGGGGGCAGCCCGGTGCTGCCGCCAAGCCTGCGCCTGGTGCCGAGTTGGCGCGCCCGCCTGCCTTTCACCTTGACGCCGGCTCAGGAGAGCGTGGCGGCCGAGATCATCGCTGACCTGGCGCGGCCCGCACCCATGCAGCGTCTGCTGCAGGGCGACGTGGGGTCAGGCAAGACGGTGGTGGCGGTGCTGGCCGCGCTGACGGCCGTTGAGGGCGGGTCTCAGGTGGCCATCATGGCGCCCACGGAGCTCCTGGCCGCGCAGCACTACGACCTGCTGGCCTCTTGGCTGGGGCCGCTGGGGCTACGCCTCGAGTTGCTGGCTGGACAGGCTGGCCGTGAGCCGCGTCGGCTGGCCTTGCACGGCCTGGCCGACGGTGGCGTGCACCTGGTCGTGGGCACCCACGCGCTGCTCCAGCCGGAAGTGCAATTCGCGCGCCTGGGTCTGGTGATTATCGACGAACAGCATCGCTTCGGGGTTGGCCAGCGCAACGCCCTGTACCGCAAAGGGGGATGCCCGCACCTGCTGGTGATGACCGCGACCCCCATTCCGCGCTCGTTGGCCCTAACCCTATACGGAGACCTGGACCTGTCGGTGCTGACTGCCTCGCCGCCGGGTCGTCTGCCGGTGCGCACGGCGGTGCGGCCGGCAACCCGGCGGCAGGCCATCTACCAGTTCGTGGCCGACCAGCTGCGCGCCGGTCACCGGGCATACGTGGTATTCCCCTGGATCGAGGCAACCGATGAAACCGAACTCGGTTCGGTTGTCGCCGGCGCCGACCAGTTGCGCGGTTGGTTGCCCGGCTTCCGGGTCGGGGTGGTGCACGGGCGCCTGCCGCCGGCGGAGAAAGCCGCGGTGATGCGCCAGTTCGCCTCCGGGCAGGTGCAGGTGCTGGCGACCACCACCGTGGTTGAGGTAGGGGTCGACGTACCGGCGGCGACGGTGATGGTGGTCGAGCACGCGGAACGCTTCGGCCTGGCGCAGCTGCACCAGCTGCGCGGCCGCGTGGGCCGCGGCGACGCCCAGGGTTACTGCGTCCTGGTCCACTACCCGGCCGCTGGCGCCGGAGGCAGCCAGGGCACGGCAGCCGCAGCGCGGCTGGCCACGCTGTGCCAGGTCAATGATGGTTTTGCGCTGGCCCAGGCCGACCTGGAGCAGCGCGGCGCTGGCGAGTTCCTTGGACGCCGCCAGACCGGCGGCACCGAATTCCGCCTGGCTCAGTTGCCGACCGACCGCGACCTGCTGGAGGAAGCGAGGGCCGAAGCATGGCTGGAGGCCGGCGCCGCCCGGCCCGCGGACAACCTGGGGTGACGGGCCGGCCACGGCGTTGAGCCCCGGGTACCGGCGCCGACCCCCGCCGCCTTGTCTGACGTGCCCGGGGCGGCTAGATTTGCCGCCGCCGGCGCCCGCGCCGCGCGCCCGGCCCCCCTTTGCCGCGACAGGAACCCCATGTTGCTCTTCGACTGCCACTGCCGGGTGGGCCCGCGCCCGGACAAGCACCGGCGCACCCGCTGGTCCACCGCGCACCTGCTAGAAGACATGGACCTGGCCGAAGTGGCCGGCGCGTTGGTCAGCCATGCGGTGGCGCATTCTTACGATCCGCTCTACGGCAACGCCCGTTTGGACGAGGTCCTGGCAGCCGCCCCCGGCCGCCTTTTCGGGGTGTGGTGCCTGGTGCCGGTAGGGTCGCCCGACTTCTACCCGCATGGCACGGCCCTGCTGCAGGCCATGGAGCGCGCCGACATCCGCGCGGCCCGGCTGGTGCCGGGCGGGTTCTCCCTGCGGCCCGAGGTGATCGGCGAGACCCTGGCCGCGCTGGAACATGCTGGCGTCTTGACGCTGATGGAGGCCGGCTGGGCGGCAGCTACCGGGGGCGACCTGTTCGCCTGCTTCCACGACCTGCTGTCCCGGCATCCGCAACTGCCCGTGCTGTTGACCGACGCCAGTTGGGCCCAGCAGCGCCACGTGCGCCGGTTAATGGAACTGCACCGCAACCTGCACCTGGAATTCTCCTCGTACCAAGCCAACCGCGTCGTCGAAGACTACGTGTCGGCCTTTGGCGACGAACGGCTGCTGTTCGGCACCGGCGGTACCGAGAAGTCGCCCGGGGCAGCTCGGGCGCTGATCGACTATGCCCAGTTGCCCTTGGTCTCGCGCCAGCGCCTGGCGGGCGGCAACCTGGTGCGCCTGTTGGGTGGCCAGGGGCCGACCCAGGCCGCCCCAGCGCGTCGCCCGGCCGATCGCTGCGTTGCCGATGCACGCACGGGTCGACCGCAGTCCGGCTTGGTGATCGACGCCCACGCCCACGTGCTCCACGAAGGGGGACAAGGGGCAGGGGTTACGTATCTGATGTCCCGCGGCGATGCCGCCGGGATGCTCGAGGTGTGCGACTGGTGCGGCATTGACCGCATCGCCATGATGAGTTGGGTCGGGCCGGTCTGCAGCGACGCCATCGCCGGCAACGAGGTGGTCCAGCTAGCGCGGCAGCGGTTCGGAGACCGCGTCATTGGCGTGGCCGTTATCGATCCATCGCACCTGACGCCCGCGGAGATGGCGGCCGAGATTCAGCGCCGCTACGTCGAGCAGGGGTTCGTCGGCCTCAAACCGTACCCACGCATGGCTCTCTCGTATGAGGACGATGCCTTCGCGCCCTGGTGGGCGTTCGGCAACGAGCACCGCCTGTACGGCTTGATGCATGTCGAAGGCCGGACCGGTGGCGTGGCGGCCATCGGCCGCCTGGCCGAGCGGTACCCGGAGATGAGCTGGATCATTGCCCATTCCGGTGGCAGTTACGCTTTTGCCGAAGAGGTGGCGGCCTGTGTCGTCGGCCACCCCAATGTGTATGCCGAGCTCACCCTGACGCCGGTGACCAACCGCGTGGTTGAATACCTGGTCGAGGCGACCGATGCAGACCACGTGCTGTTCGGCAGCGACGCTCCCATGCGTGACCCGCGGCCGCAGTTGGGGTGGGTGGTGTGGGCTGACCTGCCGTTGGCCACCAAAGACAAGATCCTGGGCGGCAACTTTGCGCGCCTCCTCGATCGCGCGTGCCGGCCCTCAGGTCCTCTTGGCTGACGGGCGACCCGGTCTGCCGGCCTGGGCTCAGGGACTCGCCCTGCTGCTGGTGGCGGGGACCGGTCTGGGCTATTACGCCATGGCCGAATGGCAAGGGGTCGGGGGCTGGGGTTTCCCCCTCGACGACGCCTGGATTCACCTCCAGTTCGCCCGCAATCTGGCCGCTGGGGACGGTCTGAGCTTCAACGCCGGGGAGCCCTCGGCGGGTTCGACCGCGCCGCTGTGGACCCTGGCGCTGGCCCTGGTGACGGCGCTGCAGGTGAACCCGGTGGCCGGCGCCAAGGTGGTCGGGGCCCTGCTGCTGCTGGGGGTCGGCTGGCTGACCCTGCTGCTGGCCCGCGCGGCGGGCCTGCGCGGCCACTGGCCCCTGGCCGCAGGCCTGATCACCGTCGCCACGCCGCGTCTCCTGTGGGCCAGCCTGTCGGGGATGGAGGTGCTACTGGCCACGGTCCTGGTGACGGCCGCCGCCTGGCGGCACCTGGCGGCCCTCGGCGGGCGCCTGTCAACCAGCGCGCCCCTACTGCTGGGCGCGGCCACGCTGGCGCGGCCCGAATGCGTCCTGCTGCTACCGCTGATGGTCGCTGAAGACGGCCACCGCCGCCACTGGGCCACGGGTTGGTGGCAGCCCTGGGTCTGGCGCCTGGTGGCCTTCGCCCTGCTGCTCGGGCCGTGGGCCTGGTGGAACGTGCACGCCACGGGGAAACCGCTGCCCGGCACCTTTTATGCCAAGGTCGGCGGTTACGGCCTGCTCGGGGCCCTTGCGGACCTGGACCCGGCCCGCGTGGCCCGGGCCGTGCTCCTGAACCCGTGGCTGCAGGCGCGCGAGTTAGCGGCCTTCGCGGTGGAAGACGGGGTACTGCTGGCCGTACTGCTTCCCTTTGGTCTGGCTGCGGCTTGGCTGCCGACAGGGCCGGCCAAAGTGGTGCCGCGACCACGGCTCCTGGTGGCTGCCGTCCTGACCTACCCCCTGGCCCGTGGGCTGCTGGCGCCGTTCCAGGGCGCGCTGTTCCAGCACGGTCGGTACGCCGCCCATCTGGTGCCCATGCTGACCGTCCTGGCCCTGCTCGGGGCGGCGGCGCTGTGGCGCGATCTGCAGGCCCGCGGGTGGCCCGCGTCGCCCCGGTGGTGCCGGGCGCGGTGGCCGGCCGCCTGGGCCCTCCTGCTGGCGCTGGAACTGGCCGGCCTGATGGCCCGCGACGGTCGGAACTATGGCCGTGATGTCGCGGACATCGAGAACCTGCACGTAGCCATGGGGCGCTGGGTGGAGGCACACGCGCCACCGGGGGCCGTGGTGGCTGCCAACGATATCGGTGCCCTGGCCTACTTCGGGCATCGGCGGGTGCTCGACCTGGTGGGTCTGGTCACCCCGGCCGCGCTGGCCTGGCGGGTGCCCGGCGAACCGGCCGACAGGGCGGTCCTGCGCTACATCGAGCAGGAGCACCCGGCGATGCTGGTGCTGCTGCCCAACTGGTACCCTGAACTGAGCCGACGCCAGGACCTTTTCACTCCGGTCCACGAGGTGGCGGTGCGCGGCAGCGCCATCGCCGGCGGCGACCGGTTGGTGGCGTACCTGACCCCGTGGGCCGCCGCCCATCCGCCCCGACGCGACCCCTGAGCCCCCTGGCCACCGGGCCGCGACGCGCCCCAAGCCGGACGGCCGGGACCGGGCCGGTCCGGCTCCGGATCCCGCGTCACCACCGTTTCAGGACAGGTTCGCCCCGCGTCGGTCCTTCCAGGCCCGCACCAGCACCGGCAGGTAATCGGCCAGCGCGGGGCATCGGATGCCGCTGGCCGCCAGCGCGGCCTGACAGCGGGAGGTGTCGAACTCGGCTCGATAATCGAAATACGGCACCACTTCGGGGGGCAGGCCGACCAGGCGGCTCAGGGACCGCCAGCGCAGAGAGGCGGCGACCCACGACGCCGGCACGGGCACCAGCAGGAAGTGACGGTCCAGCAGCGCCATGGTGCGCCGTTGGATCTGGAACGCCGTCATTGGCTGCGGGTCAGCCAGGTGATAGCAGCCGCCGGCCGTGTCCGGCCGCGCCGAGAGATAAGCCAGCGACCTGACGACGAAGTCGACCGGTACCAGGTTCACGGGCGCGGCGCCGCTGCCGATGCGGGCGAAAAGGCCCGGTGAGGGGAGGCGTTGCATGGCTTCCATGACCAGGTACGGACCGTCCACCTTGTCGAAATCGCCGTGGGTCGCATCGCCGACGACGATCGCCGGCCGGTACACCGTAACCTGCCCCGGGCCGCGGTAGTCGCGCACCAGCTTCTCGGCGGCGAACTTGGTCCGGTCATAGTGGTTGAGGAACCCTTGACCCACGTCCAGCTCATCTTCGTGGAAACGCCCGGCATGGGTGCCGGCCACGTAGCAGGTGGAGACGTAGTGCAGGCGCCGCAGCTGCGGGCAACTGGCGGCGAAAGCCAACAGCCGGCGGCTGCCGTCGACGTTGGCGGCGGCCGCGGCCGCGGCCGTGCAGGCCAGATCGTACAGCGCCGCCAGGTGGAAGATCTCGACCACTCGCCCCGCTAGTTCCCCGGGTGCCTGCAGGGCGAGTCCCTCGGTGGCCAGATCGCCGCTGACCAGCTCGACGCGCTCGGCGGCGACCAACTCCGGGCTCAACTGCGCGACCGCCTGGCGCGCCCGCGCCATCGAAGCCGCACGCACCAGTGCCACTACGCTTACGCGGGGCCGCGCGGCCAGCAGTTCGGCCACCAACCGGCGGCCCAGGAAACCTGTGAACCCGGTGATCAGCACAACCTCGGTGGCGGCGGCCATGGCGGCTCCATTGACGGTGGGGAGGTCCCGGGCTTCGCGGGCCGCTGCCGGCAACCCATTCGGCGGCCAGTCGCGCCCAAGCCGATTTGAAACTATCGCGGCTCGCGCCTAATTTATACAGTTCGCCACGGAATGGGGGGTTCAGCCTGCAAATGCGCCCTCTGCACCCTCGGCGCGGCAGACCAAGGGCTGTGGTCTGCGGGAGTTCCCGCGCGCGAACCGCGTGCCGGCCGGCAACCCGGCCCGTCGTCAGCGGGGCACTCAGGCGCCGTATCTTCCTCGTAAAGGAGTTGCATAATGTCCGAGACGCCGGTTCCCCAGGGCGATGACAAGGTGAACCACGGTGCGGCTTCGGGGCCCGAAGAAGCCGTGGTTGGGGGCGTGGAACAGGCCGGCTCGGCATCGACAGCCGGTGCGGGCGAAGACTTTGCCGGCCTGCTGGCCGCCAGCGAGTCCGCTGACCGTGGGCGCGAGCACCAGGTGGGCGACAAAGTAAATGGTGTCATCGTGAAGATCGAGGGCGAGAACGCCTTCGTCGACTTCGGTGGCCGCAGCGAAGGCACCATCCGCACGGCGGAGTTGCTCGACAACCGTGGCGAGTTGGCGTACAAGGCCGGCGATCCGGTTGAGGCCTTCGTCGCCTCGGTGCAGGATGAAGTCGTGCTGACGCGGCGCGTGGCCGGTGAGGATCGCCAGGCCGACCAGCTGTACCAAGCCTTCCGCGCCGGCATCCCGGTCGAGGGGCGCATTGATGCGGTCAACAAGTGGGGCCTGGGCGTGACCATCCAGGGCGATGTGCGGGCCTTCTGCCCGATCTCGCAGGTGGATACGCGCTTCGTCGAGAATGCCGAGGAATTCCGGGGCCAGACCCTGACCTTCCGCATCACCGAGTTCCGCAACCAGGGCCGCAATATCGTTCTGTCGCGGCGTGCCGTCCTGGAGCAGGACCAGAAGCGCGAAGGCGAGGTAGTGCGCGAGAAACTTACCCACGGGTCGCCGGTGGAGGGCAAAGTCACCCGCATTGAGAGTTTTGGCGCCTTTGTCGATCTGGGGGGCGGCGTCGAGGGGTTGCTGCACGTCTCCGAATTGAGCCACAAGCGCGTGGGTCATCCGCAGGAAGTGGTCGCCGTAGGTGACCAGGTCAAGGTGCTGGTGATCAAAGGGCGGGGCGGTCCGGTCAAGGGCAAGGAACGCATCTCCCTGTCCATGAAGGCGCTCGAGAAAGATCCCTGGGACGAAGTCAGGCAGCGATTCCCGGAAGGCACCGTCGTCGAAGGCAAGGTCGACGCGCTGGAGGACTTCGGCGCTTTTGTCGAGATCGCCCCCGGGGTCCGCGGCCTGGTCCACGTGTCGGAGATCGCCGACCGTCGCATTGCCCACCCCCGCGAGGCCCTGTCCGTCGGCCAGCAGGTCCAGGTGGTCGTGCTGGAAGCCGAGGCCAAGCGCCGCCGCCTGCGCTTGTCCATCAAACAGGTCGAGTCGATGGAATCGGCGGCCAATCTCCGCGAGTTCCACGAACGGCAGAAGAAGGAGAAGGGCGAGGAGCAGTCGGGGTCGGCCATGCTGGACGCGCTGCGGCGGGCGCGCCTGATCTGAGCACCTCACTGCGCGACACCATCTTCAGCCCGGACAGCTGCGGCTGCTTCGGTGCCTTCGGCGGCGCCTATGTGCCGGAGATCTTGCGGCACACCCTAGAGGACCTGGCCGAGGCCTTCGCTCTCGCCCGCCGTGACGCCCAGTTCTGGCAGCGCTTCGTCGACGAGGCGAAGGCGTACTCGGGGCGGCCAACGCCCGTCACGCCGCTGGCCAATCTCAGCGCCCAGCTGGGTGGGGCCCAACTGCTGCTCAAGCGCGAGGACCTGAACCACACCGGCGCCCACAAGATCAACAACGTGCTGGGTCAGGGGCTGCTGGTCCAACGCATGGGCAAGCGGCGGGTGATCGCCGAAACCGGTGCCGGGCAGCACGGCGTCGCCACCGCAACCATGGCGGCGCGTCTGGGTCTGCAGTGTCGCGTGTACATGGGCGCCCTGGACGTGGAACGACAGCGGCCCAACGTGTTCTGGATGGAGCAACTGGGGGCTGAGGTGGTCGCCGTCGAGTCCGGGTCGGCAAGCCTCAAAGACGCCATCAACGAGTGCCTGCGCGACTGGGCCGACTCCATGGACGACACGCATTACGTCATGGGGACCGTGTGCGGGCCGCATCCCTTTCCCCAGATGGTGGCTTATTTCCAGCAGGTCGTGGGGCAGGAGAGCCGCCAGCAGGTGCAGGCGTTGATCGGGCGGCGACCGGACCGGATCTATGCCTGCGTGGGCGGCGGCTCCAACGCCACGGGCATGTTCGTGCCGTTCCTGGATGACCCGGAGGTGGAACTGGTGGGGGTGGAGGCCGGTGGCCGTGGCTTGGCCAGCGGCGCCCATGCGGCGCGGATCGCCGGCGGCCATGGCAGGCCCGGGGTGGCCCAAGGGTACCGGACCCTGTTCCTGCAGGACGAGGAAGGGCAGATGCTGCCGACGCACTCGGTGTCGGCGGGTCTGGACTACATCGGTGTGTCGCCCATTCTGGCCTGGTTGCACGAGATTGGACGCGTGCGCTTCGAGGCCGCCACGGACGACGAGGTGATCGCGGCCCTGCGGCGGTTGATGCGCAGCGAGGGCATCATCGGCGCCTTGGAGAGCCTGCACGCCGTGGCCGCAGCGATACGCGCCGCCGGCGACCGTCCGCAGTCTGAAGTCATCCTCATCAACCTGTCGGGGCGTGGCGATAAGGACATCTTTACCATCGCCGATGCCCTGGGCGATGACCAATGGCGGTCCTTCCTGGCCCGCCGGGGAGGTGCCCGGTGAGTCTGGAATGTCACCTTCGGCAGCGGTTGGCGCAGCGGCGTATCCTGTTGATGGGGCACCTGGTGGTGGGGCATCCGTCACTGGCCGTCAATTGGCGCATGCTCGAACTCATGGCCGAGGCCGATGTCGACCTGGTCGAGCTGCAGCTGCCGTTCAGCGAACCCATGGCCGACGGTCCAGCTTTCGTGCGGGCCAACCAAGAATCGCTGGCCCGCGGGACCACTCGCAGTGACTACTTCGAGTTGATGGCCCGGGCGACTTCCACGTTCGCCTACCCGTGCCTGTTCATGGGCTACTACAACGCCGTGTTCCGTCTGGGACACGGCCCCTTCTGTGACCGCATGAAACAGGCCGGTGGCGCCGGGTTCATTCTTCCGGACCTGCCCGTCGAGTTGTTCGGGGACCTGTTCGAGACCGCCGCGGCAGCGGCGCTTGATCCCATCCTGCTGATGGCACCGACCAACACGGACGAGCGCCTGGCGCAGATCGCCGACAGGGCCCGCGGCTTTGTCTATGCCGTGTCGCGCAAGGGAGTGACCGGGCGGGCGACATCGGTGGGCAGCGACGTTGGTGCCTTCGTGGCCCGGTGCCGCCGCGTTACGTCGCTGCCCCTGGGCGTTGGCTTCGGGCTGCGTCAGGGCGCCGACCTGCGGGCGCTACACGGCCACGCGGACATCGGCATTGTCGGCTCAGCTCTGCTCGCCGCGTGGGAGACCGGCGGCGAGCAGGGGTATCGGGCCCTGCTCGCCGACCTGTCTGCAGCGCGCGGCTAGCAGGGTGATCCGGCCGCCTGCCAGGCCCGGGGCTCAGCGGCTCTGGGCCAGCAGGCGTTCCAGGTATGCCCGATAGTCGCAGCGGGGCAGCCCCTCCACCAGACGGGCCAGGTGTTCACGGTCGATGAAGCCCTGGTGGTGGGCGATCTCCTCGAGACAGGCGATCTTGAGGCCCTGGCGCTTCTCGATGGCCTCGATGAACGCGTTGGCTTCCTGCAGGCTGGAAGGCGTGCCCGTGTCCAGCCACGCGATGCCGCGCCCCAGGCGCTCCACCCGCAACTGGCCCCGCTCCAGGTACGCGCGGTTGATGTCGGTGATCTCCAGTTCGCCGCGCGGCGAGGGCCGCAGTTGCCGGCAGACGGCGGTCACATCGTCCCCGTAGACGTACAGGCCCGGCACCGCGTAACTCGACTTGGGCGCGCGCGGCTTCTCCTCGATGCCGATGGTGCGGCCATGGGCGTCGAACTCGATGACGCCGAAGTCCTGGGGATTGCTGACGTAGTAGCCGAAGATCAGACCACCATCTTCGAACTCACGCACCGCGCGGCTGAAGCCGCCATCGCCGTAGAAGTAGTCGCCATAAAAGATGTTGTCGCCCAGGATCAGGGTCACCGGCTGGCCGGCAATGAACTCCTCCGCCAGGAGGAAAGCTTGGGCGATGCCCTCCGGGCGCGGCTGAACCACATAGGTCAGCGTCAGGCCCAGTTCAGTGCCGCTGCCCAGGAAGCTCTGCAGTACTGGCAGGTCCTTGGGAGTCGAGATGATGCAGATATCGCGGATGCCCCCCTGCATGAGCGTCGCCAGGGGGTACGAGATCATCGGCTTGTCGTAGACCGGCAAGAGCTGCTTGCACATGATCCGCGTCAACGGGTACAGCCTCGAACCTGAACCGCCTGCCAGCACGATGCCTTTCATGGCGCGCACGTCCTCCCTGGAGCGTTTGCGGGGCGCGTTGCCGCGCGGCCCGTCAGTTCACCACGTTGATGGGGCGCCCATCGATGAAGGCCCGCAGGTTGGCGGCGGTCATGGCCATCAGGCGCCGACGGGCCGCCAGCGAGGCCCAGGCCATGTGCGGCGTCAGGACCAGGTTGGGCACCCCCAGCAAGGGGCTGTCGGCCGGCAGGGGTTCGCGCTCGCCCACGTCAAGGAGAGCGGTGGCCGGCCGGCCCAGCGACAGGGCCTCGACCAGGGCGGTTTCATCCACCAGGCCGCCGCGGGCGGTGTTGACCAGCACCGCGCCCGGCCGCATCTGCGCCAGCAGGGCGCGGTTGACGAAGCGCGTGTTCTCGGGCGTCTGCGGGCAGTGCAGACTGACGATGTCCGCGCCGGCGAACACTTCCGAGAGCGTCGCCCAGGCGAACGGCGCGTACGCCGGTGGCTCGTCGGCGCGCGGATCGCAGGCAATGACCGACATGCCGAAGGCGTGGCCCAGCTCGCCGACGCGCCGGCCGATGCGCCCGAAGCCGACCACGCCCAGCGTGAGGCCGGCCAGCTCGGTCTGGGGGGTCTCCCAGAAAGAGAAGTTACCCGTGACTGCCCACTGGCCGCGTTGGACGGCCTGGTGATGGTGCGCCACATTGTGGCAGTGGTGCAGCAACAGGGCAAAGACAAACTGCGCCACCGAGTCGGTGCCATAGACCGGGACGTTCACCACATCAATGCCGCGTCGACGGGCGGCGTCGGTGTCGACGATATTGTACCCGGTGGCGGTGACGGCGATCAACCGCACGTGCGGCATGGCGGCCAGTTCGGGTTCGCGCAGAGGCGTCTTGTTGGTCACGATCACCTCGGCGTCCCGGCCCCGGGGAACCACCGACTCGGGCGGGGTGCGGTCATACACGGTCAGCTGACCGAGGGCTGCGATATCGTCCCAAGGGTTGTCGCCCGGGTTGAGCGTCTGGCCGTCGAGCACAACGATGCGCATGCTGCCCTTCTCCCTGTCTGGCTGCCGCCAACCGGTCGGCTGGGGATCTCTGCCGCCCGGTGTCCCGGCCGACCCGATCCGTGTCGGCGCCGGACGGGAGCCAAGTTAAGCTGCTGGCCCGGTAGGGAGCAAGGGGCGCGCGCCGCCGCGCCGGGCAGACGAAGCATGGTCGAGACCAGGAGACGGTTCACAGGCACGGCGGAACACCCGGGCAACCGCGAGCAGAGCCGCCACGCCAGGGCCTGCAGTGGGCGATGGGTGCTGGCCCTGCTGGCGCTGTGCGCGTGGGGCTGCGGCGGCGGCCGGCCACCGGTTGCCCGGGCGCGGGTGGACTGGAGCTCCACAGCTCCTCTGGCCCTGCAGCGGGTGGTGGGGGGCACCGAGGCGGAACCCGTGCTGCGGTTGCCGTCGGGCCCGGTGCCCGTGGGGCCCGAACTGGTGCGCTTCTACCGGCAACGCGGCTTCCGTCCAGCCTGGTGCGGCCCCTTCGGCGCCCTGCCCCAGGTGGGGCAGTTGACGGCGGCCCTGGCCGACGTGGCCGACGATGGCCTGCAGCCCGAAGATTACCGGCGGGCGCGCTTGGTCGGCCTCGCAGCCGCGTGCGCCCGGCGTCGCCCCACCACCGCTGGCCCGCCGACGCCGGCTTGGCTCGAGTTGGAGCTGCTGCTGACCGATGCGTTCCTGCGTTGCGCCGGCGACTTGGCGCGCGGCCGGGTCGCGCCGCGACCACTGGTGCCCGACTGGCGGGTCGCGCCGGCGGCCCTGGACCTGGCGGCCCATCTCCAACGCGCCGTGGGGTCCGGACGCGTGGATTCTGCCCTGGCGGCGCTCCGACCGGCGCACCCAGCTTACCGACGGCTGCGCGAGGCGCTGCGGGCCTATCGCCTCCTGGCGACGGCGGGGGAGGCCGGTACATGGCCCGATGGCCCCCCGCTCGGTCCGGGCAGTACGGGCCTGGTCGTGGCCAACCTGCACCGACGTCTGACGGGAACCGGCGACTTGGCCCAGATGCCGGCCGACAGTGCGGTCTGGGGCCAGGACACGGGTCGGGGAGTGCAGCGTTTCCAGCGGCGCCACGGCCTGCCGGCCACGGGCAGGGTGGACCGCGTCACACGAGAGGCGCTGGGCGTGACGGCGGCAGCGCGGACGCAGACGCTGACGGCCAACCTCGAGCGCTGGCGATGGTTGCCCCACGCACCTGCGCGGCGGTACTTGCTGGTCCGCCTGGCTGACCAGTGGCTGGAGGCCGTGGACGCGGATACCACCGCCCTGTCCATGCCGGTCATCACCGGTCGGCCGGCCACGCCCACGCCGGTGTTCTCCGCCCTGCTCACCGCAATACAAGTCAACCCGTATTGGTTCGTACCGCGCAGCATTGCCATCCATGAGATCCTGCCTCAGGTTCAGGCCGACTCCAGCTACCTGACGGCTCAAGGGTTGCGCGTGGCCCTGGGCACCGGTGACGAAGCTCGCGTGGTGCCACCGGAGTCCGTCGATTGGGCGGCCCAAGACTCGGCGTCGTTTTCCGGCCTGTTCCTTCAACCGCCGGGTGAAGGCAATGCCCTTGGAGAGGCTAAGTTTTTGCTGTCCAATCGCTTTGACGTGTACCTGCACGATACGCCCGAAGTCGACCTGTTCGCCCGCAGCGACCGCCAACTGAGCCACGGGTGTGTTCGCCTGTCCCGCTGGGTCGACCTGGCCACCTTTGCCCTGGGTGCGCCCTGGGACGCTGGCCAATTGGAGGACCGGGTGGCCAGCGGCAAGACGCAGACGCTTGCACTTGGCGAGCCGGTGCCGGTCTACTTTGTCTGGTGGAGTGCCTGGGTGGACGAAGCAGGAAG
>CAITNQ010000172.1 GCA_903893785.1 uncultured Gemmatimonadota bacterium
GCGATCCGGACCTGTGGACCCCTGCGACCTTCGCCTTCCTGGACCGGTTCATCGCCACCTTGCCGGCCCGTGAACGGCAGGCGTACGAACAGGCCCGTACGCGGGGGTACCGCGAGCGTCGCCGGACGCAGCGAGCAGCGGCGGCATGGCGCGCCGGATCTGCATGCCCAGGGCCCTGGGTTTGCACGCCGGCCGCGTTGCGCCCCGTGACCAGGCTTGGGCGCAGCCTCGGTCGTCTGAGGCACAGCCTCGGTCGTCTGAGGCGCGGCCTCGGTCGTCTGAGGCGCGGCCTCGGTCGTCTGTTGCCCGGCTTCGGTCGTCTGCTGCCCGGCTTCGGTCATCTGGTGCCCGGCTTCGGTCGTCTGAGGCGCAGCCTCGGTCATCGGGGACCAGGCATGGGCGCGCGGGCGCGCGAATGGGTCAAGCGCGGATGCCACTGGCGGCCGCAGTAGCTCATCCATGGCGAGCACCAGCCCCGGCCGGATCATCCGACGGGGGGATGTCCTCGCCCAGCAGGCGCCGCGTCTCAAGCGCGAACCCCAGGTCCCAGTACCACTGGATGGGGCCGCACCGGCCGAGTTCACGCCGCCGCTGCGTCCACCGCTGGCGCAGCAACCCACGGCACTGATCGGACTGGAGAGGCGGCAGCCCGGTGCCCAACAGCAGCGCCAGACGGGCTTGGGTGACCCCCTGGGCGTAGAGGAGGCGCCGCAGGTACCGGGGGCCGAGGCGGTGGGCTCTGATATGGTGGGTCAGCCGCAGGGATGGCTGATACGAACAGGCGAAGCCCAGACGGTTGCCCAGACGGTTGAGGAGGGTGTCTTCGCCACCCAGCAGAAGCTCGGGCGTGCGGCCCAGCGACACCCCACGGTGGTCGTTGGCAAGGAAGTCGACGTAGGCCGCCGCCACGGCGCGACGCAAGACCATGCCAGCGCCAATCGGATCCCAGGGCCCCCATTCCTGACGGCGGGAGGTGATCACCTTGCGGCCGTAGTCGCGGATCGCCAAGTGATCGAGCAGTGGCCGTGTCCAGGTCAACGGCGGCACCTCGAAGGCCGGCTCGGACCGCCCACCCCAGACGCCCAGCCCAGGGTTGGCGCGGGCGATACGCCACGCCTGCTGCAGGTAATCGGGCGCCAGTTCGTTGTCGTCGTCAACGCAAACGAGTACCCTGCCCCGCGCCGCGACGAAACCGGCGCGCCGCGCCCGGGCCAGGCCGCGGCAGGGCTCACGGATGAGGCGCGCCCCGGGCAGGTTCAACCCGAGGAACAGGTCTTCCGTCAGGGGTAACCGCGAACCATTGTCGACGAGCACCAGTTCCCAGGTGGCGCGCGGCATGGATTGGCGGCTGAGCGATTCCAGGGCGGCCTGGAGCAGTGTCGCCTCGGGGTCGCAGGTGCACAGGACGACGCTCAGGTCAAGGGATGGCGGCGTCTCGTCGCCCACGCGGTCGCCGCCGGACCCCGGCCCGGGAGAAGCAGGCACGCCGCCCCCAAGGGCGGTAGGCCCAGCCGTCGGTCGCGGGCCCGACGGTCGCCGGCAACACCGCAGTACGGATTGCCCCCGGCGCTGACCAGGCCAGCGAGCCGCCGCCAGCAGCCTGACTACCCAACCAGCGACGTTCACTTGAGCAGCAACACCTTGCGCACCTCGGTCCCGGCCGCGCTCCGCAGGCGCACCA
>CAITNQ010000173.1 GCA_903893785.1 uncultured Gemmatimonadota bacterium
AGGGCCACCGGCTGCCGGCTTCGGCTTCTCGGGGATCTCGGCGATCAGGGCTTCGGTGGTCAGCAGCAGGGCCGCAATGGAAGCGCCGTTCTCCAGCGCCGAACGCGACACCTTGGCCGGATCCACGACCCCGGCCTTGACTAGGTCTTCATACACCTCGGTGCGCGCGTTGAAGCCAAAGGCCCCTTCGCTGTCGAGCACCCGGCGCACCGCGATCGCGCCTTCGCAACCGGCGTTGGCCGCGATCTGACGCAGCGGTTCCTCCAGCGCCCGTTTGATGATCTGCACGCCCACCGCCTCGTCGCCGCTGACCTCCAGCTTCGACAGCGCCGCCTGAGCCCGCAGGAACACCACCCCACCGCCCGGCACGATGCCCTCTTCGACCGCCGCCCGCGTCGCGTGCAGCGCGTCTTCCACCCGCGCCTTCTTCTCTTTCATCTCCGACTCGGTCGGCGCCCCCACGTGCACCACCGCCACCCCACCCGCCAGCTTCGCCAGGCGCTCCTGCAGCTTCTCCCGGTCGTAGTCCGAGGTCGTCTCCTCGATCTGCCGACGGATCTGCTGAATCCGACCCTTGATCTCCTTGGCCTTGCCCGCCCCCTCCACGATCGTCGTGTTGTCCTTGTCCACCACGATCCGCTTGGCCTGGCCCAGGTCGGACAGCTGCACGTTCTCCAGCTTCAGACCCGTCTCCTCGCTGATCACCCGGCCGCCGGTCAGCACCGCGATGTCTTCCAGCATGGCCTTGCGCCGATCGCCAAAACCCGGCGCCTTGACCGCCGCCGTCTTCAGCGTCCCGCGCAGCTTGTTCACCACCAGCGTCGCCAGGGCCTCGCCTTCCACCTCTTCGGCAATGATCAGCAGCGGCCGACCCAACTGCGCCACCTTCTCCAACACCGGCACCAAGTCCCGCATCGAACTGATCTTTTTCTCGAAAATCAGCAGATACGCCTCTTCCAGAACCGCTTCCATCGCCTCCGCGTCGGTGACGAAATACGGCGACAGATAGCCCCGATCAAACTGCATCCCCTCCACCACTTCCAGGGTCGTCTCGGTGCCCTTCGCCTCCTCCACCGTGATCACCCCGTCCTTGCCCACCTTCTCCATCGCATCGGCAATCAGATCGCCGATCGCCGTGTCGCTGTTGGCCGAGATCGTCCCCACCTGCGCGATCTCTTCGCGGCCTTTGACATCCTTGCTCAACCGCTTGATCTCGCCCACCACCGCCGCCACCGCCTTGTCGATCCCCCGCTTCAGATCCATCGGGTTGGCACCGGCGGTCACGTTCTTCAGCCCCTCACGGTAGATCACCTGCGCGAACACCGTCGCCGTCGTCGTGCCGTCACCGGCCACATCCGAGGTCTTGGTCGCTACCTCGCGCACCATCTGCGCCCCCATGTTCTCATAGGGGTCCTTCAACTCCACTTCCTTCGCCACCGTGACCCCGTCCTTGGTCACGGTCGGCGAACCAAACTTCTTGTCCAGAACCACATTGCGCCCCTGCGGGCCCAACGTCACCTTGACCGTGTTCGCCAACTTGTCCACGCCCCGCAACAGTGCATCGCGGGCGTTGACATCGAACTTGAGCTGCTTCGCTGCCATGGCCACTGGCCTCCTGACTGTGTCTCGACCCGGAAACCCGGCAGACCGGGGACCACCGAGTCGCTGCATTGGCACTCGCTATAGTTGAGTGCTTGGAACTCTTGCTTATCCCTATAAAATAAGCGCCGAGAACTAGCCCAACAAGCGTTGCCCGAATGCGAGTCGACTGAGCCCCTCCGGCGCCGGGGCTCAACCGTGCCGGAGGCCGGCCGGCGTTGCCCCAGGCCAGGCCGCTGCATAGATTAGCTGACACTACCAGAAATCGTTGCCAGATAAAAACTTACCCGATGTTGTCCGGATCTTTCGGCAACAAGGAGGAGCGATGTCAACGTGGCGCCCCACACTGCCAGAGCGCGGCAGTCGAATCACCCTCCAGGCAGGCAAACTGTCGGTCCCTGACCAGCCCATTGTCCCGTTCATCGAGGGCGACGGCACCGGACCGGACATCTGGGCGGCTTCGGTCCGCGTCTTGGATGCCGCCGTCGCCAAGGCCTATGGTGGCCAACGCCGCATCGCCTGGATGGAGGTGCTGGCCGGCGAGAAAGCTTTCCACGCCACCGGAGACTGGCTGCCGGAAGCCACCATCGACGCCTTCCGGGACTACCTGGTGGGTATCAAGGGGCCGCTGACCACCCCCGTGGGGGGCGGCATCCGCAGCCTGAACGTGGCCCTGCGGCAACTGCTCGACCTGTATGTATGCCTGCGGCCGGTGCGTTACTTCGCCGGGGTCCCTTCGCCGGTCAAGCGCCCCGAAGACGTGGACATGGTGATCTTCCGCGAGAACACGGAAGACATCTACGCCGGCATCGAGTTCCAGGAAGGGACTGACGACGCGCGGGCCTTTGCCACCTTCCTGCGGGAGCGCTTCCCGGAGCGTTTCCGCAAGGTGCGGTTCCCCGACAGCGCTGGTTTCGGGGTCAAACCCGTCTCGCGCGAGGGAACGGCACGACTGGTCCAGGCAGCCATCGATTACGCCGTGGCGCAGCGCCGGTCCAGCGTGACCCTGGTCCACAAAGGCAACATCATGAAGTTCACCGAAGGGGGATTCCGCGACTGGGGGTACGACGTCGCCCGGACCCAGTACGGCGGTGAACCGATCGATGGCGGTCCCTGGACTCGGTTGGCGACGGCCAACGGCGACATTGTCGTCAAAGACGTCATTGCCGACGCTTTCCTGCAGCAGATCCTCACCCGGCCCGCCGATTACTCAGTAATCGCCACACTCAACCTGAATGGGGACTACATCAGCGATGCCCTGGCCGCCTGCGTTGGGGGCATTGGCATCGCCCCGGGCGGCAATATCAACTACGCCACAGGCCATGCCATCTTTGAGGCCACGCACGGCACTGCGCCGAAATACGCGGGCCAGGACAAGGTCAACCCGGGTTCGGTCATCCTTTCCGGCGAGATGATGCTGCGTCATCTCGGTTGGGATGAGGCCGCAGAAAGGGTGACCGGAGGCCTGGAGAGGGCCATCGAGCGTCGCCTGGTGACCTACGACTTCGCCCGCCTCATGGAGGGGGCTACCGAGGTCCGTTGCTCGGAATTCGGCGACGCCATCATCGCCGCCATGTAACCCGTCAGCATACGTCCAGGGCCCCGTCAACGTCGCGCGCTCCCTCCGGCCCCCTGGCCTTTGCGGCCGCGGGCGCCGGAGGCGGCGGCCTGGGTGTCGGGCAGGACGCTCACCAAGGTCAACTCAACGCGTCGATTGAGCTGGCGGCCGGCCTCGGTGGCGTTGGCGGCCACGGGCTCTGCCTCACCGCGCCCCACGGCCCGCATCTGGCCCGTGGGAACGCGGTACACCTCATGGAGCAGGTCCAAGACCACGCGGGCCCGCGCCGCCGAGAGCCTCAGATTCTCGGCGGCATTGCCCTGGTCGTCGGTATACCCCTCGATCAGCAGCGGCGCCTCCGGGTAGGCGCGCACGAACCGGGTGATATCGTAAAGCCGGTCGCGCATGCCTAGGGAGAGATCGGGCTGCCCCTCGGCGAACTGAATGCTCTCCAGGCTGACGAGTTTGGGCCGCAGGCCGGTGCCCACAGGCAGCGGTTGGGGCGCGGCGCGGTCCGGCTTGTCGACCAGCGTTACCAGAGCCAGCGCCGCGCTGTCGCGCCAGACCTGCTTGACCCGCAGGACAGCCACCAGATCAGCCCCGGCATTGGCATCGAACACGCTGCCGACCTGCACCCCCTCGCGACTGCCGAAGTCGGCAATGAAGGCACTGCGGTGCACGGCGGACTGGGGGCCCGAAGGGCCGTCGGGCAGGTGGACGCGAATGACCTGGTGCAGGCGAACACCGGCCGTGGCCGCGCCTTCGGCAGCCAACGGGCTCGACGGCGCGGCCAGAAGCGTGCCCAGGCCCAGCAGCAACGCCCCCCACCGGCACGCGCTGCTCCGCCTGCCGTGGCCGGCCAGTGACTGCTGCCGAGCCCGATGGTGCACTGTACGCACCTCCTTCGCCACACCACCGCCGACGGTAGTCAGCAGCCGCCCAGCTTGAGGATGAGCGCCTTCTGGCCATGCATGCGGTTCTCGGCTTGGTCGAAAACAATCGATCGTGGGTCATCGAGCAACGCCCCGTCGATCTCGTACCCGCGATGCGCCGGCAGGCAGTGCATGATCCGCAGGTCCAGACCCGCCAGTAGGGCCGCATTGAGCTGGAAGGGTTGGAACAGGCGGATACGCCGGTCCTTCTCCTCCTCGTAGGCCGGGTCGGAGAAGTACTCCATGTCGATCCAGGTGTCGGTGTAGACCACATCGGATCTCTTCAAGGCGCCGTGCAGGTCATCGCTGCGGGTGAACAACCCGGCCGCGGCTGCCTGCGAGTACAGCTCGTTGTCTTCCGCGGCAGCGTTGACCTCAGGGGTAACGGCAGTGACGTGCATGCCGACCTTCAGGCCAGCAGCGACGAGGGAGTTGCAGACGTTGTTGAGCACGCCCACGTAGGTCAGGCGCACGCCCTGCAACCGTCCCAGCGACTCCTGGATGGTCATCAGGTCGGCCAGGGCCTGCATGGGATGGTACCGGTTGCAGCAGCCGTTCATCAGCGGGACAGTGGCGGCCGTGGCGGCGCGGACCACGTCCTCATGGTGTAACAGGCGCACGACGATCAGGTCCACGTAGCGGGAGAGGACCCGGATCTCATCGCCCAGATCGGCCAGACCGAAATTGGTGCTGCGCCAGTCCATGTACAGCGCATGGCCGCCCAGCTGTGCCATGCCGACCTCGCCGGCGCAACGGGTCCGGGTGCTGGTCTTCTGGAACAGCAGCCCGAGGCTCCTGCCCACCATGGCCTGGGCATACTGCTTCGGGTTGCGCTTGACCTCTATCGCCCGCTCAACCGCGTCCAGCACGTCGTCGCTGGACCAATCCTTCAACCTTACCAGATGCACCCGCAGATCCCCCGGTCAAAGGCCGGGCCAGACGGGGCTGACCCAGGCACAAGTTCCTGATTCAGTGCGGCAAGCGCGGCTCGATGGCCGCCAGCAGCTGCGTCACTACCGTGTCGCGCGGCGCCTCCAGGCGACAGCCGGCCGCCCGGCGGTGGCCGCCGCCGCCAAACTGCGCCGCTACCTGCGCCACGTCCACGGTGGCCCGCGAGCGCAGGCTGACCCGGTGCTGACCTGGCTCGTTTTCCCGCACTAGTACCGCCACCTGAACACCCTCAATCATCAGGCCGTAGTTGACCACTTCCTCCGGATCGCCGGCGGCCATGGCGGCGTGGTCAAGGTACATTACCGCGATCCGGTCCCCAGCATACAGGGCCAGCGTGCACAGGGCCGAACGCAACTGCAGTACCTCGGGCAGTGGCTTGCTGCTGAACAGGCGCTCGGCAATACGGTCGAGGTCAGCACCCGCCCGGACCAAAGCCGCCCCCACCTCCAGAGTAGTGGCCGTGGTCAACGAGAAGCGGAAACCGCCCGTATCGAAGAGAATCCCTGCATACAGCGCCGCGGCGGTCTCGGCGTCGATGGCCTGGCCCATGGCCACCGCCAGGTGGTACACCAACTCGCAGGTGGAACTGACCTCGGCCGAGACGAGATTGGCGGTACCGAAGCGCCGGTTATCAGGGTGGTGGTCGAGGTTGAGGACCTGTGTGTGCGGCCCGACGTGCGCCGCCACCGGGCCAGTGCGGGCCAGGCTGGGGGCATCGAGCACCACGGCCCACGCCGCCGGGAGCACCTCGCCACCAGACCGGACAGCGATGGATTCGACACCGGTGAGGAAGCGGTAACGCGGCGCCGGCACTTCGGCCAGGACGATCCGGGCCTGCTTGCCTTGCCGGTGCAGCAGACGCTGCAGGGCCAGGCAGGAAGCCACGGCATCGCCGTCAGCGCCCACGTGGGAAGTCAGCAGGAAGTCATCGCCGGCGCGCAGGAACTCGGCCGCCGCGGCGGTGTCGACCGAGGGCAGCACCGGAGCCTCGTTACGGACTTCAGCCGGCGCGGAGGACAAAGTGCACCCGGTCAGACCGTTCAGAGCCGCGGCGCAGAGTGAGACCATCGTGCATGGCCACCAATTCGAAGGGGCTGTCGGCTACGGCGGCACGGACATCGGCCAGCGGGTGGATACGCTGCACGTGCAGCTCCTGCACCCACTCGTCCTCGCCGCTCAAACGGATACGGAAGCGGTTCATCTGAAGCCGCTCCCGTGGCTCGTAGTAGCTGTGCCGCTCGTAGGCGAATCCCGGGCCTTCCTCGCGGTCGGTCGCGTCGCTGAAATAACGGCGCGAGTTGGCTTCGGTGCAGACATCAAAGATAAACATCGACCCGGGAGCGAGTAAACTGCGTGCCTGCGCCAGCGCCAACCGCAGGTCCGCCGGGTTCAGCAGGTAGTTGAAGCTGTCGTAGATGCAGAAGGCGGCGCCGAACGCCGGCCGGGCAGCCACATGCGCCAAGTCGCGCAGGTCGCCCTGGACGAACTCCAGGTCGACGCCGGCGCGGGCGGCCTTCTCGCGTCCGACCTGGAGCATGGCTTCGCACAGGTCGACGCCCAGGACCACCGGCAGGCCGCGCTGGCGCGCCTGCAGCGACACACTGCCCGTGCCGCAGGCCAGTTCGACCACGCGTTCGGGGGTCGCCTGGTAGCGGTGCAGCAGCGCCGCCAGATAGCGCGCCCAATCGCGGTAGTCGACGTGGCGCATGACGTGGTCATAGATGGCGGCCAGTCGGCCGTAGGGCGCAGCTTCAGCGATGGGTTCCATGGTGATCAGAAAGACAGGTCCGGGTCCGACTGCCGCGACTGCGCCTGGCTGAGCACGCGGCAGTACCGACCGCGTTCCGCCCGACTGGGCGGCCGCGCTGGTATCTCGACAACCTCAGCCTCCACCCGACGATCACCGTCGGTCACGACGATGCGATCGCCGGCACGCACTGCATGCGCTGCTTTGGCCGGTCGCTCGTCCACCGCTACCCGGCCCTCGGCGCAGGCGCTGCGGGCCTCACTGCGCTGCCGGAACAGCCCCACGCTCTTCAGGAACAGGTCCAGCCGCATGGTCACTGGGGGGGTGAAGGAAACCATCGTCCAGCCTTTGCTCGATGTGGATCTGGCGTTTGTAATCGCTGATCATCTGATCCGTCAGCTGGGTGGTGCGGATCTCGCGGATCAGCGACTCGAGCGTGGTCGGGTCGTTGCCGAAAGTGACGATGTGGCCACCGTCCTCGAGGAAGAACGGCTCGCTGACCTGCCCCAGCTTCAACCCGCGCACATGGGGTGCCAGCATGGCTGGCAGGTTGTCCCGCGCGAACACATCCCACATGCCGCCGCGCGCCGCCAACTGCGGGTTGTCGGAATACTGCCGCGCCAGCTGGGCGAAACTCTCACCGGCCCCGGCTCGCTGCCGCAACTCCTGCAGGCGAGCCCGGACCTGTTCCCGGTCGCTGGCAGTGGGTTGGGCCATGACCAAGATGTGGCTGGCACACAAGCCGCCCTCGCGCTTCTCACCCAGTTTGATGAGGTGGTAACCGTACTTGGTCAGCACAGGTTCACTGACTTCGCCCGGCTGCAGCTTGAGCGCCGCGGCCTCGAACTCCGGCACGAGCTGGCCCACGTCAAAGCAGCCCAGGTCGCCCCCCTGGTCGGCGCTGCCCCGGTCCTCGGAGAACTGCCGCGCCAGATCGGCGAAAGACTCTCCCGCGGCGAGGCGGGCCTGAATCCCGGCAATGGTTTCGCGTTTGGCCGCCAACACCTCATCGCTGGGGCGGACGCGGAGGTTGATATCGCTGATGGCCACCTGGGGCGGCAGACTGTCACGGTACGTGGCAATGAAGCTGTCGATGTCGCGCTTGGTGATGTGCAGCTTGTAGGCCACCTGGCTGCGCATCTGGCGGTAGAGCAGCCGCTGGCGGATATCGCGCCGATAGCGCGCCTTGAGCTGTCGCTCGGTGATGCTGAACCGCGCCAGCATCTGCTGGAACTCGACGTCGGGCATGCTGCTGCGCAGCGAGCGGTACTGCTCGTTGAGCATCTCCTCTACCTCGCTGGCGTCTACCTGGACGCTGTCCTTCTGCGCCTTGAGCACCAGCACCTGCTCGTTGACCATTTCGTCGAGCGCCTTGCGGCGCAGGCCATCGACCGTGCGCGGATCCACGTACGCGCCGCCGCCCTGTTGCTCGAGCTCCTGCCGCACGCGGTAGTTGAGCTCTGACCACAGGATCACGTTGTCGTCAACCACCGCCACGATCCGGTCGATCAGCTCCGGCTGACCAGTGGTCTCAATGGCAAACAGACCCGCCGGCGCCAGCAGCGCCACGACAAGTAAGAAGACCATATGCCTCGCTGTTCCAGGCCGCCCCGCGCAGGCAACGGCAGGCGGAACGGCCGTTTACGGGTCAGGGGGCCATACGCGTCGCACGGCCCCGGCAGGTGTTCAGACCAGTTCTTGCATTGCGTCGCGGGTCTGTTCCAGGCGCCCGAGTTCGTCGCGTCCCGGCAGGCGAATCTCGACCGTCAGGCGCTCGCCCACCTGGAACTCCAACTGGTGCGTCGAGCGCTCGACCATCCGCTGAATGTCCGCCGGCGCCGGGCAGCGCTCGCCGGCAAAACCCAGACGCAGACGGCTCTTCTCCAGATGGACCCGCTCCAGGCCAAGTTGGCGCGCCATGACCCGGATTTCCATCAAATACATCAACGCCTGGGCCGGGCCCGGCAGACGGCCAAAACGGTCGACCATCTCCTCTTTGATACCCAGCAGGTCGATGACCCGGCGCGCATCGGCGAGCCGTTGGTAAAACTCCATCTTCTGGTCCCCATCGGCCACGTACTCGTCGGGTATGTAGGCCGACGCGGGCAGGCTCAACTCGGGCTCCGGGCCCTCCGCGACATGCTCGCCGCGCAGGTCGCGCATGGCTTCCTCAAGCAGGCGGCAATACAGATCAAAGCCGACCGCGGCGATGAAGCCGTGCTGCTGCGCCCCCACCAGGTTGCCCGCCCCGCGGATCTCCATATCGCGCATGGCGATACTGAATCCCGAGCCGAGATCGGCAAACTCCTCGATGGCGCGCAGACGCATGCGACTCTTCTTGGTCAGCTTCTTGCCCTTGGGGACCAGCAGATACGCATAGGCGCGTTCGTTGGACCGGCCCACCCGGCCGCGGATCTGGTACAGCTGACTGAGCCCCAGGGTGTCGGCCCGGTTCACCAGAATGGTGTTGACCGAGGGAATATCAATGCCCGACTCGATAATCATGGTACAGACCAGGCAGTCGTATTTCCGTTCCAGGAAGTCGAACATGATCTTCTCAAGCTGCCGGGGTCCCATCTGGCCGTGGGCCACGGCGACGCGGATCTGCGGCAGCAATTCCTGGAGGTACTGCGCCAGCCGGTTGATCGACTGCACGCGGTTGTGCACCACATAGACCTGGCCACCGCGTTCGACTTCGCGGTGGATGGCCTCCATGATGCGCCCTTCGTCGAAGGCCAAGATCTCGGTATGGATCGGCAACCGGTCCTGGGGCGGCGTGTTGATCACCGACATATCCCGCGACCCCATCAGTGACATGTGCAGCGTGCGCGGGATGGGGGTGGCGGTGAGGGTGATGACATCTACCTGCCGTTTGAGCTGCTTGAGCTTCTCCTTGTGCTTGACGCCGAAGCGCTGCTCCTCGTCCACCACCAACAGACCCAGATCACGGAAAGCCACGTCCTTGGACAGCAGGCGGTGGGTGCCGATAACGATATCGGTCTTGCCGACCCGCAGGTCGCGCAGGGTCATCTGCACCTCGCGCGGGGTGCAGAAGCGGCTGAGCACATCCACCCGCACCGGGGTGTTGGCCAGGCGTTCGCTG
The DNA here is from genome assembly GCA_903893785.1 of uncultured Gemmatimonadota bacterium. Taxonomy (GTDB): domain Bacteria; phylum Latescibacterota; class UBA2968; order UBA8231; family UBA8231; genus CAITNQ01. Next base: position 9,891 of record CAITNQ010000173.1, read on the forward strand.
AACGTCTGGTAGTGCTGCTGTGCCAAGATGGTCGTGGGCACCAGTACGGCGACCTGGCGGTGATCGCACACCGCCTTCAGGGCCGCACGCACGGCAACTTCGGTCTTGCCGTAACCCACGTCGCCGCAGACCAGCCGATCCATGGGGTGGGGTGACTCCATGTCGGCTTTGACTTCTTCGACGGTGCGGAGCTGATCAGGAGTCTCCTGGAACGGGAAGGCCGCCTCGACCTCGCGCTGCAGCGTGGTGTCAGGACTGAAACCGAATCCGGGCAGGGCCTTGCGCTCGGCGTAGAGCTGCACCAGCTCGCCGGCCATCTTGAAGATCTCTTCGCGGGTCCGTTCCTTGAGCTTCTCCCAGGCCGTGCTGCCCAGGCGGCTAAGGAGCGGCACGTCCCCTTCGGCGCTGGAGTACTTGCGCAGTCGGTCTAGTTGCTCGACCGGCACGAAGAGGCGGTCTTCGCCTTGGTAACTGACAGTCAGGCAGTCGTGTTCTTGACCGGCCAGGCGCAGGCGCTTGATGCCCAGGAAACGGCCGATGCCGTGGTCGACATGGACCACGAAGTCGCCCCGTTGCAGCGCCGAGAAACTGTTCAGCGGGGTAGCGGTGCGGAATTTGCGGTAGCGGTGGCGACGCTTCTGCCGCGGGTAGATCTCGTGGTCGTTGAGCAGCACGAGACGTGCTTGGGGGTACACGAACCCTTCGTGCAGCGAGCCGACTCCGAACTGCACCTGGTCCGACCACTCGCCGATGATCTCCTGCAACCGCGCGCATTGCCCCTGGGTCTCGGCCCGCACGTGCACCGCGTAGTCGTCGGCCAGCCACTGCAACAGGTTCTGTCGCAGGAGCCGCAATTCGCCGGCCACCGCCGGCGGCGGTGTGGCGCCGAAGCGGACCGCGGTCTCCAGCTGCCCCACCGGCGCCGGTTCGATACAGACGTGACGGTCGAGGGTCTGGTGCAACCACTCCACGTCCCGAAGCAGCATGCCGGGCGGGAGTTGGTTGGCGCGATCGCTGTGACGCTGGTACTCACGCTCGGGCCGCGCCAGCGCCTGCTCGACGTCGGCGTCGATGTCGACACGTTCGTCACACAGCACGACCGGGTCGCGCAGATAGTCGAACAGGCCGTCACTCGGACCGTAGAGGACGCCCATGTAGCTTTCCAGGCCCTCAAGCGAGCCGCCCAGTTCGACCTGGTCGCGCACCTCGGTGAGCGCCGTCGCCCATTGGGCGTCAACCTGCGCCAGCCGGTCGCGGTAGTCGTCGCAGAACAGGGGCGACAGCAGCACCTCACGCGCGGGCAGGATGCTGGCACGCTCCACCCGGGTCAGGGACCGCTGGGTGCCTGGATCGAAGAGGCGGATGGACTCCACCTCGTCTTCGAGGAACTCGAGCCGGTACGGGTTCGCCGCCCCATAGGGGTACACATCGAGGATGCCGCCACGCACACTGATCTGGCCCACACCGTCGATGGCGGGGACGCGCTCGAAACCGCAATCCACCAGGTGCGAGGCCAGGTCGCCCAGATCGCGTCGGGTGCCCACCCGCAGTTCGACAGAGCCCAGTTCCAGCGCGTGGGGCGGCATCAACGGCGCCAGCAACGCGGCCGCCGGGGCCACGACCACAACCGGAGGCCCACTGCGCACGCGCGAGGCGGCTTCCAACCGCAGGCCGGTGATCTCGCTGTCGGGCGACCGTCGGTCGTAGGGATCGACGTCCCAAGCGGGGAAATAGCAGACCTGGTCTTCGCCGAGGCAGGCCTGGAGGTTGTCGCGCCACTCCTCGGCACGGTCCTCGCCCGCGGCCACGACCAGCACCGAACGCCCGGTGTGGCGCCTGGTGTCGGCGGCCAGCAGAGCAGCCAGGGTTGGTGGCAGGCCATGGACGAGGATGCGCCGCTGGCCGGCGGTCAGGCGCGCCGCCACCTCGCGGAAGGGCAGCGTCTCGGTCGCCAGCCGGACGATCTCAGCGAAGGAGCGGACGGGGTCCATGGGTGCCTCCGTCCCGGCCGGGGACGATCAGACCGGGAGGACCGTCGACGGTCCTAGGGACAGCAAAAAAAAAGCGACCCGAAGGCCGCCCTGGTCCTGCAGGAAGATGGTGGAGCTGAGGGGAATCGAACCCCTGACCTCCTGAATGCCATTCAGGCGCTCTCCCAACTGAGCTACAGCCCCACGTGAGCAAAGAAGTTAAGCGAAGACGCTGGCGACGTCAAGCCGGGTGGCGACATCCGGCGGCCGACTTTGGCCCGGCGTCCGCCATCACGGGCGCGCGTTCACGGCCCGTTGAGGGTGATGCCCAGGTTCAGGTCGTCGGCAGCGTAGTCGTCCCGGGTGGTTCGGTTAGGGCCGATGGACAGCACCAGGACGCGAACGGTCGCCTTGGTGGCGGCCGTGAAGGACGGCCCGGTGACCAGCGTCAGCGTGCCCAGCAGGCCATCGCCTTCCACCGAAGGAGCGGTGCCCAGCACGGCGGCCCCGGTCTCCAGCAGGCCACCGCCCGCCGAGGCGTCGACGCCCGGGCAGTACAGTGGGTCGCGCGAGGCGAAGCGGCTGGCGTCGAGCGCAAAAGCCGCCGCCGGTTCACACTGGAAGCGTAGGAAGACCTGCCGGACACTGCGCATCCCCTGGGCGTTGAAGGTCAGCTTCACCTCCTGCCCGGGCCCGGTGGCAGCCCAAGTCCCCTTTTCGATGTTGACTACCCGCACGTACTGGCCATTAAGGGTGGCTTCCAACCCGGCCCCGCCCGTGTTGCCGGGATGCGACGGAAGTTCCGGCACCAGGTTGCCGGGAGCACTGTGGTCACTGCTGGGGTCGCCCTCGCAGGACGAGAACGCCAATACCGCGGCAGTGAAGGTCAGACGGGTGAGCCAACGCGGCTTCATGGCATACTCCGCCGGGTAAAGAGTGAACGGGCGACGAACGGCGCCCCAGGCTCTGGCCGCGGCCACACCCAGCTCAGGCCCAGGACCGTAGGAGCCGGCGCGGCGCTGAGCCCGGGCAGGGCGGTGGCGAAATCGCCGAGCTGCGCGTCGACATAGGCATCCAGTCCCGAGAGCGTCACGGACAGCGCCAACAGCAGCAATCCGGTGTTTCGCCGGGCCGCCAGATCCTGATGCGCCGCGGCTGAAGTGGCGCGGTCCAGCGACCGTTGCCGCGCGGCGACCGTGCCCAGGAGCAGCGCCGACGACACGCCGCTCAAACCCGCCTTGATCCGATGCCCATTGGCCCACTGCCCCCAACCAGGTACCAGCAGCGAGCGACACAGGGCCCCCCGTGGTGTCGGTCGGCCCGAGGTGTCGGCCGGCGTGGCGGTGGCGGACCCGAGCGCGGGCATCGCCGCCAGGCACGCCGCCAAAGCCAGTAATAGGGCCCACCGGCCGGGCAGCCTGCTGGGGGGAGCGCCCGCAGTCACGGTCAACCGGCGGCCTGGCCGAGGCGCAGGCCCGGTTGCAGGCCGTAACCGCGCACAAAAGCACTGCCGTCCATGGCTCGTCCGCCGGCCGGCTGCACCTGGGTGAGGAGCAGGGCGCCGGAACCGGCGGCTACGGTCAGGCCACGCCGCGGATCGGCCGCCAGCACCGTACCCGGCTCGGCGGGCTCGGACGCCTCGCAGCACTGGGCGCGCAGGACCTTGACCTCGCGCCCGGACCACAGGGTATAGGCTCCCGGCACGGGGTTGGTGCCCAGGATGCGCTGGCGCAGTACCGAAGCGGGCTGCGACCAGTCCAACCAGCCGTCTTGACGGCTCAGCTTGGGTGCACCGGTAGCCATGCCGGCGGGCTGCGGCCGCGGGGTGACCGTCCCGTTCGCCAAGCCATCGACAGTCCGCACCAGGATGTCTGCCCCGGCAACAGCAAGGCGCGCCTCGAGCTCACCGGCGGTTTCGCCATCGGCGATGGCCACCGGGACCTGCAGCAGCAGATCGCCGGCGTCGATGCGCTCGTTGAGCAGGAACGTGGTCAGGCCGGTCTGACGCTCGCCGTTGATCACGCTCCAGGGTATGGGGGCCGCTCCGCGGTACGCCGGCAGCAGCGAGGGATGGAGGTTCACCGCCCCGCGCGGCGGGATCCGGAGCAGCCGACGCGGCAGGATGGAGAACGCCACGACGACGAGCAGATCCGGCGCCCAAGACGCCAGTCGATCCGCCAGTTCAGGTTGGCGGACCGACTCCGGCGTCAGCACTGGCAAGCCCAACTCATCGGCCACCACCTGCACTGGGGTGGCGGCGACGCGCTGACCGCGCCCCTTCGGGCGCGACGGGTTGGTCACCACCCCGCAGACGCGGTGATCACTAGCGGCCAGAGCGCGCAGCGACGGAACCGCGAACGCCGGTGTGCCGAGGAAGACTAGGTCCATGCCGGCCCTTACTTGGCCTCCTGGGTTTCCTTGTTCTTCACCCGGGCCACGGCCGCGCGCGACAGGTCCACCTTGACGTTGTCGGCAATCTTGACCACCACCACGTCATCCTTCAGGCTGACGACAGTGCCGTGGATGCCACCGGTGGTGACGATCTCGTCGCCCTTTTCCAATTCGTCGATGAGGCGCTGGTGCGCCTTCTGCTTCTTCATCTGCGGCCGCAAGATGAGCAGGTACAACACGACGAACATGAGGAGGAAGGGCAGGATCTGCAGGATCGGGTTGGGCGCCGGCCCGCCACCTGCGGCAGGGGCACTCCCCATGGCGTGAGCGCTGCTGATCAGGTCGAACAAGGGGCTTCCTTTCTTCTGTTGGGTTCGGGCGTGTCCAGAATTTACGGAATTGGCCGTCGCGGAGTAGCCCGGGGCCCTTTGGCCCGGCCAGGCCGGGCCCTTGCGGCCAGCGGCAGAGCCGGTGATTTTGTACGCTCGCAGAGTCGACGCAGCGCACGCGGCCAGCGCCGAAGGAGTGTAATGAGCGAGGACTTGCATCACGAGTGTGGCGTAGCGGCGCTCTATTGGCTTGA
>CAITNQ010000174.1 GCA_903893785.1 uncultured Gemmatimonadota bacterium
GGTGCTTCCTGCCCTTCTTGGGCTTGCGTGCGGCCGGGTCTTCGCCGTCGCCTTCGCCGGCGCTCGCGGCGAGACTGCCACCTTGGACATCCCTGCTGACGTCCTGCCGGCGGCGGTGCTTCCTGCCCTTCTTGGGCTTGCGTGCGGCCGGATCCTCGCCGTCGCCTTCGCCGGCGCTCGCGGCGAGATTTCCACCTTGGACACCCCTGCTGGCGTCCTGCCGGCGGCGATGCTTCCTGCCCTTCTTGGGCTTGCCTTCGGCCGGGTCTTCGCCGTCGCCTTCGCCGGCGCTCGCTGCAGTATTGTCGCCCCGGACATCCCTGGCGGCGTCCTGCCGGCGGCGGTGCTTCCTGCCCTTATTGGGCTTGCCTGCAGTCGGGCTGCTGGCGCTGTCGGCGGGCGCCGCGTCGAGGGATGCCTGGGCGCTGCCGGTTTGAGCCTGCCGTTGGCGTCCGTCGGTGCCGGGGTCATCGGGGCTCGGTGCCCTGCCCTCAACCTGCCGGCCGCCGCGCGGCGCAGTCAGCGCCAGGCCTGCCAGCCGACGGGCATCACCGCGAACCTCGGGCCCGACGCTCGCGGTGGGAGCCGGCGCCGGGGCGCTCGGTTCGCCATTGTTGGCCGCTTGGGCCGGCGCGGGTGGGGTGGCGACGGGCACGGCCTGGCTGGCCCCCGCCAACCGGTCGCCGCGTCCTGGCGACGCTCCCTTGCTCCCCCGGCCGGCGGGCGTTTCGCCCTCCGGACAGCCCCGGCAGTAGCGCCCGCTCTTGCGGTGACGCCCACAGCATTTGGCCATGATTCCCTGTGCGGTCCCGGTCAGTGACGTGCGTCGGCTCAGGACAACAACTGGCCCCGGCTGCCCAGCAAATACAGGAAAAAGGGCGCGCCCAACAGGGCGGTGACCACGCCCAGTGGCACCTCTGCCGGTGCCGCCAGGGAACGCGCCAGGCAGTCGGCCACGACCAGCAGCAGCGCTCCGGCCAGGGCTGAGGCGGGCAATAGACGGCGATGGTCCGGCCCGACAACCAGGCGCACACAGTGGGGCACCACCAGGCCGACGAAGCCCACGACCCCACTGACGGCGACGGCCGCGGCGGCCAGCAGCGACGAAGCCACCAGCAACACTCGCTTGACGCGTTCGACATCGACGCCGAGATGCCGTGCGTCCTCTTCGCCCTGCAGGATGACGTTCAAGTCGCGGGCGTAGTAGTGGACGACCAGCATGCCCAGCGCGATCTGCGGCCACGCCAGGCGTACGTGGTCCCAGCGGCGCGACGACAGGCTGCCCATCAACCAGAACATGAGTCGGTGCAGATCGTCGCCGCTGGCGATGGCCAGATAGGAGGTGGCGGCGCCGGCCAGCGAGCTGACGGCCACTCCGGTCAGCAGCACCAGACCCACCGGTAGGCGGCCACCGCGGGAGGACACCGCATAGACCACGCTGGTAATCAGCAGCGCGCCGACGAAGGCACAGACCCCTAGACCATTGATGCCCAGGACCCAGAAGTCCAAGGACAAGAAGGCGGCGACCGAGGCCCCCAGGGCGGCCCCTGCCGATACCCCGACCAAGTAAGGGTCAGCCATCGGGTTGCGGAACAGCCCCTGCATGACCGTGCCGCTTTGGGCCAGTGCGGCGCCCACCAACCCGGCCAGGAGGATGCGCGGCAGGCGGATGTCGACCACAATGGCCCGCGCCGCCGCGTCTGGCTGGCCAGCGCCCAGCCCCAGGGCGTGCCAGACCGCGGTCACCGGCACCCCGGCCGGGCCTATGCTCAGCGCTACCGCCGAGGCCAAGGCCCAAGCCGCGCCCAGGGCCAACAACACCAGGGGCAACGAGGCGCGCCGGCCGTGGTTCACGGCTGGCCCGCCGTCTCCGGGTGCAGGAAGGCGGCTACCTGTTCCAGCGCGTCGAGCACCCTCGGGCCCGGGCGGTTCAGCAGGTCACCATCGACGCTGCAGATGCGCCCCTGCTGGACCGCGGGCACCGACTGCCAGCCCGGCGTCTGGCGCAGGCGCGCCACCTCCGCGGCCAGCGCCTCCGGGCCGCCCTGGTGTGCCGAGGTGACCACCACTTCCGGGGCCCAGGCGACCAGCGTCTCCAGGCTTACCTGGGGCCATGCGCCAGGAGCCTGCCGGCCCAGGTTGTCGCCGCCGGCTAGTGACAGCACGTCGTCGATCAGGGTGGAGTCACCGGCGGTGAAAATGGGTTCGCCCCAGTAAGCCCACAGGACTTTGACGCGCGGCTTGCCTTGGACCCGCGCCCGGACCCGCTCGAGGCGCTGACGCAGAACGGCGTCCAGGCGCGCCGCGCTGTCCTCCACGGCGCACAGCGCCCCGACGCGCCGCACGGCGGCGAGGAGTTGGTTGACCGACTGAATGTCCAGGGCGAATACCGGGATCCCCGTGCGCCGCAGCGTCTCCAGCCCCTCCGGGTCATTGCCCCGCGCGGCCAGGATCAGGTCGGGATGGAGGCCTGCTACGGCCTCGGCGCTGAGCGAGTTGTAGTCGGCGACCTGGGGCAACAACCGCGCTGCCGGCGGCCAGTTGCAGTAACGCGTGACCCCCACGACGCGCGGTCCCAACCCCAGCGCGTAAAGAAGCTCGGTGTTGCTCGGCGCCAGCGACACGATACGCTGCGGTGGGGCCTGCAGGTCGACGGTGCGCCCAAGGTCGTCGGGCAAGGGCAGGGACTGGCCGGCGCTGGCCATGGCCAGCAGGACGGTTACCAACAGACCGCTGCGGCGTCGGCGCCGCCCTAGTGCCGTGCTCATGGAATCAGGTCCTTTCGGCAGGACGGTGTCGGCGCGTGCGGCGTGACAACGGGATAACGCGTGGCAGGCCGTCGGTGGCTCCGGCTTCGATGCGCACCGGCAGCCGGTACACCTCGCTGATCAATGCTTCGGTGAGCACGGCTGCGGGCGGACCGCAGGCGCGGGCCCGGCCGTCATCCATCAGCAGCAGGCGGTCGCAGTACGCGCCGGCGAAGTTCAGGTCGTGGGTAACGCAGACCAGCGTCAGCCCCTGTTCCTCGTTCAGTTGCGCCATCAGGTCGAACACCTCGACTTGATGATTGATGTCAAGGTGATTGGAGGGTTCGTCCAGCAACAGGATGCGTGGCGTCTGGGCCAGCGCGCGGGCTACGATCACCCGTTGGCGCTCGCCGCCCGACAGCTCCAAGACGCTCCGACTGGCGAGGTGGTCCATACCCGTCAGGCGCAGGGCCGTATCCACCGCCTCCAGGTCGGCTCGTCGGGGCCCGTGGAAACGGTCCAGGTAGGCGTGCCTGCCCATGGCAACCACCTCGCGCACGGCGAAATCGAAGCCTCCGGCGGTCTCCTGCGGCACCACGCCCAGCAGTTGCGCTACCTGGCGACGGCTCAGGCTGCGGATGTCGCGTCCCTGCACCTCGACGCGGCCGGCCAACACCGGGACGACGCCGGTGATTGCCCGGATGAGTGTGCTTTTGCCGCACCCATTCGGCCCGATGAGGCCCAGGAATTCGCCTTCGCCGACGTCGAGGTCGATGCCGCGAATGACCGGTTGGTCTGGATGATACCCGGCGTGGACGCGCTGGAGGCGCAGCATGGTCATCGTCGGCAGGTGCCGATGGACGATCCCCGCAAGCCACGCAATGGTATGTACTGCAACGAGTTCCGCCTTTTTCCTAGGTCGCCAGCCGTCGCCGCGCCGCGCCTGCTCCCGGGCAGCGGCGTGGGATCGGGAGCAGCGCGCGGCCCGAATATAGCCGGGGCAGCAGGCCCGGGCAAACCGGCGGATGGCCGCGGGGCGGCTCAGTCCAAACGCCGACGGACCTCGCGCAGGCGCTCCTGCAGCGACGCATAGGGCGCGCTGAGGTTGAGCCGCAGGTACATGCGGGCGGCCTCTTCATAATAACTGAGCGCCTGTAGCAGGTCGGCGCGCTCACACTGCTCGCCGGCAGCGGAAAACACGCGCCCGAGCACCTCTGCCGCCCGGGCCTGGCCTAAGGCCTGGCGGTGCTCGCGGCAGGTCTCCCTGGCTGGGCGGGCTAAGGTCACGGCCGCAGTCAGGTGAGTATGGGGATCCTCTTGCCCCAGAGCCAGATGAATCTCGGCTAGGGACACCGTCGCCTCGGCGGCGGCGACCGGCGAGACACCGGTCGCCAACAGGTCGACGGCGGCCTGGCAGGCCGCCAGTGCTTCGTGCAGACGCGCCGAACCCTCGTGGGCAGCTAGGGCCACCAACGCCCGGCTCAGGCGCAGGTGCACCTGGCCCCGCCGCTCGGCTTCGGTTTCGGCGGGCAGCAGGTCCAGCGCCTGGTGGTAGTGTTCCAGGGAGCGCATAAGGGCGTCGACTCCCTCGAATCGGGCCAGTTCCAGGTCCACATCGCCCAGGGCGCGGAGCGCGATGGCCTGCTCAACGCCCGAACCAGCGGCTTCGGCCAGGGCCCTGGCCCGTTCGTAACAGTCGCGGGCCAACTCCAAATGGTCCGGACCGGCCTCGGCCAGGCCAGCGTAGGCGTCCCCCAATGACATGCAGATAGCACTGCCGCGGGCGGCGTCGGTCTGCTGCTCGTAGAAGACCAGGGCCTCCTCCAGCAACGGGATTGCCTGCCGGAACAACTCCGGTTCGCCGCCGGCCAGTTCGGCGTACGCCAGTCCCATGTTGTTCATCAGGATCGCCGTGCCTTCGGACTGACCGCGTTGCCGGTACTCGGCCAGGGCCTGCTCGTAAAGGCGCAGGGCACGGCGGCAGTGGGGGCCGCCCTGGCCCTGCGACAGGCCGTGGAAGGCCCCGGCCAGGCGCGCTAAGTCACCGGCCCCGCGCTCCGGCTGTCGCTGGACCCACGCATCCACCTGTCGCAGAACCTGGGCCACCGCGTCGCCTGCCCCGGACGCTAGCAGGGCCTCGAGATGCTCGTCGAGCAGGGACAGGAAAGTGTCGATGTCCTGGCAGGCCTGCAGCTGACGCAGCACCGCCGGGGCGTCGAACGGCGGCGGCGGTGCTGCGGCCGCGGCGTCGGGCGGGTCGGCCACCAAGGGCTCGACCATCACCAGGGCGGGCGAGGGGGCGGCGGTTTCCGGGCGGCGCCGGAACCAGGTGCTGATCTTCATGGCGGCAAGCCCCTGCAGGAGCGGGTTCGGGCGAGGCGCAGGTAACGGCGGGAGGTGAGTGCCAGCCTAGAAGCGCGCGCAGACGCCGACGCTGAGCTCGTTGTAACGCACGGTGCGGTCGCGCGCCAACTCAATGCCAGTCTGGCTGGCAAGGGCGTCCTTGACCTGGTTGCCGACCACGCCTTTGACCGAGAAAACCATGTATTGGCGCACATCGGCCCGCAGGTCAAGGCGCTGGCCGAGAGCGTAGCGCACCCCACCGCCGTAGCTGAAGGCCGAGTTGGTCTGCAGCCCGGAAATGGCGTCAAAAGCCTGCCCAACCGCATCGTTGGCACTGGCCGGGGCCGTGACCTTGGCCTCGGTAAGGGTGATCGCGCCGAAGCCGACGCCGGCGAAGGGCCTGATCTGGCCCACGGGCAGGGTGACCATCATGCGGCCCTCGTAAAAGATGGCCGTGGTGGTCTGGCGATCGGCGGCTGTACCCCAGTCCACGACGCGATCCGGCCGCGCTACCAGCAGCGAGGTTTCGCCTCCCAACAGCCCGTCAGCCTTGCCCCAGCGCAGGCCGACCCCCTGGCCGCGCTCCAGGTTGGCGCTGGCGTCAAAGCCCACCGTCGCCACGAAAGCGGACACTTCGGCCACTGCAGGTGCGGTTACTGCCAACGCCAGCACAGCGCTGGCCAGGACCGTGGACCGGAATCGCGCGACCATGGTCTAGCTCCTTGAAAACAATGGGTTTATCCGTGCATGTGCGAAGCATAACAAAGGCCGCCGACGAATGCAAGCGGGTGGCGCCGCGCGGGTTGGCCCCGGGCGCTCAGGAGGCTTCTGAAGCGGTCCCGCGGCCGTGATGCCGCGGTTGGCCGCGACTCAGACGTGGTCTAGCGGCGGCACGAACAGCGGCACCGGCAGCAGCCCGTCAAGACGCGCCGCCGGGCCGCCGGCAAAGGCCTCACCGGCCGGATGCAGACCGAAAAACAGCGTCACCATATCACGGTCGCTCAGGCGCACCCGCCGCAGACCCCCCGGGCCCAATCGGAGCGTGGCGCGCTGACGGCTGTCGGCCATGGCGAACTCTATCGTGCCGCAGGCGCCCAGGCGCCGGCACCGGCGCTTCAGCACTGGCCCCAGCTGCGCCACCAGCGCTGCCAGATCAAGGATCCGCACCATGCCATCGGCCTCGACGTGCCAGTAACTGGCCACCGGGCGCAGCAGGGCCAGGTCCGGCCCATGGGGCCCGACCACCGCCCGGAGGCTGGCCACCTCGTGGCGCGCCATCAGCTGGCGAACCATGGACAGCACCAGGGCCGGGTCGCCGCCGAATTCGTCGAGGCGTTCGTACGGGTGGGCCTGGTGCGCTGGCCCGCCCAGGACCACGTAAGCGAAGCGCCCGGCGTCGCGGCATCCCCATGCCTCGCGACTGGTCCGCTCGAAGCGATGGCGCAGGTCTGCCAGGCTGCGTTCGGTGCCGTAGGGGCGCTGGCGTTCCAGCCCCCAGATAAGGCTGCGGGTGGCCGCGTCCCAGCGCAGGCGCCGGAGGGGCAGATCCATGTCCGCCGCGTCGGCGTGCCCCAGGCTGCGCGGGGTGAGGGTGAAGGTGGTGCGCTGACCGCCGTTCTCCCATCCGCACCACCCGTAACGCTGGCGGTCGCCGCCCAAGATGGACAGCGGGAATCCCAGGTCCCGCATGTGCGTCTCGGCGGCGGCCAGCAATGCAGTCATGATGCCTTCCCCGCGCCGTTCGGGATGGGCTGCCACGCCGCCGACACCCCCCGCCCACACGGTCACGCCGTCCAGGCGCAGGCCCACCGGATGCACGGCCAGGTGGCCCACGAGGGCGCCCGCGTCGTACAGCACGAGGCTGCGTCCCATGTGTTCGGCGTCCGGACGATACAGGTGGGGGTACTGGCCATGCATGATCAGCGTGCCAGTCTGTCCGGGCCGGAAAACCCTGTCAATGAAATCCATGACCGCGGCAAACTCGCCGCGGGTTGCTGGGCGGGGGGCGTCCATGGGGTCTCCAGTCAGCGAGGCAGCATCGGCGCAGACCCTGACATCACTCGGCCCCGGGAGCGAACGAACGCACGTCGGGGGCCACAGCGGCCAGCAGGCGGGTGATCTCGCGACGGTCGTCGGCGTCCAGGGCCAGCGCGCCGGCCGGGGCCCGTTCGATCAGCGAGGTAAAGACGCCGCGTCGCTTCAGGATGTAGCGCATGAAGGGATGCGTCTCCAGGTTGATCAACGGCAGCAGACGGCGGTGGAGGTCGCGGGCCGCCGCTTCGTTTCCCTGCCACCACAATTCGTACACCTGGGCCAGCAAGTCGCCGAATTCGCAGGCCGGCATGTTGCCGTTGCCACCTCGGTGCAGCTCGTCAGGAATGTGCTTGCCCCCGGCGCCGCCAAAGATGGTCTTGATCCGGTCGCCGGCAGCGTGCCGGACCTCGGCCACGTGCTTGGGGCCCGGGCTGCGCTCTTCCTTGACATACTCGATGGCCGGGACTTCGGTGGCCAGTTGCGCGATCTGCTCGCCCCTCAGCGGCGCGTAGCCGTCGGCGTTCTGGATCATGATCGGTCCGTCGAAGGCGTCCGCCAGGCGGTGGAACATGTCCAGGGCAACGGTCTGGTTGGTACGCGCAGGAGCCATCGCAATGATGGCGTCGGCACCGGCCTGCCGCGCGGCGCGCGCGAACAGCAGTACCTGCGGCACCGACACGCCGGAGCAACCGAAGACCACGGGGATGCGGCCGTTCACCGAAGCCAGCACGGCATCCAGGTGGCGCACCCTTTCGTCTTCTCCCAGGAAGTAGAACTCCCCCACCATCACCGGCCAGACGATGCCGTGCTGGCCACTGCGGCAGCAGAAGTCCGCCACTGACTTCAGGTCTGCCGTGTGCACCTCGAGGTTGTCGTCGTACGGTGTTGGCAGCAGGCCGAACAGGCCTTTCATAACTCCGTGCCGCCCCATGTGTTCACCCTCCCGGTTAGGTATGCTGCATCACCGCCGCCTGGGGGCGGCACCACTTGGCGTTTGAGCCATGCGCGCCCCAAAATACCACCGGACTCGCGCGTCGGCCAGACGCCTGGCCCGGGGCCACTCCATCGGCGCTGCCGGGCCGCTAGTCGCCCGACCCGGGCCTTGGCGAAGCGTCTGCGCCTGGCGCGCCGCTAGCCAGCGTCCGCCGCCGCCAGGATCCGCTGGACCAGGCCACCCGATCGCGTTGGGCCGCCGAAATCCTGCCCGGCCAGAGCGGCCGGGAGGCACCACAGGTTCATGCACTGGAAGTAGTCCACCCAGCCATTGGCGTCGTCTGGGGCGCCCTCGTCGGTGTTGCCACGAGTGCGGTTGGGCTGTTCCCAGGAGCATCCCTGGCGGCAGATCAGGCTGTCCCAGGTCCGCCGCGCCAGCTCCAGTCCGAAGTCCCGCTGCCCCGCGTATATGTAATTCATGGCCAACATGGCGACCTCGGCCGGGAACGAGGAGTAGGCCCCGTAGTCCCAGGTGCCGGGGCGGGCTGCGTCCCGTGGCGTACCGTCGACCCGGGCGTAGTTGACCGCACCGTACCGGGTCAGCCCGACGTTACAGCGCCGCACGGTGGCCAGGGTGGCCTCCAGATGCGAGCGCGGCACCAGCGAGCCCAAGCCGTGATGCGCGGCGATCCACTCGCCGTCGAGCTGGAACCCGAAGACCAGATCAGACCGGCGCCCGCTGAGCGGATCCAGGCAGTTCGTGTAGTGCGTCCCCTGCCAGAGATGCTCCTCCAGGGCCGCAGACCCGGCCGCTGCCCAGGCCGCACAGCGGTCGCCGAAGGCCGGTTCGCCGGCCAGTCGGGCCATTCGCTCGGCCAGGCGCAACTGCGCCAGGTGGAGCAAGCCGACGTGGGCCGTCAGGCCGTACCACCCCGGGTGATCGGCCTCGAACCATTCCCGAGGCGGATCTTCGCCGCTGTCCGGACTGGGCATGGCAATGACCCGCTCACCGATGCCGTAGCCAGCGGCGGTACACAGGCCCATCGTCCATTCAGTGCAGCGGGCCACCATGGGGAAGAACTCGGCCACCCGGGCCGCGTCACCGTGGCACATCAGGTAGCGGTCGACCATTGCCACCAGCGAGATGCCGTTGGTGGCAAACTGGTATCCCCGCGAGGCGCAGGCGAAGTCCGCCGGCGGCGTCCCGGTTGTGCAGCCGCCGAACGACCAGGTGGGGGCACCGTCGGCGAACTGGAAACCGCTATACCCGCGCAGCGTCGACAACGCCAGCGACGGGAAGAAGTACACCAGGGGCTGATTGCCATAGAAGGTGTTGGGCAGGCACTCGGTCTGCGGGCACCCTCGTGGTGACTCGTTCATGCCGAACAGGCCGTCTTCCGGCCTGACCCATGCGGGCACGCCCTGGCCGGCTTGCGCCCACAGACCGTCTTCGGTTATCAGGTGCAGGACGTTCACCAGTGACTCACGCAGCCACACGGGCAGGGCGGTCTCCGCATATACCACCTGCTGCCACGCCAGCACGCGGGCCAGCAGCGACGCGCGCTCGGTCGCCAACCGCTGCAGGGCAGCGACCGGCTCGGGGTAGTGGCGGGCGTACATGTGCCGGTAGGTGCGAGGCGCGCCGGCCCAGTTGTAGCCGCCCCCATTCCAGGTGGGAGCGCACCAGGTCAGACTGAACTGCAGGGTCGCGGTCTCGCCGGCGGCCAGGGCGAAGTCGACCGCCAGACTGCTGCCAGGCTCGTCGGCGTTGGCCACCGGCAGCTGGCGAGCCATTGCGCTCCAGGCGCTGCCCCGAGCTCCCAGGGCCGCGCCGGTGCGCCACCGCGACGACGGCACGTCGAGCACCGCCAGGGCATAGGACGCCAACGGCGCGGTCACCAGGACGCCACCATAGCGCGGATCGTCGATGGCGGTGCGCCCGAAGGTGGCTGCACCGGCCTCCCGTGGATCCGGGCCGGGGAAGGACAAAGCCACACTACCCGACTGGGGTCCTGTCGCGCGGTTGCGCACGTGGACTTCAAAAACGGCGCCCGGGAGCATGGAGGCTTCCACGTCTCCGGGCAGGAAGGGCACCCAGGCGCGCAGACCGACGGCCACCGGGGCGTCGGTTTCGAATTCCAGATCAGCGACCGGGTAGTGACCCCAGTAATGGATCTGGTCGGGCAGCCTGACGCCGTCCAGATCCAGCTTCTCGGCACCTGGCAGCAGGGGTTCGGTGCAGGTCACCCAGCCATCACCCTCCCACCGACGGTACCCTTCCGATCCGCGGTATTGGTATTCCCCCACGGCCTGTTTGGGCTCGGGCCGGCACAGCACCCAGGTGTTACCGCCGGTTGCCAAACCGAGTAGGGGCAGGTTGAGGGGCCCGCGCCGCGGTGTGAAGGTGTTGAACAGGGTGCAGTACCCCCACAACCCCGTGGTATCTAGGTCGATGCAGCCGGTGTCGATGCCCCCGAGCGGCATGCCGTTGGGGGCCCGGTCGGCCGACCGGTGGATCACGCCGCAAGCCGGCCCGGCGAAGCCTGCCGCGGCGAAATCGCGCCACTGGCGCGACGGCAGGTCCAGCGGGAAAAGCCGCTCACAGTCAGACACCATGGACCTCCTCCGCGGATGATGTCAGCCCAGACAGAGTTCCAGGGCTAGCATGCGGTACACGCCAGCGGCCGTGTCGAACTGACCGAACGCGTACAGCGCGCGGCCCTCCGCCTGGTGGATGAACTGGCCGTTCATCACGTTGTAGTGTTTGGTGAAGGGGCGGCCCTCCGGATCGCGCTGGAGCACCAGTTCAGTGTGCCAGGACACCCCCTCGTCGTGCGAGCGGGCCAGGTGCAGGCCGAACAGGTCGGTCTCCGCCAGCGGGTGAACGGCGCGCGCATAGGGCACTCGGCAGGCGTGCAGCAGGCTGCCGTCGGGCAGGACCCAGCCGACACCCGCGGCGCCCGTGCCGGCCACCCCGATGGCAACCGGAGTCGACCAGCTCTCGCCGGCATCCACCGAGACCGAGCGGAAGAACCAGGTGTCACGCGGGCTGTTGGCCAACCGGCCCAGGCGCTCTCGACCCCGAATGAGTGACACCAAGCGCCCATTCGGCAGGGCGAAGAGGCTTTGTTCGTTGAAGCCGGCCGGGTACCCCGAGTCGCCGGGGCGATCGCGGATGGCAGCGTCGGGTTCGTACCCGACTTGACGGTAACGCCAGGTGCAGCCGTCGTCGTCGCTGAGCAGCACACCGCACTGCCAATTCTCCCCGCGGTGGGCCACGCCCCAGATGGCGAAGACCAACCGCCCGTCTGCCAGCTCCACGCCACGCTCGACGAACTGCTCGCCGAGGAAGGTGCCGGGGGGGTGGCGGGCCCAGGTGAAGTCGCCGGCGCCTGCCTCCCGGCGCCCCATGACCAGCGTGTAGGCCCTGAAGCCCAGGTCCTGGTAGAAGCGCTTGGCCTCGTCGCCCAGCGACATGTGCGCGCCATTGACCAGCAGGGACCCACGCCGCGTGGGTCCGGACACGACCAAGCCAAGGGACTGGCGCGCCAGGTCACCCGTCAACGGCGGGCCGAACGGAGTGGGCGGCGACCAGGTGCGACCGGCGTCGCACGTGGTTGTCTGGAACGGGTGCTGGCCCGCCTCGTCGTCCTCGAAGGGGCCGCTGCCGAACACCCCGAGCCAATGGTCACCCAGATCGACGATCGAGCCGCCGATGGTGCCGTGGCCGCGGTACGACCCCGAGTAGAGCACGCGGTAGCCGACGACGCGGATGCGACAGTCCATGGTACCTCCGGGGGAAGGCAAGGGTGGCGGTGGCGCCGGGCCGTGCGGGCAAAGAAGGCAGTGGCTCCGGGCGGGCGCAAGACCGGCCACCGATGCAGGACCTGCCACCGGCGCAGGACCTGCCACCGATGCAGGACCAGCCAGCGACGCAGACCCGGCGGCCGACGCAATACCCGCCACCGGCCTAAAACCGGCCACCGACGCAGGACCGGCCACCGACGCAGGACCGGCCACCGACGCAGGGCCGGCCACCGACGCAAGACCTGCCACCGGCGCAGGACCTGCCACCGACGCAGGACCTGCCACCGACGCAGAACCGGCGTTCCGCGGCCATGGTTGACACGGAGGCGCCGACACGGTACCGTACATCGATCCACTGTATCGCCGAATCCTGCGCGTGGCAGGAGCGGGGGAACCAGAATCCGGGGCGTATCGCCGCGTTGGCGTAGGGCAAGCTCTTCGGCCCGATCCCGTCAGCTAACCTCGCAGGCGTCGAAGGGTAGTGCCTCCCGAGCAGGCCGCGGGGCTCTACCTCGCTGTCGTTCCGAACCGGGAGAGCCACGGTGACTGCGACGTCCCCGCCGGGCGCGGTACTGCCGCCCCCTGTTTCCCCCCGAGCCCCCCGCCACGCAGCCCCGGCGCCGACCGGCTGGCGTGCTACCGCAGCCCTGGCAGTTGGCGCGCTCGGGGTGGTGTACGGCGACATCGGCACCAGTCCGCTGTACGCCGTCCGTGAGTGCTTTAACGGTCCTCACGGGGTGGCCGCCACCGCCGCCAACGTGATCGGCCTGCTGTCACTGGTCTGCTGGTCTCTGACCCTGGTGGTGACGGTCAAATACGTCCTGTTCATTGTGCGGGCCGACCACGACGGTGAAGGCGGCATCTACGCCCTGCTATCGCTGGTACCCCGGCCGCCAACGGGTCATTCGCCGCGTTCTTACCGGATCTTGGCCCTGGCAGCCATGGCCGGAGCCGCCCTGCTGTACGGCGACGGCATCATCACGCCGGCCATCTCGGTCCTGTCGGCGATTGAGGGGTTGGCGGTGGCCACCGACCGCGCCCAACCCCTGGTGGTGCCCCTTACCTGCCTGGTGCTGCTGCTGCTGTTCGCGGCCCAACGGCAGGGGACCGCGCGCATCGGCCGTGTGTTCGGGCCCTTGATGCTGGCCTGGTTCGCTGCCATCGGGGCGTTGGGCCTGGCGGCGGTGGTGGCCAGCCCGGCCATCCTGCGCGCCCTCGACCCGACCAGTGCGGTGGGTTTCCTGGCCGCCAACCGCGTCCATGGCCTGGTGGTGATGGGCGCCGTGGTGCTGTGTGTCACCGGGGGGGAGGCCCTGTACGCGGACCTGGGCCACTTCGGGCGCCGCCCCATCCGCGTGTCGTGGATGCTGGTCGCGTTCCCAGCGCTGCTGCTGAACTACCTTGGTCAGGGAGCCCTGCTGCTGCAGCGCCCGACCGCGGCCGCCAACCCCTTCTACGGTTTGGTGCCGGCGCCCCTGCTGTACCCCATGGTTGCCCTGTCGACGGTGGCCACGGTCATCGCCTCGCAAGCCCTGATCTCGGGGGTGTTCTCGCTGACGCAGCAGGGCATGCACCTGGGGTATCTGCCGCGGCTGCGCATTGTCCACACGTCTGCGGCTACCCGCGGCCAGATCTACGCGCCGCAGGTGAACCGAGCGTTGACGCTGGCATGCCTTGTCCTGGTCGTCGCATTCGGCAGCAGCAGCCGCCTGGCGGCCGCGTACGGGATCGCGGTGACCGCCACCATGGCCATCACCTCCGCGCTGTTTTATGTCGTCGCGACCCGTACCTGGCGCTGGCGCCGACGTTACGCCCTGCCTCTGGTGGCGGCTTTCTTGGCCGTGGACCTGGCCTTCCTCGGGCCCAATCTCCTCAAGGTACCGGATGGCGGCTGGGTTACGCTGGCGGTGGCGGCGGCGGTCAGCCTGGCCATGGCCACGTGGCGCGATGGCCGCACGGCCCTGGCGGAGCGCATGGCCCGGGTCCGCTTCCCCATCGAGATGTTCGTTGCCGACGTCGCCCGGTGCCAGCCTCAACGAGTGCCGGGCACGGCGGTCTTCATGACCCTGTCGGCCACCGACACGCCCATGGCCCTGCTGCACCACTTCAAACACACCCCCGCGCTGCACCAGACTATCGTGCTGTTGTCGATGGCGTCGGCCGATGCCCCTGAGGTGACGGCCGAGGACCGGCTGGCGGTGACCGACCTTGGCCAGGGCTTCTTCCGGGTGGTCTCGCGCTACGGTTACATGGAGCGTCCAGCCGCGCCTGAGGTCCTCCTCCAGGCTGCTTCGCAGGGCCTGATCACCCATCCGTTCACTACCACCTACTTCCTAGGTCGGGAGAATCTCCTGACCAGCGGAACATCATCTATGTGGAAGTGGCGGAAGGGGTTATTCTCGTTCATGTCGCGCAACGCCTACACTGCCCCGGCGTTCTTCGGCATTCCACCGGACCGGGTCGTCGAAATCGGCGTGCAGCTGGAGCTGTAGCCGCTAGTTGACCGCGCGCCGGCTACCGCCGTCCGTAGGGGGCAGCGTCAGGGGGTGCGTTGCCGTTTCGGCTGCCCCCCTTGGCAGGAGACCGGTCCGGCCGCGCCTGGGTGCGGGTGCCGGCGCCGGACGCCGCGGACACGCCGGAGGTGGCCAATGACAGATGCCGGTTGGCAGACAGGCGGAGGCCAACGGCCCCCGAGCGCAGGAGCCCGCGTGATCGATCAGGGCGGTCCGTGGCCGTGGCGCCGGGGCCGATCGCGCCCCTGGCTGGGCGCCGCAGCCGTCGTGCTCTTTTTCGGCTTCCCGGCTGCGATCGGCGTGCTCAGCGACTGGCTCTGGTTCGGTGAAACCGGGTACCAGCAGGTCCTCCTGCAGGAATGGACGACGCGGGCGTGGCTGGGCAGCGTCGTGGGGCTGGCCGCTTTCGCCTTCCTTTACGCCCAGCTGCATCTGGCCATCCGCGGCCTGGCCATGCCCTTCATTGTGGTGCCGAGCGGCCGACCGGAAACACCCCCGATGACCCTCGGCCTGCCGCAGCTGCGCGGACTGGCGGCTGTGGCTAGCGGCGTCGTGGCGCTGCTGATGGCCCTGGCGGCCGCCAGCCAGTGGCAGGCCTGGCTGCTCTATCGCCACGCCGTGCCGTTCGGCGAGGCCGACCCCATCCTGGGGCGCGACCTGGCCTTCTACGTCTTCGCCCTGCCCTGGCTTGATTTCGCCCGCGGCCTCCTGCTGGCCCTGCTGTTGGCGGCCACGGCAGGGTGCGGCGGGCTCTACCTGGTGGGCGGTGCGCTGCGGTTGGGCACGGGGCGGCTGCAGAGCGGCCTGGCCACGGGCCGGGCCCGGCCCCACATGTCGCTGCTGGTCGCCGCGGTGTTCCTGGTGCTCGCCCTGGGGGCGTACCTCGACATGCCGCAGCTCCTCCTGCATCCATCGGGCATCGTCCACGGGGCCTCGTACGTGGGTGCCAACGCCCGGTTGCCGGCCCTGTGGCTGCTGCTGGTCGCCGCCCTGGTGAGCGCGGCCCTGGCGGCCCTCCAGGCCTGGCAATCCCGGCCGTGGTTGCTGCTGGCGGGCGGCGGCCTGTACCTGGCCGTGTGGGTGGGTGGCGGCCTGTATGCCGCCGTGGTGCAGCGTCTGGTGGTGGCCCCCAACGAGCAAGCCAATGAGGCCCCGTATATCGCCCACAACATTGCCGCCACGCGACGTGCCTTTGGTCTGGAACGCGTCGAGGAGCGGTCCCTGTCGGGCGACGCGGCGTTGACGCGGGCCGACATTGACCGCAATTCGGCGACGCTGGAGAATGTGCGGCTGTGGGACCACCAGCCCCTGCTCGACACGTTCGGCCAGATCCAGGAAATCCGCACGTACTACGATTTCGTCTCCGTCGACAACGACCGGTACATGATCGACGGCAAGCTGCGACAGGTGATGCTGTCGGCACGCGAGCTGAACGCGCGGAGCCTGCCCAACCGCACTTGGATCAACGAGCGGTTGACGTTCACGCACGGCCATGGTCTGGCCCTGGGCCCGGTGAACCAGGTGTCGCAGGAGGGCCTGCCGGTGTTGTGGGTGAAGAACCTGCCGCCGGAGTCCTCGGTCGACATCCCGATCACCGAGCCCAGCTTGTACTACAGCGAGCTGTCGAGCGACTACGTCATCGTCAAGACCCAGGTGCCTGAATTCCATTACCCGAAGGGCGACGACAACGTGTATTCGTCGTACACCGGGTCAGGTGGCATCGCCATATCGAGCTGGTGGCGCCGTCTGCTGTTTGCGGTGCGCTTCCACTCGTTCGATATCCTGGTCAGCCCCAACATCACCGACCAAAGCCGGCTGATGTTCCGTCGTCAGGTTGCCGAACGGGTCACCGCCATCGCCCCGTTTCTCACATACGACGAGGACCCCTATCTGGTCGTTTCGGCCGGCCGCCTTTACTGGATCCAGGACGCATACACGGTCAGCCGGAGCTATCCGTACTCGACGCCATCGGCCACCGGCATCAGCTACATCCGCAACTCGGTCAAGGCCGTGGTGGACGCGTACGACGGCACGGTCAGTTTCTTCCTGGCGGATGAGCATGATCCCGTGGCTGCCACTCTGGGACGCATCTACCCCGGCCTGTTCAAGCCGCTGGACCAGATGCCCCAGGACCTGCGTGGGCACCTGCGGTATCCGGAGAGCCTGTTCGGTATTCAGGCCGCCATGTACCTGACCTACCACATGACCAATCCGTCGGTGTTCTACAACAAGGAAGACCAGTGGGAGATCCCGGCGTTGGATGGCGAGGGGCGCGGCCGCCCCATGCAGCCATACTACACGATCATGAAACTGCCGGGCGAAGAACGGGCGGAGTTCATCCAGATGCTGCCGTTTACGCCGCGCGGCAAGGACAATCTGTCGGCCTGGATGGTGGCCCGCAGCGACGGCGACTCGTACGGCAAACTGCTGGTGTTCCAGTTCCCCAAACAGAAGGTGGTCTTCGGGCCGCGCCAGGTTATCGGGCGCATCAATCAGGACCAGCTCATCTCGCCCCAGATTACCCTGTGGGATCAGCAGGGCTCGGAGGTGATTCAGGGCACTTTGCTGGTGATCCCGATCGAGGAGTCGCTGCTGTACGTGCGGCCGCTATACCTGCGGGCCGCCGACGGCCGCATCCCCGAACTCAAACGGGTGATCGTCGCTTACCAGAACCAGATTGTGATGGAGGAGACACTAGAGGCGGCGCTGGGCCGCATCTTCGGCGGTCTCGAGGGGGCGCCTGCCGTGGCGGTTGCTGTTGATGGCGGGGCGACACCGCCCGCGCCATCCCCCCGAAAACCCGGCGAGACGCCGGATCTGCAGCAGGCCAGGGTTCACTTCGAGCGCGCGTTGGAGGCCCAACGACGGGGTGACTGGAGCGCCTACGGCGAGGAGTTGCGGCGACTGGGGGCAATCCTGGGCACACCGGCCGCGAACCCGCGTCCGTAGCCGGCGGTTGCCGCACGGCCCGTTCCCGGCCCCATCGGGTGCTGGGGGCGGGCCGTGTTTGGCCCGGTAGGACCCTGTCGTCGTCGGCGCGGCCAACCCGGTTCGCGCGAGGCGGACCTCAACCCCGGATACCGCGCCAGTACTGCTGGCACAGGTCGCGTGCCAGCAACCGTAACGAGGCGCCGAAGGCGATGCCGGCCAGGACCCCACCGGCTGCCAGCGCCATCCACGGATCCCGCGGCAGCCAGGGCGCCGACGCCGCCAGCACGGCGCCAACCACGAGCGCCACCAGGCCAGGTCGCACCATCACGCGCAGATAGGCGCCCAGCGGTTGGTCGATGAGGCGTCCGGCGAGGTACTGGGAAGCGACCAGGAACAGCACTGAGGTGGTCAGGAGTACCTGGCAGATACCCTCTACCCCGCCACCGCCGCCCACACTCCAGATGAGGCCGGGCAGCAGCACGGCCATGGTCGCCACGGACCAGTAAAGCGACCAGTTGGCGCGGCCTTTGGCCATGTACACCGAACCTACCACCAGGCCCACTGCCCGCACAATCGTGGCTGCAGCCAGCAGACGCACGGGGCCCAGGGCCGTGGGCATGCCGATCAGATCGAGGAGACGCGGCGCCAGCACCACCAGGGCAAGCAGGGCGGGCCAGAACACTAGGGCGATGCTCTGCACGAACTTGAGGTAGCTGCGCCGCAGCAGCGCGTCATCGGCCTGCATCGAGGCGAAGGTGGGGAACGACACCCTCGTCAATACCGTCGACAGCCGGAGCAGCGGCATGGTGGTTAGCCGGTCGGCTAGTTTGTAGGAGGCCATTTCGTTGTGACCCAACTGGTTAAAGACAACGAAACTGGCCAGGTTGCTGCTCAGGTAGTTGACCGTGCGTGAGCCGGTGAAGTGCAGACCGAACGGCAGGATATCGCGCAGTACGCGCGGCGAGAACCGCCAACTCGGCCACCACCCGGCGCCGATGGCCATCGCTGCCAGCAGGGCTACCTCCCGCACTAGGGCACCCAGGATGGCGCTCCACAGACCCATGTCGAGAGCGAGCAGGACGGCGACCACCAGCCCGTAGACCAGCACCGAAGCCATCTCTGCCACGGCCATGGCTTTCAGGCGCAGGTTGAACTGCAGCCGCGCCCGGAAGACGCCGGACACGGCCGCGAACGGCACCAGCAGCATCAGCGGCGCAAACACCCGTTGGAACGCACGAGGATCGCCCTCGTATGCCAGCCGGGCCACCCAGGGCGCCGTGGCCCACGCCGTCGCGGTAATCGCCAGACCGGCGGCCAGGCTGACCCAGAAGGTGGCGCTGTAGTGCTCGTCGGCCGCTTGGCGGAACTGCACCAGGGCTGAACTCAAGCCCAGGTCACCTACCAGCGCCAGCAGCATGACGATGTTCAGGGCACCTTCGTACAACCCGACATCGGCCTGGGCGAGGAAGGCGTACAGGGCCAACGGGATAAACAGCGCCAGCAGGGACGCACCACCGGTCCAGAACACGCCGTGGATGGTCTGCGTGGTCAACGACGCTCTGCCGTCGGTGCTCACAACACGTCCTGGCCCCTGCGGGCCGCGTGGGGGGCGGGGGAAATGGAGCAGGAACAACAAGGGCCGGGCAGACGTGATAGGCAGCACCCCACCCCTGGGGCTGGCCCGGACGCCCACCCGGCCCGCAACGGCCCCCAGTGCGCCCGAAGGCAGGAACCGGGTGCCGGCTACGGCGCAACTGAGTCCACGGTGAGTCGGTAGCCACCCACCCCTGGGCGTACCGAGCCGTCGGACAGTTGCCACCGCAGATCAGGATCGCTTGGTGGAAACGGCGCCAAGCAACGCCCGCCCCCGCGATACCGCGACTGCGGCGTCGCCATCACGCGCCTACGTGACTAAATGTAAACACCTTCAGCCCGGCGCGCACCCCCATAGGGCGCCGAAAATAACGCTGACCGCTGCGGGTCGGCCCGGGTGCCGCGAGCCCGGGCCCATCAACGCAGCGGCTGCAGTGTCGCGCCGTCCAGCAGCAGGTCGGCCACGGGCTGGTCGCTGGTGAGAACCAGGTTGGCGGTCAGGCCCGAGATGCGGTGCACCGCGCGCAGGTCGGGCGCGGCAAAGGCGAACTCGCCGCGCTGCGAGGCCCGTGAACGTGCCGGGACGACGAGGTTGGCCGGGCGGTCCACAACGACGAAGGAGGCGAAGCTGGCCAGGGCGCGGCGGTATTCCCTACCGCGCCACCGGTCGGTCCAATCGTCCCGCAGGACCTTGCTCACGCTCGTCATGTGGGCCGATATCGGCTGGTCGAGCGGGTTGTCGACGGTCAGCGTCCAAGCGCAACGGACCTGGAAGCGGTACGGCTGTCGCGAAGCCGGCAGTGGCTCTACGGCGACCCAGCGCCATGCCAGCGTCGCCTGGGCCCGCCCGATCTCGGCGCTGTCCGGTTCGGGCGACAGACGGTAACTCCAGCCGCCCGCCAGCGGGTCGCGGCTGCGAATGAGCACGCGACGTTCGGCCACTACCGAGGCGGGCAGGGACGAGAGTCGCGGCCGGGTGTCCAGCTCGCGTGGCCACCGGGTCAGCCAGACCCAGGTCGCGACGGCGGCCACGAGGAGCACCAGCAGGGCCGCGACAAGCCAACGGCGGGTGTGCCGGCGGTGCCGGCCGGCAAGGGCGGATCGTGGCCGCCGCGCGGACGGCCGAACGCCGGGGCGGCGCGCGGTACTGGCCGGGGTCGCGGTGGCCTCCACGAACACCACTTCGACGCCGCACTTGGGGCACACAGTCGGACGCTGCAGGCGTGCGGCGCTACCCCGGCCCACCATGCCGCACTGTGGACAACGGATGCGGCGCAGCACCCGCTCGACAGTCATCTGCCTCCCCCACGCCCACCTGCCGCGCATTGACCGCGGACGACTCTGGCGGGCACAAGGTACGCAGGCAACGGCCACGAGACCAGTCGCCGTGCCGCGCGGCCAGAGCACCGAGGGGATCGTCTGGGCGACGCGGTCGGCGTCCTGCTAGCCCGGCGCAGCGTCAGTCCGGCGCCGGCGCGCCAGTCGTCACTGCCCTGGGAACGTTCCCAGGTAAGCCGCAACCTCGGCCAGCATGGACTCCGCCTCCCGGTGCAACTCGGCTTCGATGGCCATGGCCGAGGAGTCGCGTGTCTTGATCGCCAGTTCCAGGCGCCGGGCCACACGCCCCAGCCGCTCGCCTGCCAGGCTGAGGGCCATGCCCTTGATGCTGTGGGCGGCTTGAGCTGCAGCTTCGTAGTCGCCGCCCGTCAGGCTGGTGGCCAGATCGCGCAGGCGGGGCTGCAGGCTCTCGGGCAGCTTGGCCAGGATGCGGCGGGCGTTGGCTTGGTTGCCGCCGACGCGGTTGAGGAAGCCCTCCTGGTCAAAAACGGCCGCGTCGGGATGCGAACGGGCCGTCGCGGCAGGGCTGCTCGCGGTCGGCACGGGTGCTACGGGTGCGATGCGCGCCACGGGTGCTGTACCGGCGCCGGTAACCTGGACCTCGGTCAGCCATTGTGACAGCTTGGCCTCCAGCGCCCACCGGTCGATCGGTTTGGTGATGTAGTCGTCCATGCCGGCGGCCAGGCACCGCTCGCGATCTCCCTCCATAGCGTGGGCCGTCACGGCAATGACGCGGACCTGCCGGTTGCGCGCCCGCGACTCGGGCCCGCGGATGGCCTGCGTCGCGGCATACCCATCCATCCCCGGCATCTGGCAATCCATCAACACCAGATCGTAGTCCTCACGCTCGAGCGCGGCGATGGCTTCGGCGCCGTCACTGACGGCAACCGCGTCGTGGCCGAGGCTCAGCAGGAGTCCCAGGGCCACCTCCTGGTTGATCTGGTTGTCCTCGGCCAGCAGCACCCTGGCGGGCCGTCCCCCGATCGGGCGGGCGCGCACTGTGGCGGGCTCCCGCGCCTGCGGCAGCGCCACGCTCTCGCCGGTGATCAGGCGCCGCAGGATCTCGATCAGTTCACGACGGCGCAGGGGCCTGGGCAACGAGGCATCGAAGCCAGCTGCGGTGATCAGCTGACGGTCCTCGCTTTGCGCCAACGAGGTAACCATGACCAGTCTGACGTCGGCGTGGCGCGCGTCGTCGCGGATAATGCGGCCCAGAGCCAGGCCGTCGATCACCGGCAGGCGACCCTCGATAATGGCTATGGCATAGGGGTCGCCGTCGCCCTGCGCCCGGTTGATCTCGCGCAAGGCGTCGAACCCCTGGGACACGGGTGTCACCCGCAGGCCGCTGGCCGACAACTGCTGCGCCATGGCCTCCAGGGACGCGGCATTGTGGTCCACGACCATGGCCCGGCAGCCGGCCAGCGCCGCCATGGTGCCGGCTCGCTGGGCCTGCTCCCAACCGGTCTGCAGACCGAACCGGACCGTGAACCAGAACAGCGAACCCACGCCGAGGGTGCTGTCGACGCCGATATCACCGCCCATCAGGCGGACTAGCTGCCGTGAGATGGCCAAACCCAACCCGGTGCCGCCGTAGTGCCGACTGGTCGAAGCATCGACCTGGGAGAATTTCTCGAACAGCAGCCCGAGTTTGTCCGGAGCGATGCCGATACCCGTGTCGTGCACCGCAAAGCGGAGCACGGCCTCGTCTGCCTCCACTTCGGTAACGGAGACCCGCACGGTCACTTCGCCCTTCGCGGTGAACTTGAGGGCGTTGCCCGCCAGGTTGGTCAGCACCTGCCGAAGGCGGCCCGGATCGCCGCGCAGGTCCAAGGGCACCTCCGGGTCGATGCGGCAGACCCAGGCGATGCCCTTCTGCTCGGCCCGCACCGCCAACGTGTCAGCGAAGTCGTCGAGCATTGCCTCCAGGTCGAAATCGAGCCGCTCCAGCTGCAGCCGCCCGGCTTCGATCTTTGACAGCTCCAAGATGTCGTTGATGATGGCCAGCAACGACTCGCCGCTGCTGCGGATGGCTTCGGCAAAACGCTGCTGCTCGCGGGTCAGCGAGGTCCCCAGCAGCAGTCCGGTCATGCCGATCACGCCGCTGGCCGGCGTCCGGATCTCGTGGCTCATATTGGCCAGGAAGTCGCTCTTGGCCTGGGCTGCAACCCGCGCCTCGCGAGCCAACGCAGTGGCTCGTTCAGTAGACTCGTTCAGTGCCTTAATTGTTTGCGCCAGTTCATCTTCCATGTGTTTTCGGGCGGTGATATCCACGTGGGTGCCGCACATCAACTGCGGTCGGCCCTCGCTGTCCCACGAGACCACCTTACCGCGATCGTGAACCCACACCCATGAGCCGTCCTTGTGGCGCATGCGGCATTCGCAGTCATAGTACGGGGTGTCGCCGGCAAAGTGCTGCCGCAGCAGGCGATCGGACTCGGCCAGATCGTCGGGATGGGCTTGGTCAAGCCAGGTGGCGATGGAGGTCGGCGCCAATTCCTCCAACTGGAAACCGATGATCTCAGCCCAGCGCGGATTGAACAGCACCTCGCCCGTCTGGACCTGCCACTCCCAGGTCCCGGCCCGCGTCCCCTCAAGGATGCGACGCAGGCGTTCGCGCTCCTCGGCCAGGGCGCGCCGCCCCTCCCACTCGCGCACCACGACGCGGACCAGCAGGCGGAACTCGTCCGGCGCAAAAGGCTTGCGGACCAGGAACACGCGCTCGTCCAGCCGTTCGGCCAAAGTTTGGGGGCTGGCATCGGAATGGGCCGAGCAGATGATGATGCTGATATCAGGGGCCAGCTCGCGGACCTTGACGGCGGTGTCCAGGCCGTTCTGTTCCGGCATGCGCATGTCGAGGATGCACAGGGGCACCTGCGCTCCGGCTGCCAGCCGCGAAGCCACACCCTCGAGCAACTCGCTCGGCCGCGTGTAGAGCAGCAGCTCCAGCTCCGGCGACCCGACTTCGGCCGCCGGTTCGCTCAGAATGTCCAGCGTGTCGGGTTGCGGCAGCAACACCTTGCGGTAGTATTCCAGGACCGCCCCATCGTCATCGACGATCGGGATCGTATGCCGACTAGGCATTCTGCACCTCGATCGTCGCCGTGGCGCCCTGTCCGGGCCCCGGGCTGCTCAAGGTCACGCGGCCGCGGTTAGCGGACAGGAACACTGCGAACGAGTGTAGACCGAAGCCGTTGCCCTGTGGTTTGGTGGTGAAACCCGCACTCATCACCCGTTCGCGATGCTCGTTCTGGACACCACAGCCGTTATCCGTGACCGTAACCCGCGCCCCTTCGGGCAGCGGTTCCACGTCGATACGCACATGGCCATCGGCGTGCCCTTCACAGGCTTCCACGCCATTCTTGATGACGTTGACCACGCCGTTATACAGCTGGCTTCGGTGGTGCGTGATTTCGGCGCGCTCGGGCAGGTTCAGCGACAGTGTGGGCCCGCCGGGTGGCAGGCTGATGCCGGCCGCTGCTTCCCGCACCAGGGCGACCAGGTCGAAGGCTTCGGGGATCATGGCCTCGCGCGCGTCGCGGAAGCTCTGCTGCTGGTGGCGGATGGTCTGCTGGATAATGTCCTTGATGCGCCGGATCTCGGCG
Source organism: uncultured Gemmatimonadota bacterium (assembly GCA_903893785.1). Lineage (GTDB taxonomy): Bacteria > Latescibacterota > UBA2968 > UBA8231 > UBA8231 > CAITNQ01. The sequence goes on from CAITNQ010000174.1 coordinate 23,842, forward strand.
GTGCTGTCGCGCAACCGCGGTACGGTTCGGTCGACCAGGACGGCCCGGAAACGCGCCAACATGTCCGGATCGCTGGCGGCAGCCAGACGGTCGAACACCACCGGGTACTGCTCGGTACTGCGGACAATGCTGTCCAGGTCGAGCAGCGAGCTGTCCAGGCGGGTGATTGAGTTACCGACGTTGTGCAGGTACCCTCCGGCGGCCTCGAACATGCCGCGGGCATAGGCCAACTCAGCTTCCTTCTCGTGCATCTTGGCCCGGACCTCGGTCTCAACCAGCGCCCGCGACCGCTCGTCCAATTCGTCGGCCATCTGGGTGAAGGTACGGGTCAGGTCATCCAACTCGGCCAAGCCACTGTTGGGCAGGTCAACCTGCCGGGCACCCGAACCCAGGGCCCGGGCCGCCCGCGCCAGGCTGGCGGCGGGGTCCGCGATGGCCTGGGTCATCGACCTGGCGCGGCGCCGCAGGAGCAGGAAGAAGAACAGGTAGAAGACCAGCATCACGCCAATCAATCCGTACCCGATGCGCTGCGAGAGCGTCGACACCTCGTTGACTGATCGCAGCACCTCGTCGGCTTCAATCAGAACGAAGAGCTTCCAACCGGTGACATCCACCGGTTGCTGCACGACGAACAGGGAATTGCCGCGCGCCGTAGCGAACTCCTTGACGGTGGCGCTGTCGTCGTAGATGGACCGGAACACCGCGGCAATGGCGGCGTCGCGGTTCTTCAGCAGGTTGAACTCCTCGGGTTTGAGCTGCTCTTTGGCGATGGCACTGTCGTAGACGTGTCGTTTCAGCTCCCGCAGACCGAGGATTTCCTCGGTGCGCTCGCCCATGGCCAGGACCATACCTGAACCGTCGGCGAGGAAGCCATTGGCGCCCCACGGCAGGCGCTGGGCCAGAACGCTCTCGGCGATGTTGGTGGTGGTCACGTCGAGCCCCACCACCCCGACGAGCGTGTCCGCTTGGTACACCGGGGCCACGCAGGAGAGCATCCACCCCTGCCCGGCCGGATCGAGGTAGACCCCGGTCCACACCGGCTTGCGTTCCGGGTTGTGACTGGCATCGGCCAGATAGTAGAAGTTGTACTCGACCATACGCAGGTTGGCCGGGTACTGCTTGTACACCTCCGGGATGAACGGGTACAGTCGGTTCATGTTGTCCGGCGTGTTCAGATACGCGGCGGCCACGTGCGGGTTGTCGCGGACCATGTGTCGGTACAGCGGGTCGAGCGCTGCTGTCAACCGAGCCTTCTCTTTCTGGTCTGCCGTCAGCCGGTCTGCACCGACGAAGAACAGTGAACTCAGGCTGTCCCGGTTGGTCTGGTACAGCGCGCCCGTGGGCGCCACCGCAAAACGCGGTGGGTCGCCCGCCACGTGGTAGTCGGCGGGACGGGTGAAGAGATCGGCGTGGGCTTGGGCGAAGAAGGCTGTCTCGCGCTGCACGTTGCGAAAGTCGGTGCTGATCAGGTCGGCCTGCTTGCGGACCAGGTGCGGCATGACCGCAGTCACCTCGCTGCGCAGGGTCGCCACGGTCTGCTGGCGGGTGTAGCTGTTGACGGCGAAGTAGATCACCAGCAGCAGCAACTCAATCGACAGAATGGGAATCAGTGCACCAAGGGCATAGTGCCGGAAAATGAACCGCGCCAGCGGCGTTTCGGCCGACGCGACCTCGGTGGCTGACGTGGTTGACGGGGTGGCGGTTGGCGCCATGGCGTGGGTTCATCCCGAATGGGTGACGACGTGCGGTCCGCGAACGCGGGAACAACGGCCGGCATAGTCCGGGCTCGGTCAAAGCAAAATGAGGGCCACATCCCAAGGGACGGTTCAAGTTTTTGGGGCCGTTATGGTTGTGACTCAATGGCCGGGCTCGGCGTGGGGGCGGGCTTCCGGGGCCGCCGCGATCTGGCGACCCGTCCAACGCGCTTTGGTGGGCCGGCTCATCGCCCCGCAGGTCAAACGGGCGGCGTAAACCCCGGCAACCAGCGTCCCAACGCCTCGGCCAGGCGCTTGGGGTTCACCGGTTTGCCGACGAAGTCATTCATTCCGGCCGCGAGGCACTGCTCGCGGTCGCCCTGCAGCGCATGGGCGGTCATGGCGATTACGGGTATGGCGTGGTTGCGTACCGCCGAACCGGGGTCGCGGATCTCGCGCGTGGCACCCAGACCATCGAGCACCGGCATCTGCACGTCCATGAACACCAAGTCATAGGGCACCGAAGCAAGCGCTGCCACCGCCTCCTGCCCATCGCCCACGGCGTCCGCGCTCACGCCGAGTTTGCGCAGCAGGCCCAGCGCCACGCGTTGGTTGACGCTGTTGTCCTCGGCCACGAGGACGCGGAAGCGGCGGGCGGGCTCCGCGGCCACGGGAACCGCCCGCTGATCGACGGCGGCCCCGGCAGTAGCGTCAGCCGGGCCGAAGAGCCGGCGCAGCGCCCCGACCAGTTCCTGTCGCCGGACGGGCTTGGCCAGCCGGGCAGCGACGCCCGGGACCTCGCCCCACTGTGTGGCCCCGGCGGTCCCCAAGGGCGCCATCAACAGAACGCGTGTCCCCCGCAGGCTCTCCTCGGCACTGATCACAGCAGCCACCGAAGCGCCATCCACTTCAGGCATGTCGGTATCGATCAGTGCCGTCGCGTACGGGCGGCCCTCGGCGGCCGCCTGTCGCAGTCGGCTCAACGCCTGCAGTCCATCCCTGGCCTCGTCCACGGTCAGTCCGCAGGCCCGCAGGTGACGGCCCAGGAGGCGGCGGCAGCCGGCGTTGTCGTCCACCACCAGCAGGCGTGAGCCGCGGGCGTGGTCGGGCACCTCCGGGCTGTCGGCAAGGTCGGATGCAGTACTCTCGGCGGCGCTGAGTCGGACCGTAAAAACGAACTCGGAACCTACCCCCTCGGCGCTGGTGGCGGTGATGTGGCCGCCCATGAGCTCCACGAGTTGCCGGGTGATGGCCAACCCTAGTCCGGTGCCGCCATAGCGGCGCGTCGTGGACGCATCGACCTGGGTGAACTTTTCGAACAGCGAGCTCATCTTGGCCGCCGGAATGCCGATGCCCGTGTCGCGCACAGAGAACCTGAAAGTGAGGTTGTCACCCTCCCGTTCGGCCAGACCGAGACAGGTCTCCACCTCGCCGTGGTGGGTGAACTTGACGGCGTTGCCCACCAGGTTGGTCAGTATCTGGCGCAGGCGGCCGGGGTCACCGCGGGCCGCCTGCGGCGTGCCAGGCTCGACGCCGGCCAGCAGTTCCAGCCCCCGTTCACCGGCCGGCAGGGCGAGACCGGTCACCACGTCCTCGAGCAGGCCCTCAAGATTGAAGTCGACCGCCTCCAGTTCGAGCCGGCCCGCCTCGATCTTGGAGAAATCAAGGATATCGTTCAGCAGCCCCAGCAGCGCCTCGGCGCTAGTCTGCACGGTCTCGGCATAGCGGCGCTGCTCGTCGTCCAGACGGGTGTCCAGCAGCAGGCCCGTCATCCCCACCACGCCGTTCATCGGCGTGCGGATCTCATGGCTCATGTTGGCCAGGAACTCGCTCTTGGCCACACTGGCCGCGTCGGCCCGACGGGCCATCTCGCGCGCGCGGGCCGAGGCTTGCTCGAGCTCGATGACGGCCTGGCGCAGGGCCTGCTCAGTCCGTTGGCGCTGCACGGTCTCCCACAGCACGTCGGCCAGAAGGGCGACTGCGGTGGCGTCTTCTTCGGTGTACGCGGGCGTCTTCCCGGCGACGCCGACCAGGGCCACGACGCACTCACCGCGTACCAATGGCACCACTAGCTCGGTGCGACTGCACGGCGCCTCGGGCGCCAACCAAGGGCAGGGCGTCAACGAGCTACTCTCGTGCCGGATGCAGGGGCGGCGGGTCAGCACCGCTTGTTCACAGGCACCGGCCAAAGGCAGGCTGCCCGGACCGGGGCTGGCCAGCGGCACCTGGCTCCACCGGGCCGGCTGCACGACCCCGCCGGTCAGCGATCGCTGATCGGCGTTCACCTCGACGCAGAAGCCTCCGGGGCTGGCGACGATGTCGCGCAGCAGGGCCAAGCCCTCGTTCTGCAGCTGCTCGGGGTCGAGACGGGTCGCGGCCGCGATGATCTCGAGTCGTGCCTGGTCAACGCGGGCGGCCCGTCGGCGGCTGGTAATATCGACCAGCACCGCCAGGAACCAGCTGCCGTCAGCGCCGTCGATGGTCTCGCCGGAGAGCAGACCGTCGATCAGGGCCCCGCTGCCCTGCCTGATGACGACCTCGGTGGCCGGCAATCGGCCCTGAGCGCGGATCTGTTGACCCATCGCCTGGCGTTGGTCCCGGTCGGCCACCAGGCCCACCTCGGCCTCGGTGCGCCCCAGGGTCTGCTCACGCGGATGGCCGAGGACGCCCACAAAGGCGTCGTTAACGTCCTCGAAGGTGCCGGTCTGCAGGTCGATCAGGGCCATCGGTGCCGGGTTGTGGCGGAACAGGTGCTCGAAGCGGCGCTGGGCCTCGCGTTCGGCACTGACGTCGTGGGCCACCAGGACCAGGCACTCCTGGCCGCTCCATCGGCCCTGCCAAGCGCGGAACTCGACGGGCACCAGACGGCCATCGGCGCGGACCAGCGACTGCGGCACCGGGCTCGGGTCGCGGGCCTCGGCGGCCGCGCCCGCATGGGCGCGCAACTGCGCCAGCGCCACGGGCGCGGCGCCAGCAGGAAAGGACGCGGCGATCGACCGCCCACGGAGTTGCGGCTCGGTATACGACAGGAGGCGCTGCAGAGCGGCGTTGGCGAAGAGCACCTGGCCGTCCGCATCGACTACCGCGATGCAGTCCCCGACGGTGGCGAAGAAAGCCTGGAAATTGGCGTCGCGCTCGGTCAGGACCGACTGCTGCGCCAGGATGCCGGCATCAGTGCGGCGCAGAAGCACGAAAACGAAAGCCCACAGGCCCGTGCACAGCACCACGCCGCCCCCCACGGCCACGGCCACCAGCCAGTCGCGTTCGGCCATGATCTGGCTGACATCGCGCATGACTACCAGGTGGGCCATGTGGCTGCCCTCCTGGTCGACCAGCGACACGCGCATGACCCGCCAGTCCCGTGGCGGGATCGTGGTGCTGATCACATTGCCGTCGGGCACGGCTTCAACCGCCCGCAGCGCGGTCCGAGCGCGGGCATCGTCCAGCGGAGCCGAGGCATAGATCGGGATGTCATCGCCCAAGGCTTCCCACGTCACGCGGTGGCCCTGACGCGCCATGCGCGATTCCCACTGGACCCGGTCCACGGTCTCCTTGGAGACGGTGACCACACGCTCGATCGCTTCGGGCAGGTGCACGCCCGCCAAGACGTCGTCGATCTCCTTGCGCAACTGCAGGTAGCCCACGAGCCGCTGGTCGCGGCGTATCGGATGCACCACGGTGACCGCCACCGTGCCCGTGGGCGCCAGGCCCAGTCCCCAGGCCATGTCGCCGCTCTCGACGGCGCTCTGCCCTGCGGGGCCGTCCAACTGGCCGCCGCCCGCGCCCGGATAGCCCGCCTGCCACAAGATGACGCCGACGCTGTCGGCCACCGACAGGGAGCCGGCCCGGTAGTCGGACTGGAGGGCCGCGAATGCGGGTGCGAGGCTGGCGATGAGCCCGGCGGTGTCGCGGGCTTCCACCGCCCGCGCGAACGAGGGTTCCAGCAGGAGCAGTTCGCCGACGGCCATCAGGGTGCTGGCCTGGTCCTGCAGGCCACGGGCCACGGTGGCCGAGGCATCGCGCAGGGCCTCGTTGCTGGCTTCGGCTCGGTACCGGTCATGCTGGATTACCAGCAGAGCCACGGCGCCACTGATGAGCATCAGCAGAGCCAGCGCCAGAGGGACCATCAGGCGGCTGAGGACCGGACGCAGGGCCGGAGCGGCAGGGCGCGCGGCAGCAGCCCACCCGGCAGCTATGATGAGGATCAGCAGGGCCAGCGACAGCGGCAGCGCCGTACGGGCCAGCACCTCCAGGCGCCACGACCGGGCTTCCACATCCACCCCAAGGACGCCCAACACGCGTGGGCTTCCGGGTTCCCGGATGGGCACCAGCGCCGATACCCAAACGCCCCAACGGTCCGTCAACGGCCCTTCCGTGAAAGCCTCGGCACCGTCGAACAGCCGTCGCAGCTCTGGCGAAGCCTCGGTGTACACCTCGCCCGGAGGCGAGTTGTCCGGCGAAGACGGGGGCTCGCTGTCGGCGAAGAAGAACACCTGGCCGTCGGGTCGGCGGCCAAGGACGTAGACGAAGCGGCAGCGAGGGATCGCGTGGCGCGTGGCTGCCAGCCCCTGCTTGAGCCGCTCGTAGACCGGGCGGGCCAGGTCTGCCGGCGTGCCGCTCAGTTCGCTCAGCTGCCCTGCCAGGGCCGGCGATACAGCCAGCTCGGCATGCTGTACCAGCTCGCTGCGGGTCTGCGAGCTGGACTGGCGCAGGGCGGTCCAGGATACCAGCACGGCGATTGCGGCCAGCACGACCAGGACCAGACTCGACACCGGCCAGTAACGGCGATGCGCTGCCAGCGCTGCTTCCTGCGGGTCGGCGCTGCGTCCCAGATCCATGTGCTCACCGTCCTGTCGGCGCCGCTGCCGTGGCGGGCCTGACTGCCCTGCGCTGCGCGATGGCGCGCGGCTCCCGCGCTGCTGCCCGCCACGAGCCCTCCGCTACGGGTGCCGCCGCTACCGGGGCGCGCCGGGACTCGCCGCCGGCCTCGGAGCGGCTGGCGGCCGGGTCCCACGGGCATGGCGCCGAACGGCGGTCGCCGCGCGCGGCGCCTGGCCAGGAAGGCCTAGAGCGTGGCGCCGCTAGCGACACCCACCAACTCCTCCAAGCGCGCCTGGAGTTCCGCCACCCGCATCCGCGAGGTAGCCTGATCCCCCTCCTGCGCTGCCTGTTCCAGCTGCCGCGCTGCCCGGCTGACGCGGTCGCCGCCGAAGTTGGCTGCCGCCCCCTTTAGGGCATGGGCCTGTCGCGACAGCGCGGGCAGGTCCCCGCTGTCGAGGGCGGTGCGGATGGCGCTCAGTTGCCGCGGCGCATCCTGGAGGAAGGCGGCCACGATCTCGGCGGCCAAGGCTCTGTCGTCCATCACCCGCGCCAGCATGCCGACGCGGTCCCACACCTCAAGGTCGGCATCCGTGACCGAGCCGTCGGCGGGCGGCCGCGACGCGGTCGTCCCGGCGGCCGCTGCCGCTACCGCGCTGCTGGCGTCGGGCAGCCAGCGACGCAGGACCGCCACCAACTCCGTCGGTACGACCGGCTTGGTGATATAGTCGTTCATGCCGGCGGCCAAGCAGCGTTCGCGATCGCCGCCCATGGCTCGCGCGGTCATGGCGACAATGGGCACCCGATGGTTGCGCACCTGGCTACCTGTGGACCGGACGGCAGTGGTGGCCTCCAGACCGTCCATGACCGGCATCTGCACGTCCATGAGCACCAGGTCATAGGGCAGCGACTCCAGGGCGCGAAGTGCCTCGGCACCGTCGGCTACGGCATCGGCCCTCAGCCCGAGTCGCCGCAGCAGGCCAGTGGCAACCTGCTGGTTCGTGGTGTTGTCCTCCACCACCAGGACGCGCGCTGGCCGGTCGGCAAAGGTGTTGGCCAGCGCCGTGGCGGGACTTTCCGGCTCTGCCTGGCCAGGCACGGCGAGGCCCAGGCGAACCGTGAATCCGAACTGCGACCCCAGGCCCTCGCGGCTGACCACGTCGATGCTGCCGCCCATCAGTTCCACCAGCCGACGGCAGATGGCCAGACCCAGCCCAGTACCGCCGTAACGGCGCGTGGTCGACGCGTCCGCCTGGGTGAAGGGCTGGAAAAGGGCGGCCTGTTGGCCGCCCGGTATGCCGATACCGGTGTCGGCAACGACGAAGCGCAGAACCGCCTGGCCAGGGGCCGTGGCTACCTGGGACACGTCGATGGCGATGCTGCCTTGGTCGGTGAACTTGAGCGCGTTGCCCACCAGGTTGGTCAGGACCTGGCGCAGTCGCCCCGGGTCGCCGCGCAGCCAGCGCGGCACGTCGGGCGCCCAGTTTACCCGCAGCTCAAGCCCTTTCGCGCGTGCCTGGGGCACGAAAGCCGCGGTCAGTCCGTTCACCTGGTCGACTAGGTCGAATTCCAGTTCCTCCAGTTCCAGCCTGCCGGCCTCGACTTTGGAGAAATCCAGGATGTCGTTGATGATCCCCAGGAGGGTGGCCGCGCTCGCTTGGACAGTCTGGGCGCAACGCCGTTGCTCCGCCGTCAACTCGGTGTCCAGCAGGAGACCTGTCATGCCGATGACGCCATTCATCGGCGTGCGGATCTCGTGGCTCATGGTGGCCAGGAACTCCGACTTGGCGGCACTGGCCCGTTCGGCTCTGGCCGCCATGGCCTGAGCCACCCGCGTCTGTTCCTCAAGGGCCGCATGGCTGCGCTGGAGGGCGACCTCGGCCTGACGTTGCTCGGTGATGTCCTGCGACAGCAGGAGGACGCGGTCGCCGTGCAGGGGCACGGCGCGGCAGCGGAAGTGCCGGATCTGACCGCCAATGCCCATGTCGTACGGGAAGACCACGGGCTGCTGCCGCGTCAGCACCGTGGCCAGCACCTGCTCGAGCTGGGCCACGTTGGCGGCCGGCAGCACGTCGCGGAACGCGCGGCCCAGGAAGACACCGGGATCGTGGGCCAGACCGCCCTGCGACGCCCGGTAGTCGATGAACCGGCCATCGCTGTCAAGAACGAACAGCAGATCGGGGATGGCGGCCAGCAGGCTCTGGGCGTATGCCTCGCTACGCCGCAGGCGGTCTTCCACTCGCTTGCGTTCGGTGATGTCCACCAGCATTGCCAGCAGCACCTGCCGCCCCTCGTGGACAACCCGCTCACCGGACAGCAGTCCATCCACGATGGCACCGGTGCGGTGGCGGATCTGCACCTCGAGGTCAGTGACCCGGCCGTGGGCCCGCAGCTCCTCGGCGACCGCCTCGCGCTGTTGGCGCTCCACCAGCAGGCCCAATGCGTCCGGTGGCTGCCCGACGAGTTCGTCGCGACGGTAACCGGTGACGGCGGTCAGTGCCTCGTTCACGTCCACGAACCGCCCCTCTCCGCACATCGCCATGGGCGCCGGGCTACGGCGGAAGAGGTAGTCGAGGCGCTGTCGAGCCTTGCGCTCATGGGTCAGATCGCGAGCCGAGACGATGCGCAGCCGCGCGCCCGGGAAAGCCGTGCTCCAGACCCGCAGGTGGACGCGGATGGGGTTCCCCTGGAGCGACACCAGCACCTGCTCGACCAGATCGACCGCTTGGGCCGCGCCCGTGTCCGGCACGGCGGCGACCGCCGCCCGCGATGCGGCGTCCAGCAGGCCCGCCAGCGGCCGGCCGACGATGGCCTCGGTCCGGTCGCTCAGGAGGCGGTGGGCCGCCTCATTGGCAAATTCAATCGTGCCATCAGGTCCGGCCGCAAGGACGGCTTCGCTGACCGGACCAAGCAAGGCCTGCAGGCTGGCGTAGCGCGCCGCGGCGGCACAGGCCCGGACGTGGCGTCGGCGCCAGCGGCGCA
>CAITNQ010000175.1 GCA_903893785.1 uncultured Gemmatimonadota bacterium
CGATGCCGAGCTCCTTTGCCACGATCAGCTGGCCGAGCGCGAACGAGATCCTCGCACGGTCGTTCACGTTGTCGGCGGTGCTGCTGGTGGCAGGGCCGGTGCCGAGTGCCTCGCGGTACATTCCCACGGCCGCGACAAGCGCGCCGTTGGGGAGCTCGAGGACCCGCGCGGTGTCCGAGCGTGTCTTGTACTCGTAGCCGGCGTCCGCCATCTCGGCCATGGCCGCGAGTGCCTCGCTCGTCCCGGCGTCTGTGTTCGTTCGCGGCCAGTTGCGCACGAGAATGAGCTGCTCAGATGCCAGGAGCAGGGAGGAATACGCCTCGTCGAGCAGGGCAGGGAGCTCCTGGGGCGTGGCCTCCTTGGCGTTCATCATGGGAAGGATCGCGTCAGAGATGTGGTTGGCCGCGAGGCAGGTCCTCCTCGCGAACTCGGCCTCGGTGGCCACGTCACCGGGTGTTGGCTCTGGGGTGGCGGTCGGCAGTGGCGTTGGCGGGTAAGTTGGACTGGGACCCGGCCCGCATGCGGTGACCGATGCCGCCATCAACGCCGCCGTGAACGCCATTCGCCACCCGAGCGTCATCGTCCCCACCTCGTCTCCTCCCCTTGACTCCGCGACGCGTGAACGCTACGTCAATGGGAGCGTCAGCACAAGGATCGCACGCCACTTGCGGGCGTCGCGCGTCTACGTGCGCACCTACCAGGAGACAGATCACGAGGGGATGATCATCCCGCGCGGGCTTGAGGACGGCACGGTGATCGATCACCACGTCGAGTGGGTTGCCGCGTGGGACGAACTGGATGGCCCGTGGTGGGCCGGCACGCCCGAGGAACAGGCAACCATCACCCAGGATGAACGTGCCCGTGACCTTCCCTGGCCGGCGACGGGATGGGTCAAGCCCACGGGTCAGAACCCTGCGGCCTCCACCGCCAATCTCGCTGACCCCAGTGACCCGTTCGCCTGCCGCGAGGCAACGGTCGTCTGAGGCTGGGGCTGGGGCGATGATTCGCTGGCCATCCGCCTGACCGAGGCCGGGGTTCCAGCCGTGAGGGACGACGCGGCCGTTGCCGGGGCCGCGGTGCCCCTGCTTCGTCCGTGCTCGTGCACGATGGGATCCTCCGCGGAGCTGATCGACCTGTCCTGGATTGGCGGCCCTGCGAGCAGCGTCGACCAGTACGGCCGACTGGTCCTTGTCGACGGGCGTTGGCGACTGGTGATGTGCCCGGTGGTCTACGAGGGCGCCCAGCGTGATGTCCTCGGGCAGGCGGAGTCGATCATCGTGGACAACGAGGCGGATCTGATCGGCGCCCTTGGCTCCTCCGGAGAGAATCCCGTCAATGCGACGCTACAGAAGGTCTGCCAAGCCATGATGGCGTCTGGCGTTCCGCGCTTGGCCGAGGTCGCCCGTAGCGTACTGGCCAGGAGCGAACAGGCGTAGCCGCCGCCGGGCCGCCGCCTGTTTCGACCGGGTCGCGGGAAGTTCCGGCGCCAGGGCCTAGTTGCAGGGTCCAGGCTTGTAGTACGGTCCGCTCTCTTCGGAGCAGACATGAACCCACGTGGGACTCTCGATGGTGACCGGGATCGCCCCGGTCCCGCCGAGCTGTGACCCGGTGGGCCAGTTGGCGACACTGACCGAGACGGTCCCGGTCAGACCGGAGCCATTGGGCAGGTTGGTCACGTAGACCTCGCTCGGCCCGCCGCCGCCGACAACGAGCGTGGTCGCGATGTTCGCGGCGAGCAGTGCCACGATCAGCCAGCCCTGGTTCTTCGTCATCTGCATACACCTTCCCCTCTTGGTCCACGTCCGTCGTGGACCGGCAGGACGAGTGTCGCACCGCGGGGTGGGGTGTTGCATGCCGGTGAGGAGGGATCGCCGTGTCACGGTGCGCGTAGTCGCTGCGCGCAACTCCTCGGGGCCGCTACCCTGACGGCCATGGGGGCAGCCACGATCCGCATCTTTCTTGCCGACGGGACGCCGCTCGGTGTCCGGCTCGTCGAGAAGTCGAACTGGACCGGGCTGGCGGTTGACTTCGCGCGGCCTGACTGGCCGACAGCCAAGACCCGTGACGCCTTCGGCAGGCCCGGCGTCTACGTC
>CAITNQ010000176.1 GCA_903893785.1 uncultured Gemmatimonadota bacterium
CCACCAACTTCGGCTCGGTCAGCTACTCGTGGGACTACTACGACTCGACGCGGACGTTGGTGCTGCACCCCGACCTGCCCTTCCAGATCAACGACCAGGTATGGGTGAACCTCCTGAGCACGGTGACCGACACCGCCGGTGCCAGCCTGGCCGGCAGCCTGCGGCGCCCGGCGTCCGGTTACACCTTCAGTTTCCGCATTGGGGCGCACACGCCCTGGCTGGCGATCACGACCGTGCCCACCGCGCCGCCTGCGGCAGCCGGCACGGTCACCATCGGGTACACCCCGACCGATCCGGACGGCGACGCGCTCACCCCCATGGATTGGCAGTACAGCGTGGCCGGCGGGGCTTGGCTGGCGATTCCGGACAGCGCCATTGCCTTTGTTGGTAACGTCGTCAGCGGTCAGCCGGACAGCATTCAATGGGATACCCGGCGAGGTTTGGACTGGATGTCAACGGCCGATGTCCGTGTCCGGTTCAGGGTCAGCGACGGCCTGTACAAGTCGCCGTTCGCGACCTCGGCTGCGTTCGCCGTTGACAACACCCGAGCCCCGGAAGTCGTCGACCTTCGCGGACCGGAAACCGAGGTGGGTGACGACGTGCCGCTATCTTACACCATCGCGGCCAATGCCCAGGCCCTGGTGACGCTGGAACCGGAATTCTCCACCGATGCGGGCGCCCACTGGCAGCGCGCTTCGGTTCTGGGTGACACTACGGGAGTCGGCCCGGGGATCGGCAACCTGACTTGGCGTTCAGCCGTTGACCTGCCCGGTTTCGCCGGCCTGGTGTCGTTCCGCCTGACCCCGCGCGACGTGGCCACGGGCACCGGCCTAGCAACCGGGGCTTTCCCGCTGGACAACAACGCCCCGCCCTCGGTCGTCCAGGTCGGGCCGCTGCCGCTCGCGATCCGCGACACGGTCACGGTGGCTTACGAACTAGCCGATACTGAGCACGACACGCTGGCCATCCGCTGTGAATTCAGCGTCGATGGCGGCAGCACCTGGTTGCCCGCCACGGTTGTCGGGCCGACCACGGGTCTGACCCAGTACGCGGGCTCGGTCCTGTGGTCCTGCGGCGTTGATCGCCCGAGCGCCAGCGCCACCTCGGGTAGTTTCCGCATTGTGCCCAGCGACGCGGATGAGGGCGCCCCCCAGGTGGCGTCCTTCGAGTGGTACCGTGCGCCGGTCCCAGGGCCCACGGTCACGCAGACGCGGGTGACGCCGTCGCCCACCAATGGCGCTGGCACCGTGGTTGTCGATGCGACGGTCACCATGGACGCGCCGGCGCCCGCTGGCAAGGCCCTGGCCTCCCACGGTCTGGTTACCGTGGAGCCGGGGAAGGGCCTCCAAGCCCGCGGCAAGCTGGCGCGGGTCATGGCGATGACGCTGACCAACGCCTACCTGCAGTTGGTGGTGAACGACAACGCCACTTCCTGGGGTCCCTTAGGGTCGTTTGACCTGAACACGGCGGCCGGCCAGAACCTGCTGTTCGGCGATGGCGGCACGTCCACGGCCCAGGTGCGGGTTGACGGTTACTCGTACCGCTACGGCACCTCGGCCGGAAGCTTTGTCCAGCTTCCGGTGCAGCAGGGCAACAGTATCGTCTCGATCTGGCAGGTGGGCGACATCGAGGTGACCCAGCGGGTCACGATCGTCAGCAGTGCCGCCACCGGCCGCGACGATGCGGCGTGGATCCAGTACTCGTGGCGCAATGTGGGCTCTGTCAGCCACGACGTCGGTCTGTATCTGGTGCTCGACACCATGATCAATGCCAATGACGCGGCGCCGTTGAGCACCAGCTTCGGCTACAGCGCCATCGAGACTGAATTCCTCGGTACGGGTAACATGCCGACCTACTGGCAGGCTTTCGAGAGCTCGCCAAGCCAGGGCAGCGGTTACTTGGTGGCCCAGGGGACCATTGTCGGTCCAGGGGCGGTGGTCCCTGACCGCCTGGTCGCCGGTCACTGGCCGGGGCTCTACAGCGTTACTTGGGACTATGCCCTCGACCAGACCCTCTATGGCGACAGCGCCGTGGGCATGTGGTGGAACCCGCAGGCGTTGGCCCCGGCTGCCAGCCGTTCGGTGGCCACTTTCTACGGCCTGGGGCTGGGTGCCCTCACTGCCGGCCAGTTGAGCCTGAACGTCACCGCCCCGGTGCAGTTGACGGCCTCCCGCGGCGTGCTGACGCCCAACCCCTTTGAGGTCGTGGCCCTGATCACCAACACGGGTACCGAGACGGCAGCGGATGTCGTCGCCGACCTGGTCCTGCC
>CAITNQ010000177.1 GCA_903893785.1 uncultured Gemmatimonadota bacterium
CGTGGGCGCGGGCGGGTTCTGCGACGGCAGGACGCTGGCGGCGGCGCTGGTCATGGGCGCGGACGGCGCCCAGATGGGCACCCGTTTCCTGGCTACCCAGGAGAGCGATTTCCACCAGATCTGGAAGGAAGGGGTAGTTCCCGCGGGCGACCGTGGCACGCTGGTGGCAAGGGGCTTCGTCGGGCCGGCGCGCTGGCTGAAGACGCCGCGCAGCGAGGAGCACGCCCGCAATACACTGCAGAAGTCGCCGGGCGTTTACCTGGGCGTGCCCGACGATTACGCCACCATGGACCTCTCCCTGATCTCCTACGAGCTTGAATCGATCAAGGCCACCTTCGAAGGCGATAAGGAAAAAGCGCTGATGGCCGCCGGCGAGGCCGCCCAGCGCATCAAGGACATGCCGCGGGTGGACGACATGGTGCAGGAGATCATTAAGGAAACCGAGGCCATCCTGCGGGGCGTGCCGAAGCTGCTGGCATAGGTTCCGGGGCTGGGTCAGTGTGGAGAAAAGGGTTGGGGTGAGTGGAGGGATTCGAACCCTCGATATCCAGGGCCACAACCTGGCGCCTTAGGCCTCTGGGCCACACTCACCACAACGGCACAGATTATAGCGTAAGCGGGCGGGTTTGTGCGAATTTGCCGGGCTGCATCATTGCGAGGAGCGCAGCGACGAAGCAAAAGCTATCCTTATCCAAAAACGTCATTGCGAGCGTAGCAAAGCAATCCATTCACCGCGGACGGATTGCCGCGGCCTTTGGCCTCGCAATGACGAGATATAGGCTGCATCATTGCGAGGAGCGCTGCAAACCGTAGGGGCGGGTTTTTAAACCCGCCTGCGGAACTGAAGGTACGCCCCTACCTGTTATACCTGTTCCGGAATATTATGGCCTGAACCAGTGACCAGGCCAGGAAGGCGAAGATCAGCGCGATCAGCAGGCCGGCGACGGCGTTGTCGCCGGGGGCAGTTAGCTGGGCCTGCTGCGGTATGCCGTCCCCGGTAGTAAAGGTGAAAACCGGGCTGGCATCGCCGGGCACAGGGTCGATTGGCGTCACCTGCCAGTAGTAGGCGGCCCCCCGGTCCAGCCGCCACGGCAGCTCGTAGGCCGTGCCGTTTACTGCCAGGTCGACGATAGGCTCGCCCAGGCCGGCATCGCGTGACAGCACGAAGCGGTAGGAAGTTGTGCCCTGCACGGGCGTCCAGGAGAAGGCAACCGGGTAGTCCGGCACACCGCGGGCACCGTGGCCGGGCCGCAGGGAATCTATGCCGGGGTAAGACTTTGTTATCACGGGGAAGCCGGGGCGGACGGTGAAGCTGAGGGCGTACGACCAGTGGCTGCGTATCACCTGGCCGGTGGCCGCCCTCTTCACTCGCACGTGCCAGTAGTAGGTGTGCCCGGCTTCGGGCAGCAGCCCGTCCCCGATATAGTACGCCGGGTAGAGCAGGTCGTTGGGCACATAGTACGGGTTGCTTGCCGGCGCCGCCTGAGTGACCGCCAGGTCGAACCACCTGTCCTTACCTATCTCGACCTCGTAAGCCTCGGCCAGGGACAG
>CAITNQ010000178.1 GCA_903893785.1 uncultured Gemmatimonadota bacterium
GCTGCGCCCGGACGGCGCCCTGCGCCTGATTGAGGAGTATCAGCGAGCCGGCAAGATCCGCTTCGTGGGCCTCACCGGTCACAATCACCCGGGGGTCTTTGTCCGTCTGCTGGAGCAGTATCCCTTCGATGTCATCCTCAATCCGGCTGGACCAGTCAACCGCGTCTGGAACGACTTCCTCAGCACGAGTCTGGCGGCGGCGCGCACGCGGGGCATGGGAGTGGTGGGCATGAAGATCATGGCCTACGGCAAGGTGCCGCCGGCCGATCGCAGCGCGTACCTGCGCTATGCCCTCAGCCAGGCCATCGACGTGGCGATCGTCGGCATGGACACCCCGGCCCAGGTGGAGGAGCACGTGCGGGTAGCGGAGTCATTCACGCCGATGGCCCTTGAGGAGGAACAGCGCGTTCTCGAAGGCGCCCTGTCATTGGTGGTTGCCGCCGGGAAGGACCTGTGGTGGCTTCCCGAAGCTCGGTCCCTGCTTTGAGGCGGAGGCAACCATGACCGGTGCGGAACTGTTTGCCGCGAGCCTGCGGGCGCAGGGCATCGAGTGGGTTTCGACATTGTGCGGCAACGGTTTGAACGACCTGCTGGCCGCCTGTGACGGGGCCGGAATCCGGGTCGTTGATACCCGTAACGAGCAGGCGGCCGCGTACATGGCCGACTCTTGGGGCAAGCTGAGCGGCCAGCCCGGCGTTTGCTTGGTCAGCAGTGGCGTGGCCCACGTTAACGCCCTGGGCGCGGTCACCAGTGCCTGGTTCGACGGGGCGCCCATGCTGCTGGTGAGCGGCTGTGGCCCCCTGGCGACGACGGGGCAGGGCCATTTTCAGGACCTCGACCAGGTGGCCCTGGCCGCGCCGGTATGCAAATACGCCCGGCGCATCGACGCGGCTGAGCGGGTGCCTCAGTTCCTGCACCAGGCTTTCACCGCCGCCCTGAGCGGGCGGCCCGGACCGGTCCACCTGAGCTTCCCCATGGATGTCCAGGCGGCGGTGGTCGACGGCGTGGCACCCATGTCGCGAGTGACGCGACCCCGGGGCCCGCGGCCGGCCGGCAGCGATGTCGAACGGCTGGTTGGGCTGTTGGCCAGGGCGCGGCGCCCGTTGCTGGTGTGCGGCAGTGGCGCCTTCCACGCCCGCGCTGACGAAGCCATCAGCCAGTTCGCGGCGGCCTTCGCCGTGCCGGTCGTGGTTCCCATCTGGGATCGCGGCGCTGTCCCCATGACCATGTCGGAATACGTTGGGGTCGTCGGCGCGGCCACCGGCGGTCCGGATCTGCTACCGCGGTCTGACCTGATCCTGCTGCTGGGGGCCGACACCGACTACCGCGTCGGCCATTTGGCCGCCCCGATGGTGCGGGCCGGAACCCCCGTAGTCCAGGTCGACAGTGACCCTACCCGGTTGGCCCAGCGCCAAGAGGTGACGGTGGCCGTGTGGGCCGACCCGGGAGCCCTGCTAGCGGAGGTGCAGGCCGCGTGCACGGATCGCGGCGTCGAAGGGTACGAACCCTGGTTGGCCGAAGCCCAGTCTTGCCGCGATGCGTTCTCGACCGGCGTCCGGGCCCGGGCAACGCGTCCGGACGGTCAGTTGCACGCGCTTGATATCACCGAAGCCATGGCCCGGTTAGTGCCCCCCGAGGCGCTGGTGCTGGTCGACGGCGGCAGCATTGGGCAGTGGTTCCACCATACCCTGGGCAGTCAGCATTACCCGGGCCACTGGCTGACGTGCGGGGCCAGCGCGGTGATCGGTTGGGGCCTGCCCGGAGCCATGGCGGCGGCGGTCGGCTACCCCCGGCGGCCGGTGGTGCTGCTGGTCGGCGACGGCTCAGCGACTTTCGTCATCGCCGAGTTGGAGTGTGCGGCGCGCCAGCGGCTGCCCTTTGTGGTCCTGGTGGCCGACGACGAATGCTGGGGCATTGTGGAGGCGGGCCAGACCAAACGGTTCGGTCACCCGTTGCACAGCCGCCTGGGGCCGGTGGATTTCGCGGCGCTAGCCACCTCCCTGGGGGCGGTAGGCACGCGGGCCGACACGCGTACCCAGCTGGAGGCGGCGCTGCTTCAGGGCCTGCGCGAACCCGGCCCGGCCGTGATCCATGTGCCAATCGTGGGCGGCAACCCGAGTTGACCCGATCGGCCGGCCACGCGGGGGCGCAACCATGGCTGGCGACCCGCAGGTGGCGACATGCGGAGGCCTGTCAACCGGATCAGCGCTGGTCGATGGCCGCGGCGTAGCGGACAATCATGTCCACCGCCTCGGTGCCGCTGACCTTACCGCTGTTGATGGTCAGGTGGTACAGCAGGGGGTCATCCCAGTCGGCGCGGTGGAAGTTGCGCAGGTAGGCCCGGCGCCACTGGTCATGCTGCTCCATCAGCCGACGGGCATTGTCCCGGCTAAGCTGTCCGGCCTGACAGAGTTCCTCACAGCGTTGGTCGGCTGGCGCCACTACTTTCACGTGGAGGGCCCGCGGATGGCGGGCCAGGATCACCTGGCTGGCTCGGCCGACAATGACTACCCTGCCGGTTTGACCGAAGTCTTGAACCAGGGTGGTGATCAGCAACTGGTAGGTGCCGCGGTCCAGATACGCCGCCCGGTTGGTATCGTGCTCACTGACGTAGGCGAACTCGAGTCCCAGTTCAGGGGCATAGGCCGCCGCCGACAGCGGTATGGCACCAGGGGCCACATCCGGCAACAGCAATCGGCGGAGGAAGTGCTTGATGCCGCCTTCCCCTTTCTCGTCGTACCGCTCGACCTCTTCCACCGTGGTGTCGGTGATGCTGGCGATTTCCTCGATCAGCCGCCGGTCGACAAACTCGTAGCCCAACGCCTTGGCCACCTGTTCGGCGATCCAGTCTCCCCGACTGCCGATCTGACGGGCGATGGTGATGACCGCCATCTGCCACTCCTTTGGCGTTTCGCCGGGGCGGGGGATCAAGGTGGGCTGCCACGCCGGACGCTGCGCCCACAGGGGGCCTGCCGCCGCTGCGCTGAGCAGACACACGTACGCCCGGCAGACCCGGCCCGGCCGTATTATACTAAACCCCAGCATCCTGTGTCAACGGGTTCGCCGTTGCCCGTCCAGCCCGGGTAGGCGCAGGATCTCACCTGCTATAGCGAGGAGCCACCATGCTGGTTGGGATTTCGCCGTTGTTCAGTCCTGAGCTGCTGGCGCTCATTTACCGGATGGGCCACGGTGACGAGATCGTCCTGGCCGACGCCCACTTCCCCGGCGAGTCGGTCAACCCCACCGTGATCCGGGCGGACGGCCTGGGCGTGGCCGCGTTGCTGGACGCCATCCTCCCGCTGTTCGCCCTTGACACGTATGTGGAGCAGCCGGTCTACATGATGGCGCCGGTGCCGGGTGACACCCTGGACCCGGCGGTCGAGGGCGCGTACCGCTCCGCCATCGACCGTCACTGGCCCGCCACGCCGCCCATCGCCCGGGTGGAGCGTTTCGCGTTCTACGATCGGGCCCGCGAAGCCTTCGCGGTGGTCATGACCGGTGAGACCGCCAAGTACGGCAACATCGGCCTCAAGAAGGGGGTCACGCCCATCGCCGCACGACCGACCTCGGCCTGACTACATGCTGTCGGCGCGTTCGGCCTGGGACCTGACCGCCAACCCGCTGGCGGCGCTGCTGGCTGAACGCCGTCAGCGGCAGCAGCCGGTGGTGGACCTGACGCTGGCCAATCCAACGGCGGCCGGATTGCCGGTACCGGGCGATTTCCCTGCCCGGCTCGCTGCCGGTGCCGCTGCCGCGTACCGACCCGAGCCCCTGGGGCTGCGGTCGGCGCGCGAGGCTGTGTGCGCGTATCTGGCGGCGCGGGGGAGCCTGGTCCATCCCGACCAGGTGGTGCTGACGGCCAGCACCAGTGAAGCCTACAGCTTCCTTTTCAAGATCCTGACCGATCCGGGCGACGAGGTCCTCGTGCCGCGGCCCAGTTACCCGCTGTTCGATTTCCTGGCCGGCCTTGAGGGCGTGCGTACCGTGCCCTATCCCCTCCGCTATGGGGCTGAGGGGTGGCGGCTGGACGTCGACCGCCTGGCCGCCGCCCTGGGCCCCCGATCACGCGCCGTGGTGCTCGTCAGCCCCAACAATCCGACCGGTTCCTTTGTCCACGATGACGAGCGCGCGGCAGTGGAAGAACTGGCGCGCGAGTGCGGCCTGGCGCTGATCGCCGACGAGGTCTTCGCTGACTATGTCCAGCAAGGCCCGGTGCCCGGCCGTAGCTTCGCCGGCCCCGCCGACGTGCTCACCTTCTCGCTCAACGGCCTGTCCAAGGCCCTGGCGCTGCCGCACGCAAAGCTCAGTTGGATCGTGGTCCAGGGCCCGCCGGCGGCCCGCCAGGAAGCCCTGGGGCGGCTCGAAGTGGTCGCCGACACCTTCCTTTCAGTGGCCACGGCGATCCAGGAAGCCTTGCCGCATCTGCTTTCGGCCGCAGCCGAGTACCAAGCGCCGCTGCGCCAGCGGCTGGCCGCCAATCTGACCTGTCTCCGCCAGGCGGCGACCGCCGCAGGCGTTCCCGTGCTGCGCTGCGAGGCCGGCTGGTACGCCGTGGTCGTCACCGGCACTGACGACGAGCCGTTGGCGCTGTCGCTGTTGCGCGACGATGGCGTGCTGACCCACCCGGGGTACTTCTATGACTTCGCCGACGACGGCCACCTGGTGCTCAGCCTGTTGAGCCCCGATCTGCCAACCGGTGTCGATCGGCTGCTGCGGCGCCTGCGCCCGGCCGGGCCGCTGCTCAGTGGAGCGCCTGGTACAGGCGGCGCTGGTATTGGGTAACCAGTTCGTGCTGTCGTCCCAACAGGTGGAAAACCGCCACCATGGCCTCGCGCGCCGCGCCGTTGCGGAAATCGCGGCGCTGCTCGACCAGGCGCAGCCATTCAGCCAGGGCGGTTTCGTATTCGCCCTCCACCGCGGCGCAGCAGCCCAGGCTGTACCGTGCCTCCAGATCATGCGGGTCGGCCAGTAGTCGTTGGGCGCACCGCGCCCGCCCGCCGCTTTCCTTGCACACCTGGCCAAAACCTATCTGCGCCAGCAACGCCCGGGCCGGCGCGTATTCCGGCGTGCCCTCCTCGATCAGGTTCACCAGTTCCTGCACAGCCTCGAGCTGCCCCTGTTCCAGGCGCACGCGCGCCAGGCCCAGAAGCGCCTTGGGCTCGGCAGGTTGTTCTGCCAGCAGGCGTTCGAAGAGCTTGGCCGCGCCACGCAAATCGCCGGCTTCGGCCTTGGCTTCGGCCTGCTCCAGCAACTGGTCTTCCGCCGTCGTGACGGTCGGCACCAGCGGCTGCAGGATGGCCTCGATCTGGTCCTTGGGGAGAGCCCCGGTGAATTCCTGCACCAGCCGGCCATCCTTGACCACCTTCACCGCCGGGATGCCCTGGACCCGAAAGGCCATGGCCAGCCCCTGGTTCTCGTCAACATTGACCTTCACCAGGGCGATCTCCGGGCCCAGGCTGTCCACCACCTCCTCCAGCACCGGTCCCAGGGTTCGGCAGGGGGCGCACCAGGGGGCCCAGAAATCGACCACGATCACCCGCTCCTGCGACCCCTTGAGCACAACTTCCTCGAAATTAGCCTCGGTGACCTCGACAACCTTTGGTTTCAGATCCATCCCATTCCTCCTGCGCTGCGGCGGGGCGTCAATGCGGGTATCTGCCGTCGAAGATATCGACGTAGTGGTCGGTGGTCCGTTCCCACGAGTATTCACGGCGTACGTAGGCCCGCGCCTCCTCTTCCTTGGCCAGTCGCCCGGCGGCCGGCAAGGCGAAAAAGGCGTGGATGCAGTCGACAAAGGCGGCGTAGTCGCCTGCCGGCACCAGGTACCCGCCCTCGCGCACGCTCTCCACCAGCGCGTCAACCGCGAAGGCCACCACCGGTGTACCGGCGTGCATGCACTCCAGTTGCGTCTGGCCGAACCCCTCCACATCACCGGCCAGGGCCACATTGGGCATCAGGAACAGGTCGGCCCGTTGTCGCAGCATGGCCAGCTCGTCGTCGGGGATCGGGCCGAGCAGCACGACCCGGCTGCCGAGGCCCAGTTGCTGGCACACCGCGGCAATGCGGGGCAACTCGGGCCCGCGGCCTCCGATGAAGAGGCGTATGTCGGGCGCCAGACGTGGCATGCCGTGCTCGAGGAATTCGGCCACGCCTTTGCGCTTGACCTGCCGACCGAAGTTCAGCAGGACGCGATCGCGGCCGAAGACCACCCCATGGCGGGCGGCAAAGGCCGCGGCCAGTTCGGCTTCGCGGTCCGCTGCCAGGGTAACGGGCTCAACGCCCAAGTGGATGGTGACCAGTTTGGAGGCTGGAATGCCGCGGTTGATCACCAGTTCCCGGGTGTACTGGCTGATTACGGCGATGCGCTCGCAGGCCTGGGCCCCGGCCACCATCAGGCGTCGGGCCAGAGGCTGCCGGTAGGACATCTCCAGGCCGTAAATAGTGACCACTCGTCGGACGCCGCGGGCGAAAGGCCGCAAAAGGGGCGCTAGTGCCCCGGCCACCCCGTCGCCGAAGTAGATCACCCCAACGCGCCCGGTCAGTAGCAGGGCCAGCGCCAGCACGAAGCAGTAGGGCAGGAACCAGGCCAGGTGGAGCAGCGACTGCCGCCGCAGGGCCACCAGTCGCACCGGCCGTCGCAGGCACAGCCGTCGGTACAACTCGTAGCAATGGGTCTCGATCCCACCCAGACAGGGGGGGTAGCGGCGGGCCAGGAAGAGAATGCGACCAGCAGGAGCAGCGATAGGGCGTTCCCCGCGCTGACATGGGTAAGCCGTTGCGCCCCCAACCAGGCGCTGCCCTGGCGATGGGGGCACGGGACTTCCTGGCCGGCCGCAGCCGTCGTCACGTGGGCAGCCGCCGGAAACGATAATAGCGGGCCGGACGCCATCCCGCAATGCGCTTCGGGCCCCCTTAGCGCCGGCTCGCCCCGGGTCCGGCGACCGGCTGATGCCGGGGCAGTGCGGGGCTTTCGCGACCCCTGGGTGCCGTATACATTCAACCCACCCATATACCGCCAAGCCGACCAGCGCACGTCGGTTCACCCAGGAGATGACCCATGGTTCAGATCGGCCAACCCGTTCCCGACCTCGCCCTGACCGTATACCATAAGGACGAGATCCGCGAGACCAAGCTGTCTGATTACCGCGGCAAGTGGACGGTGCTGTTGTTCTATCCGGCGGACTTCACCTTCGTGTGCCCGACCGAGCTGGAAGACGCCGCTGCCCTGTACAGCGAGTTCCAAGCCGCCGGCGCCGAGATCCTCAGCGTCAGCACGGATACGGCCTTCGTGCACAAGGCCTGGCACGACACTTCGGCCGCCATCGGCAAGGTGCAGTACCCCATGGTCGCCGACCCCACCGGCAAGGTCAGCCGGGCCTTTGGGGTGTTGATCGAAGACAAGGGTCTGGCCCTGCGCGGGACCTTCATCGTCGACCCCGACGGCGTCCTGCAGACCATTGAGATCCACAACCTGGGCATCGGTCGCAGCGCCCGGGAGGCCCTGCGCAAACTGCGGGCGGCCGACTTCGTGCGCCAGCACGGCGATCAGGTCTGCCCGGCGGGTTGGGAACCGGGCCAGAAGACGCTGAAGCCCGGCCTGGATCTGGTGGGCAAGATCTGAGCGAGCAGACGGGGTTGCAGGTCCGGGCGGCGCTCCGGCTGCGGGGTGCCGCCCACGTGTGTCAGGAGGACAATCCATGCGCCTGGCCCTTGCTGGTTTCCTGCACGAGTCGAACACCTTCGCCACGTCGCCGACCCGACGGGAAGACTTCCCGCTGCACGTGGGCGCTGCGGTCGCCGCACGCTTCGGCGGCACCTTCCACGAGATGGCCGGTTTCCTGGCCGGCGCCGGGGAGTATGGCTTCGACGCCTACCCCGTGGCCGCGGCCGAGGCCACCCCGGCTGGACCGGTCACGCGCGACGCCTACGAGCACATCACGGGGTTGATCACCTCCGGGCTGGCGGCGGCGCCGGCGCTGGACGGTGTGCTGTTGGCTCTGCACGGGGCGATGGTGGTTGAGGATCTGCCCCATGCCGATCTGGAGACGGTGCGCCGCGTGCGCCAGGTGGTGGGTGCCGGGGTGCCGATCGCCGTTACCCACGACTACCACGCCAACATCCCGGCCGAGATGGCCGAGTGCGCGGACATCTTGGTCGTGTACAAGACCAACCCGCACATCGACCAGCTGGAACGCGGGTTGCAGGCGGCGCGGATTCTGGCCGCGACCGCCCGCGGCGAGGCGCGCCCGGTGATTGGCCTGGCCAAACCCGAAGTGCTGCTCAATATCTACTTCCACAATACCTCGCGGCCGCCGGTGCAGCCTCTTCTGGCGGCTGCCGTGGGGCTTGAGCAGACCCCTGGTGTCTTGGC
Source organism: uncultured Gemmatimonadota bacterium (assembly GCA_903893785.1). Lineage (GTDB taxonomy): Bacteria > Latescibacterota > UBA2968 > UBA8231 > UBA8231 > CAITNQ01. Next base: position 8,372 of record CAITNQ010000178.1, read on the forward strand.
CGCCAGCGTCGCGGCCGGGTATCAGTATGCCGATGTCCCGGCCATGGGGCCGACCATGGCGGTGGTGACGGATGGTGACCGGACGGCGGCCGCCGCCCAAGCCCAGGACCTGGCCGATCGCCTGTGGGCCGTGCGGGAGCAGCTCCACGTGCGCCTGCCGGGACCCGCCGACGCCGTGCGCCAGGCCATGGCCGCCGCGCGGTACCCGGTCGGCCTGCTCGACTTCGGTGACAACATCGGGGGTGGCTCAGCCGGCGACTCGACCCTCATCCTGGCCGAACTGCTTGCCCAACGGGCCGAAGGCTGGGTCGTAACCCTGTGGGACCCGGCCGGTGCGCAGGCGTGCAACGCGGCGGGCATCGGCGCTGAGATCACCCTGTCTGCGGGCGGCCACACGGACACCCAGCACGGCGAACCGGTACAGGTGCGCGGCCGGGTGCGCTCCTTGCACGACGGCAGGTATGAGGAGACGGAGCGCCGCCACGGCGGCGGCCGCCACTTTGATCAGGGTCTGACTGCGGTGCTGGCGATCACCGATCCGGGGCGCGGCCTGCTGGTGCTCAATACCCGGCGGGCCATGCCCAACAGCATCCACCAGATCATGTCCCTCGGCATTGTCCCGGCCCAGCAGCGCCTGCTGGTCGCCAAGGGTGCCGTGGCCCCCCGCGCCGCCTATGAGCCCGTGGTGGCCGACCTCATCGAGGTCGATTCCGGCGGTGCCACTGCTATCGGCCGCCCGGCTTCGGCGTACCGCCGCGCGCGCCCGAACCTGTATGAGTGGAGGACCCGCCCATGACCCTTCGGCTTGGTGTAGTTGGCGCCGGTGCGAACACCCGCGCGCGCCACCTGCCGGGCTTCCAGGCAATCCCCGGCGTCGAAGTGGTGGCAGTCTGCAACCGCACCCGTGAGTCGGGTGAGCGCGTGGCAGCTGAGTTCAACATCCCGCGGGTGTTTGACAACTGGCTCGACCTGGTCAACGATGCTCAGGTCGACGCTGTCTGTGTCGGCACGTGGCCGTACCTGCATGGCCCGGTGACCCTGGCCTCGTTGGCGGCCGGCAAGCATGTCTTGACCGAAGCCCGCCTGGCCATGGACTACCGGGAAGCCCAAGCCATGGCCGCTGCCGCCGCCGCCACCGACCGCGTGGCCATGGTGGTGCCGGCGCCTTTCTACCTGGAATCCGAACCCGTGGTCCTGCCCATGGTTGCCGACGGCTTTTTCGGCGACTGGCTGGAGATCCATGTGCGGGCTATGGGCGGCGTGTTCGACCCGCTGGCGCCGTTGCACTGGCGCCAGCGGCGCGACCTATCCGGCCAGAACACCATGGCCCTCGGTATCGTCAACGAGACGGTCCGGCGGTATGCCGGCGACGAGACCTCGGTGTCTGCGCTGGCGCGGATCTTCACGCCGACCCGCCTGGACGCCGAGAACGGCCAGTCGCGTCCGGTGGATGTCCCCGAGAGCTTGGGCGTGCTGGCCGAGATGGCCTGCGGCGCCACCGCCGTATACCACCTGAGCAGTGTCACGCCTCACGGCCGCAACGGGGTGTTCGAGTTCCACGGCACCCGGGCCGCGCTGCGCCTGGCGGATGGCTCTGCCTGGGTGGCCACTGGCGTCGGCGGGGTCTTCTCGCCGGTAGAGGTGTCCCCGCAGCAGCGCGGTGGGTGGCGCGTTGAGCTCGATTTTGTCGACGCCATTCGGCAAGGGCGGCCCGTGACCCGCACCAGTTTCGCCGACGGCGTCAAGTACATGGCGTTCACCGAAGCCGTGCATCGCAGTCTTCGCGCCGGCGCGCGCGTGGCGCTGCCCCTGCGCGACTGACAGCTGCTCGGGTACGGCGTCCGAAGGCGGGCCGCTGTCGACAAATGGGTTGCGCAGCCCGGGGACCGGGCAGTAACTTTGCTATTTTCCCATCGCCACGCGTCTGGCAGCCTGCTGTGCCGTTCGTGGCGCGGCGCTGCCGCGGTGTGCCGTGTCGTCGGCCCGGTTCGGGGTCGGTCGCCCTCAACTGGTCGGATCGTGGTGTTTTCCACGGCCGGCCGCCGCCCAGGAAGGAATGCCTCGCCATGAGCGACGCTGCCGCCTCCCAGGTCCCGCTGTTGCAGGCCCTCCCCGGTGATGAGGTCCGCCAGATCATGTGGCGGCTGAGCGACCGCTTTGACCTGCAGATGATGATCCAGGCCACCCGAGCCGTGGCCCGGGGGCCGGTGGCCCGGCTGGTGGCCCAGGGGGGCCGGAACTCCCACCTGTGGACAGACGCCAAGAACGACCTGTTGGCCGCCTTTGACGCTGCCGGCATCACCTCCGGCTTCATGGACCCCGAGCACGGCGGTTACCTGTCCGGGCCCAAGAACCTGGCCGCGGCGTTGATGGCTTTCGAGCTGTCGTGGGTCGACGGCGGCTCGGCTACGGCGAGCCTGGCCGGCAACCTGGCGTTGTCGCCCATCCACGAGCGCGGCACGCCTGAGCAGCGCGACCACTACATGTCGGCCTGTGTGCCACCGGCGGCGGGCGAACCGCGCCAGGTGCAGCGGGGCGCGTTCTGTCTGACCGAACCCCTGCCCTTTGTCGGCGTCGACACGGGCGTGCTGTCGGGCAAGGTGCGGGTCGCCCAGTGGCGTGATGGCGAGGAACCGCTGCTGCAGGTGGAGAAGCGCGGTCGTTTCATCACCAATATGGACTATGCCAACTTCGTCGTTGCCGCCGTTGATACCGGTGATCCGCGCATCAAGAGCAGCTGCATGATCATCTTGGAGGAGACGGATCCGGGTACTTTTGATCGGGGTGCCCCAACGCAGAAACTGGTCCACCAACTCTCTTCGACGCGCGACCCCATCTTCAACCTGCAGGTGCCGGCCAGCCGCATTGTCGGCGGGTACACCATCGAGAACGGCGTCATTGTGCCGACCTACAGCCACGGTCAGGTCATCGAAGCCGTCTTTCACCGCACCCGCGTGACCGTGGCGCTGATGACCTCGGCCAAGCTGCTGTCCGCCATCGAGCCCGTCATCCGCTACCAGCGGGGGCGCTTCCGGGGTGGCGAAGGCGGTCCGGGTTCGCCGCGTTACGACCTGGGCCTGCAGATGAAGGAAGACGCGCTGCATCGCCTGGTGGACATCTGGGCCATGGGCGAGGCTAGCGCCTCGCTCGGTTTCGCCGCCGCGCGCCTGTTCGACGAGTTCGACCCCCAGGAGCGCGAGAAGGACCGCATTTTCGCCGAACGGTCGGTGCGCGGTGGCCGGGCCCAGTTGCGTGCCCTGCGCGAAGTCAACACGGCCGCCCTGGAATACCTTGGGCAGCTGGCGCGCCCCGAGGCCGAGCGGGACACGGCCCGCACCGCCGAGCTGGCCGCCGACCCGCTGGTAGCGTACCTGGTCAGCGATTCGTTGGCCAACGTCCTGTGTCCGGCCTGCAAGCTGTGGAACACCGGCAACGGTGCCACCATGATGCGCGAGGCCGTCAGTCTGATGGGCGGTTACGGTATCACCGAGGACTGCCCGGGCTTCCTGGGCCAGAAGTGGATGGACGCCCAGCTCGAGGCTACGTACGAGGGCCCCGAGGCGGTGCAGCGGCGTCAGCTCAGCGTTACCATGACCAACGAGCTGTTCCTGGCCCAGTTCCGGCGCTGGATCGCCGAGTTGCGCGCCCTGGGCGGCGAACTGCCGGGCACGGGAGCGTGTTCGCTGGCCTCGGCCATGGAACTGTGGCTGTGGACCCTGCGCTACCTGCTGGATGCGGTCGACGCCGAAGGCCGCAAGCTGTACCGCGACCAGCGACAGGGCGTCACCTTCCCCATGGCCGATGCCCTGTGCTGGCTGTTGGCGTCGCGCTACCAGATCCTGGATACGCTGGAGCTAGTGCGCCGTGGACCCGACAACCCGGCCCTGGCTGAAGCGTTGCCGGGTCTGACTCGGTTCTTCGCTGACCTGTGTCACGTGCAGGCCGCCCGAGCGGCGGGCGAGGTTGGCCGGATCTGCGCCGAACTGGCCTTCGGCTATCTGCGCCACCCGGACTGGGACACCGGCACCGGCTGCTGCTACGCCGATGACGATCTGGACGGCATGGAAGGCGTGATGCCCGGCATCGCGGCCGTGGCCACGGCCATGGGCGAATCGGTTGGCGAGGACGGGGGCCATGCCGACAAAGCCGGTCCCTGCGTTCGTTTCGGTGGCTATGAGACGTATCAGCGGTTGCGGGCGCGCCTGGATGGATGCCTGGCCGGCGCTCGCCTGGCGAAAGACCGGGCGGCGCTGGCGCTGGCTCAGGTGACCATTCCGGAAGCGCTGGATTACCCGCAGTAAGCGGGCGGAGGTAGGGCGATGGATGCCGTCGAGCGCCAGGGTATGGAGGTCGACATTGTCTGCGCCGGGTTCGGGCCGGCAACCGCCGGGTTCCTGACCACCCTGACGCGGGCGATGGTTGACGACGCCGGCAACCCGCTGTTGGCCAGTCGCGTTATGCCCGGGATGCCGCTGCAGGTCCTGTGCTATGAACGGGCCGACGACACGGGTTTCGGCGTCTCGGGCGTGGCCACCCGAGCGCGGGGCCTGCGGCAGTCGTTCCCGGACCTGGACCCCAGCCAGATCCCATTGGCGCACCCGATCACCCACGAGCAGGTACTCTATCTGCTCGACCCCATCGGCGCCAGCCGCCGTTCTACGGGGGTCCGGATGATGGACCGGCTGATGTCGGCGCTGGCCCCGGGGGCTCGCGGCCGCGACTGGGCGGTCCCACTCCCGTACATCCCCGATTTCCTGCGCAAGGACGGCGGACTGCTGCTGTCCCTGGGCCAGTTCACCCAGTGGGTTGGCGGCCAGTTGATGGGCACCGGCCTGGTGCAGGTGTGGCCCGGGATGCCGGTGGCGGGGCCCCTCTTCGAAGGCGAGCGGGTGGTCGGCCTGCGACTCGCCGACCAGGGTACTGACCGCCACGGCCAACCCGATGCCGGTTACATGCCCGGCATGGACGTGCGCGCCGCGCTGACCGTGGTGGGCGACGGCCCGGTCGGTCCGGTCGGCCGGCAGCTCGATGAGCGCTTTGGCCTGCCCGCCGGTCGCCACCAGCGGGACTGGGCCGTTGGCATGAAGATGGTTGTCGAGTTGCCCGCCAACTGTGCGCTTGCCCCGGGTGTCGTCATCCACACCCTGGGTTACCCGGAACCGGAGATTTTCGGTTTCCTCTACGTGCACCCGGGCGGGCTGGCGTCGCTGGGCATCTTCGTGCCCTCATGGATGGACAACCCGGTGCGCACTAGCTACCGCTATCTGCAGCACTGGATGCAGCACCCGGCGTTGTGGCGCCATCTGCAAGGGGGGCGCATGCGCTCTTGGGGCGCCAAGTCCCTGCAGGAGTCCGGTCGCCGTGGTGAACCCCTGCTGGCCGGCGATGGTTATGCCCGGATCGGTGAGGGCTCGGGCAGCACCAATGTGCTGACCGGTTCCGGTGTGGACGAGGCCTGGACCACTGGGGTGCTGCTGGCCGAGGGGGTCATCGAGCTGTGGCAGCAGGAGCAGCCGTTCGACCGGGCCGCC
>CAITNQ010000179.1 GCA_903893785.1 uncultured Gemmatimonadota bacterium
CAAGCGCTTCGAGCATGAACTGGGCATCTCCCTCCAACCGGTGCACCTGCGCGAGGGGCAGGTCCGCCCCACCCGCCGACCGACACCGGACCCGTGATGGCCCGTCGACCGGTCGGCGCTGTCGACTGGCCTAATGTGCCGGCGCCAAGCGCGGCAGCCAGGCCACCCACCCGCACGAAGCCTTGCGGTGCTGAGCGTGGGACGCCGCGAACGCGCGCCTTGCGGGCGCGACGCGGCAACGAGCTGTCTTGCCGGCGCCATTCCTGCGCGAGCGCAGTCCTGGTGCTGAGCCTGGAGAACCACCAGCACCTGCTGTGCCGGTGCCGCGCCAGAGGGGACTACACGGCGGATGCCATTTGGGGGCGAGGCGGGTCCTGTGCTGAACGCGGAGAACCACCAGCACCTACCTTGCCGGTGCCGCGCCACAGGGGATTGCACTGCCGGTGCCATTTCTGCGTGAGGGGAGTGCCATGTTGAGCCTCGAGAGCCGCGAGCACCTGCTTTGCCTGCGCGACGCCGACGGGCGTCGGCTATGGGGTGGCCAACTGCTGCTGGCCGAAGGCGAGCAGGAGCATCGGTGCGACTTCGCCGCAGGCAGCGGCATCGGCCACGCCGGCCCTTGGTCGGTGCGCGTGTCACTGGGCGCTTCCTCGGGCCTGGCCACGCTGCAGGTCCTCGTCCACGCGGAGCCGGGGCATCGTCTGAGCCGCCTTGCCGTTTGGATCCCGGGCGAACGCGACGGGGTGCCATCGCTGATAGACGGCCAGGCGAGGGCCCTGGTCTTCGGCGCGAGCAGCGGCGCCCAGGACGGCGTCTTGGAGCTGGGCTCCGCGGCGCCCGTCGAGGGGACGCTGGCGGTCGTTCTGTACCATCCGCGGGCCGGCGCGGCACTTCTCTTCGGTCTGGGCGGGCCGGCGGCCGACTTCTCGCGCTTCCGCCTGGATGGCGAAGGGCTCAGGGCCGGTTTCGCGGTGGATCGAGAACTGCACCGTGACGAGGTGTTCCCGTTGGTGTTCGGCGGTGCCCCGGACCCGCTGGCCCTGCTCGACAGCTACGGCGGTCACCTGGCACGCTTCGCGCGCCCCTCGGTACCACCCCAGACCGGGTGGAACAGCTGGGATTACTACGGCGGCGCTGTATCAATGGCCGATGTGCGCCGTGAGCTCCGCGCTATCAAGGCGTCACCCCTCGGCGACCTGCTTCGTTGGGCCGTGGTTGATATGGGCTGGGAACAGGCCTGGGGTGAATGGGCCCCGAACCGACGTTTCCCGGGCAGCCTGCGGACCATGGCCTGCCAGATCCAGGGTACCGGGATGGAGCCGGGCCTGTGGGTCGCGCCTCTGCAGTGCCACATCTTCACGCCCCTGGGGCGGCATCGGCAGGACCTGCTCGTACCTGGCCCCACCGGCAGCCCGGCCACGGTCGGTCAACACGCTCTGCTTGACTTCAGCCTGGATGAGGTGCAGCACCAGCTAGTGGCCTGGTTTTCAGGCATGCGCGCCGCCGGTTTCCGCCTGTTCAAACTCGACTACCTCTACGCCTCTTATCTGGAGCTGCTCTCGCGCTGCGCCGATGCCACGCTGGGCAAGGCCGCCGTGGTGCGCCGCGGTTTGGCGGCCATTCGGCAGGCGGTCGGCGACGAGAGTCATCTGCTCAACTGCGGCGGGCCGGTGGAGGCCAGCCTGGGCCTGGCCGACAGCGCGCGGGTGACGACGGACATCCACACCTTCTGGGGTCATGTGCGTTTCAATGCCCGCGAGCTGGCTGCCCGCCTCTGGCAGAACGGTCGGCTCTGGCGCATCGACCCGGATTTCGCCGTGATACGCGCGGCGGGCACCACGCGCGACCGCTTCCCCAACTACGTGCACCAGCGCCGACCGCTCGCCCCTGGACAAGGGCACTGGATGGCCGGTCCTGATGCGACGCGAGACGAGCTAAATGTCTGGTTGACGCAGGTCTACCTCTCGGCCGGCAATCTGTTCCTCGGCGACTCGGTGGCACGCCTCGAGCCGCAGGGCATCGCCGACCTGGCGAGGCTGTTCCCGCCGCTGACCCACAGTGCACGGCCGCTCGACCTGTTCAGCAGCGCCATCCCCCGGTATTGGCTGGCCGCTGACGGCGAGCGATCACTGTTGGGGGTGTTCAACTGGGAGGACGAGACCATGCCCTTGGTATCGTCGGCGGGGCCGGACCTGCCGACTGCCGGCGTTGATCTACATTGCCGGGCGCGTATCGCGCTGGATTCGGCCGCGACCATGCCGGCCCGCTCGGCCCTCCTGCTGGAGGTATGACGCGGCCCGGCGACGCGGCCAACGAGCCGCGATTCGGCCGGGCAGGCGCGGGACTGGCACCCTCGCCGCTTGCCGGCGCGGCACCGCGGCATGGTCAACACCGCGATTCAGAACGCCTCGCCCGCGTTGAAGACGAAACCCGGGCCGCCATTCACCCATGCCGCGTCGAGCCGCAGGTTGTAGCGCTGTGCCGGGTTGAGGGCGTACCTCAACCCGGCGCCGAGGGCCAGGTGCATGTCGCCCGGCGCCAAAGAGCGGAGGCGGGGGGCAACTTGGGCGGCATCGACGAAGAACCTGGCTCCCCAGGGCCCGCGGAGCGCGCGCCGGCACTCAGCCTGCAGCGACAGCAGGTGGGCGTCACGGTAACGACCGTTCTCGATGCCGCGCAGCAGGCACACGCCGTCGGGGGTGCTCCACTGGGTGAAGGGTGGGTGTCCACCCACCATTTGCAGGTCGCCCGCCAGAGCCAGTGATGTATTCTCGGCCAGGCGCAGGTAGTGGCGGGCTTGAACCGTCCCGGTTTGGAAGGACGCGTCGCTTCCCAGGGCTGTCGCGTACGCGGCGGCGCTGGCGGTGACATAGGTACCGGTGTGCGCTTCGTTGGCGTTGTCGCGGGTGTCGTAGGCCGCGGCCCAGCCCACGCCCACGTGGCGCCCCCCATCGGCACCCGGCACGGCACCTCGGACCGCGTGCCAGCGGATGTCCTCCCAACCGACGCGCGCGGTGGGGCCCAAGGACACAGCCCGACTCAGGCCGCGCTCGAGCCGCATCTCCACGTCAAAACCATCGGACTCATACTCCAGCGGCTCGTCAGGGGCGTCGTTGCCGCGGGGGTATGCGTGGGCGGGCCAACGGCGCAGCACCGCGCGGCCCTGCGCGTGCCAGCGGCCCCGGGAGGCATACAGGTCCGGGGCGATGAAAGCCTGGTACTGCCCTTTGACGGAGGCAATGGCCACAGCCGGCACTGAGGAGCCGCGAGCCCCGGCCGCCGGCGGCAGATAGCGCACGGCCATGCCGCCGACGAAGACCGTGGTCTCGGTGGTGTAGCCCAACGCGGGCAGCACTGACCAGCGCTGAGGCGCCCCGGATTGTGCCTGGCCCTGAGCAGTGCCGACCACCCCGGCCCAGGCCGCCACGCCAACCAGCGCGGCACGCGCGAGCGGGGCCCGCGCACGTGGCAGCACCTGCCGCAGGCAGCTCGCCCAGACCGCCACACCACCGTGGCGTCCGCCCCATCCACGCCACGCCACGTGGTCCGCCGGCCCGGAGACCGGGGCCCGTGGTGCCGCAGACGGGCGGATGCCGAAAGCGCCGCGCCCCACCGGAAGTGAATGCGCCATCGTCCACACCCTTTGGTTGCTTGCTGTGGTAGCCGGCCGGTGGGCGCCAACGAAGTGCGGTTCCCGACGCCGGCTACCTGTCCACCTCGCGTCGGGGCGACCCGCGGCGCCAAGACCCCTGGTGAGGCAGCCCACCGGGCGGTTACCTGCCCGTTACCTGAACCGGACTGATCGTCTGGTGAAAGCACCACCTGGTCACCAGGCGATTGGGGGGAGGGTGACGCGGGTCGCCGACCACCGCGGCCGGTGGCGCTCGGCCCGTCCGCGCCGCCCCGTCGGTCGCCGGCCCCACAGGATGGAGTCAGCCACCCCGCCCACCGGGCCGCTACGTACCTGTCACCCGAACTGGACGGACCGTTTGGTGAACGCACCCCCCATCCACCAACCGGCGATGGGAAAGAGGGTCGATGGTCGGTCGGCCGCCACGGCGCCGGCGGCAACCAGGACCGGGGCGTAGTGCTCCCAGGTTGGCAACGCCGTATGAGCGGCGGGAGCTCGGCGGGAGAAATCCATCAACGCTTCCAGGTCGAGCCGCGACAGGGCCTCGGCCGCCCAGTGGTCGAACTCGAGCGCCCAGGCCGGCGTGCCGGGGCGGAACGCGTAGGCCATGTTGTGGGTAAGGAAACCGCTGCCGAAGATCAGCACGCCGTCGTCCCGCAGGGGGGCCAGCGCGCGGCCGAGAGCGACGAGTTCGGCGGGGACGAGGGCCGGGAGTGACAACTGCAGCACCGGCACGTCGGCCTTGGGGTACATGGCCACCAGCGGCACGTACGCGCCGTGATCGAGGCCGCGAGACGGTGCCTCGGCACAGGCAATCCCCGCCGATGCCAACAGGTCGCGGACGCGCAACGCCAACCTCGGCGCTCCGGGAGCCGGATAGGTGACTTGGTAATACTTGGCCGGGAAACCGTAGAAGTCGTGGACGAGCGGCACAGGGCCGGTGGCGCCAAGAGTCGCCGGGCGCTGCTCCCAGTGGGCGGAGACCATCAGAACGGCCTCCGGGTGGGGTAGGGCTTGAGCCCAAGCGGCGAACTCAGCCATCCATTCGGCGTCGTCCAGCAGGACCGGCGCACCATGGGCGGCGAAAATGACGGGCATGCGCGGTGGCGCGGGGCGCTCTGGGACCATGGACTCATGCTAACACCGTCCCCAGACGGCCGCAAGGGGCCGGCCGGTCCGGCCTCCGAGCGGGGAGGCCGGGCGGAATGAGAACCGAGGACCGCGCATCACCCCGGGCACACTCCGGCACCTCCCGGGGCCATGGGAACGGTTAGGCGCGGCAGCGGGTTCGGCCGGCGATGGCGAGCCGCGCTTGTCGCCCCGCGGATGGGTACCGTTATTGGGCTGTCGCGCCTTTTCCCCGCCCGCATCCGGAACGCATGGCCTCCTTCGACGGCAACTGCCACACCCATACGTACCGCTGCAAACACGCCCGCGGCGATGCCCAAGACTACTGTGTGCAGGCCATCCGTGCCGGCCTGCAGACGCTGGGCTTTTCGGACCACTGTCCCTTGCCCGACGGCCGTTGGCCCACGGTCCGCATGGCGATGGAGGAGTTGCCCGGGTACTGCCGGGCGCTTGACCAGGCGCGGTTGGAGTTCCCGCAACTACGCCTTCTCAAGGGTCTGGAATGCGAATACATCCCTGAGTTCGCGGCCGTGTACCAAGACCTTTTCCTGGGCACCTGGGCGCTGGACTACCTGATTGGCGGAGCCCATTACTACCCGTTCCACGGGACCTGGTTGGGGCTTTACGAAGACAGCATGGACGGGACCCGGCTGGGTGCCTACGTCGACTACGTGATCGCCGGGATGGAAAGCGGGCTGTTCGCCTTTGTGGCCCATCCGGATCTTTTCGGGGTCCGGTACGCAGCCTGGGACGCCCAGGCGGAAGCCTGCTCCAGGGCGCTCCTGGCGGCCGCCGCCGCCCTGGGTACGCCGCTGGAGATCAATGGGTACGGGCTGCGCAAACCGCAGGTGCCCAGTGGGGATGGCATGCGCCCGATGTACCCCTGGTTGCCGTTTTGGGAACTGGCCAGCCAATACGATCTGCAGGTCGTCCTCAGCGCCGACGCCCACCTGCCGGAGGACATCGTCGCCGGCTTGCCGGCCACCGCTGACATTGCCCGCCGCTGCGGGCTGCACGTGCTGACGAATCCCGTGGCCCCAATGCCTGCGCCGGCGCCGTCCGGCCAGGTCGACGCCAGGCAATGACGCCCGACCGGGCGGACACCACTGGAGGCAGGTGATGGAGAAGCAAAGGGCGATCCTTCTGCACGAGCAGGACGACGTGGCCACGGCGTTGACGGCGTTGGCCCGCGGAGAGTCGCTGACGGTCTGCGGCTCCGAGCGCCGGGTTGACGTGGTGCTCGCCGACGACGTTCCCTTCGCCCACAAGTTCGCCCTGCGCCCCCTGGCCCAAGGCGACCCGGTGCGTAAGTACGGCCTGCCCATCGGCCGCGCGCTGGCAGACATTCAGCCGGGCCAGTGGGTGCATGTGCACAATTGCCGCAGCGAGCGCTTCGGCCACCGACACCAGCTCTACGGCGTCAATGCTTGAGGGGAGGCGCGCGATGAGAATCCTGGGCTACCAGCGACCCGACGGTCAGCGCGGCATCCGGAACAAGGTGTCCATTGTCTTCACCACTGACTGCTCACGGTTCGTGGCGCAGAAGCTGAGACTGCTCTTTCCCGAGCACACGCAGGTCTTCGGATACCCGGGCGGGTGCGCCTTCCAGGACGGACCCGTGCGCAAGATCGTTTCGCTGGCGACACACTCGAGCTCTGCCGCCGCCCTGGTGCTGGGTCTCGGCTGCGAGGGTACGGATGCCAACCAGGTAGCGGCTAGCGTAACCGCCACTGGCCGCCCTGCAGAGGCACTGAAGATACAGGAGGTGGGGGGCGACCTGATCGCTCTGGAAATGGCCTCACGGATCCTTGTCCGGCTCATCCAGGGGGCCTCCATGGCCGAGCGTGTGGAAATGGACCCGGCGGACCTGGTAGTCGGCTGCGAGTGCGGCGGTTCGGACGCCACCTCGGGCCTGGCGGCCAACCCGGTCACCGGAGTGGCGGGTGACCTGCTGGTCCAAGCCGGCGGCACGTACCTGACAGAGGAAGTAAGTGAACTGATGGGCTGTGCCGATGTCCTTGCCGCGCGAGCCGCCAATCCGCAGGCAGCCGCCGATATCCGGCAGGCCATTGAGGAAGCCGAGCGCCAGTGTTTTGAGCACGGCCGGTTCTCCTGGGGCTACGGCAACATCGCCGGCGGCCTGACCAGCATCGAGGAGAAATCCTATGGCTGCCTGGCCAAGTCCGGTACGCAGCCGTTGCAGGGCGTGCTGCGACGGTACGGGGCTGAGCGGCGCCGCGGCTACTACATCTGCATGGAGGAGCCCGGCTCAGGCACGTACGCCGGTGATCCGGAAGGCATCAACCAGTTCGCGGCCCACGGTGCCCACCTGGCCATGTTCACCACCGGATGCGGCACCACCACCGGTGGGTTGATTCCGGTGATCAAGGTCATCGCCAACCCAACGCGCATGCAGCTGATCGCCGACAATGCGGACTTCGACGCCACCCCGATCATCCGCGGCGAGCGCACCGCGGCGACGATGGGCCCGGAGCTCTACGAAGAGATTCTGGCCGTGGCCGCGGGCAAACTCACCAAGTCGGAGATCTTGGGCCACTTCGAGGCGTGATACCGGCGGGGGCTGATGGGGCTGCGACCGTTCAGTCGCCGTTCCAGTACAGCAGGCCCGGGTACCGATTGCCGGCATATGCCTCGTCGTCGACCGGCTCGCAGAGATTGAGCGAAAACGGGATATCGCCGCGTCCCTGGGTGGCGCGCACCAGCAACCGATGGGCGCCGGCGTCCACCTGCAGCGGTACGCGGTCGGCGCCCAGCCGGTGCGTTCGGCGGCCGGCGAACTGGTACACCTGCCGCCCGTCGATCCAGATCGTCAGGTCTTCCTGCGAGCTGACCCAGAGCCGCGTTTGGGCCGTTTCCGGCATGGTAAAGCGCGTCGCGGCGTACACCGTGCAGTCTTGAGGGTTTCCCAGGGCCGCGCTCGGATCGATGACATCGTGCCCGAAAAAGATTGGGGGTGACCAACCGGCCACGCCAGGGGCAGGAGCCAGGGCCGCCAACTCGGCGTCGGAGAAACGATGCCCGGCCGGCAGCGGCCCGAGGAAGGTCCAGTACCGAGGCCCCATGCCATAGACCGCCTGCTGCGCCCAACTGCTGCCGCTGCCATACGCGCCACCGGCTTTGCGGTAACGGTGGCGAAGCCGTTCCACGCGGCCGCCGCAGACGGTGACGCCCCGGATGGACCCGGGGCCCATACCGCACCGCCGTGCCAACTCGGCAGGCTCCATGTCGTCAGGGTTGAAGCCCATCAGCTGCGCCGCCACCAGGTCGGTTGCGACCGGATCGCGGCCCGCCAGGACCAGGTTGGTGCGCACCGCCGTGCCACCGTCAAAGGCCCCGCCTTCGCGGCCGACGATGCCGTCGACCACATTGAGGTCAACACGCGATACAGCCCACAGGTCGACCAATAACTCGTCGATCCGGCTCGGGGTGTGGACGATGCCCGGGTGGTTGTCTGTGCCCCGGTCCTTGCTGAAGCCGTACAGGTTCCCGGGCAAGATCCCGATGGCGTTCTTCAGGCAGCAGGTGATCTTACTGCCGTGCGACTTCATCACCGGGCAGTTGATCCAGGCATCGGCCGCCATGATCGTCGCCGCCACCTCGTAGTGGGGCATAGCCAGGCCACCGCCTGGAACCGGCACGCTGACGGCGTCATCGAAGTTGAGGTCGAGGCAATCGATCTGCAGGCCTCGAGCGCGCAGTTCCGCCGCCACCGCACGGTACCCGCCGACCTCGAAGCCGTCGCGGTTCACGCCCAGAACGTCGGCGAACCACCCCATCAACGAGCCCGTATTCGCTCCATGGCCCGGCGACACCCAACCGCCAGGGCCCTCGGCAATCAGCAGCCGCGCCGCCGGCGCAGCCTCGTGCACCAGTACGGCTACGGCTCGCACCACCTGCGGATCCGTCGTCATACCCGTACCGGGCGCCGCAGCGACAACGACGTTGGGTTTGATCACCACCAAGCGCGCGTTGGCACTGACAAAGGCCTCCATGCCACCGGCCAATGCCACCGCCCGGCGAGTCATGGCCAGCACCTCGTCAGCGGTCAAAGGTTGGTCGCGCGGCACGGGTTCGGCAAGTGCTGGGTCGTCAGAGCTCACCACAGCGACGGCGAAGGGGCCCGGGGCGGGCGCGACGTGGGTTGCCGATGAAGCCGCAGACGGCGTCGGGCAGAGCAGCAGCAGGCCGAGGAAGGCCGACACGGCCGAGCGGCAGCGCACGAGTCTGGGTTCCATGTTGAGCTCCTGGGCCAAGGAAGCCACGGGCCGTCACGCGTCGCCGGTCAACAGGCGCCGCGACCTGCCGAACGGCGGCGCGCTATGAGGCAGACCCACGCAGGCCCGCGGGCTCGACCACGGGCCCTCGGGGTGGGCGCGCGTCGGCACACCAGCACCGCCACGGACGGGCCCCCGAGCACGGCGGCGGCGCGCCCGGAGCGGGCACCGTGCGGTACCGCTGCACGGCTACCGCCGGCTGGCCCGCAGGCGCCCCGGCCGCACGCGGGAATCGGTTACCTTCAGCACATCTGCACCACCACATGTTGGCCGTCCGCCTCGACTACGGTCAGGCTCAGCACTCCGCTCTGCCAGGACGCCGCCTGGCTGACGCCATTGACCGTTACCCGGGAGGGCTCCGCCTCCAGGTGCACGCTCAGGGCCCACTGCCGTCGAGCCGGCATGCCGCTGTAGTGGCCGGCACGCGGTGGCACAGTCACAACCACCTGGCCGGCCGCTGCCTCGCAGGTGAACCGGGTCCGCGCCACCTCGCCGGCCAGATAGGCATCAGTGAGCCCGTCGTCTTCGTACAGCGTGAAGGCGCTCGATCCGTGCGGGAAAACCTCCAGGCCGACCGTCTCGGCCGGCCGCTGCCCGACGTAGTCCACGTCGGGCCAGGTCGGCAGAATGGCACCGGCGCGCACGAAAAGCGGTCCACCGCGGTCGTCAGGCGGCGCATAGCGGAGGTCCTCCGGGCCGTGGTGAGCCTGACCGGTCCAGTAGTCGATCCAACGTCCGGGCGGCAGACAGATCCGGTCGGTAAAGGCGGCGGTCAGCAGGCTCTCGCCCAGCATGTACTGGTGGAGCAGTTCATCGCAGCGCGGGTCATCGGGCATGACCAGGGGCATGGCGCGCATGATCGGCAAACCGGTGGATGCCGCGGTGTGGGCCGCCGAGTACAGATACGGCAGGAGGCGATAGCGCAACCGGGCGTAGGCGCGAAAGACGGCATAGATGTCGGGCGGGAGGAACCAGGGCTGGTTGTACTGGTGCCACGACAGGACCTGCGACCAGGGCTGCAGGAACCCGAAGTGGATGCCGGCCCTGTTCCACACCTGCATGTCGCAGCTGGTGTTGGAGTGGCCCGACAAGCCGTGGTTGAGCAGCGATACGAGTGGCTTGGCGTCGCCGCCGGTGTCGCCGGCCCAGGTAGCCGCGTATTGCTGGATGCCCGCGTAACCGCCGGCCGTATAGACCATGGCCCGCCGGCCGGTATGCTGGCGGAAGCCCAGACTCATCTGCTTGGCCAGCAGCACCGGGTACAGGTTGTGCATTTCCTCGTCGTCCATCCCGTTGTGCCATCGGCGGTCGGGATGGAAGCAGATCTGGTTGCTGCCATCCATCTTGAAAGCCGCCGCACCATTGTCGACGAACTTCCTCAGGTGCGCGAACCAGGGCTCACCCAGTCGTGTGACGGTATCTTGATAGGCGGGGTGGAAGTGGGGGTCGCGGACGACGTCTTCATCGTAGCGGTCCTCGACGGGTACGTCCAGTGCCGGACGGGCCGCGCCGCGGCAGGCCATCTCCTCGTGCTCGCTCAGGTCATAGTCACAGCAGAGCCACAGACTGAGTTTGAAACCCATGTTGGCCAGCGCGGCAGTGAAACCACCCGGCTGGTGATGGGGCATCCACCCGGGTTGGTGGAATCGCTCGGTGCTCCACTGCTTGTCCACGCTGAAATCATAGTGGCGATCCATCCAGTCGGGCTCGAGGCCGATCACATCCAGAGGAATGCCCTGGCGCCGGAACTCGTACGCCTCGTAGAGAATGTCGCGGGCGCGCACGCCGCGCTCGTCGCAGACCCAGGTCAGGCCGTAGCCGAACTGCGGTAACAGCGTTGGGCGGCCCGTCAATTGGGTGTAGCGATCCAGCAGCAACGGCAGCGTCTCGCCGGCGATCAGGTACAAGTCCAACTCGCCTCGCCGGCCCGAGAACACCAATCGATCCGCCTGCGTCTGGCCGGCATCGACCTGGTGGAACCAGGTGCTGTTGAGGAACACGGCCCAGCCACCGGTGCTCATCAAGAATGGGATGGGCGCGTACGAGGCCACGTTGCGGACGACCATGCTGGTGATTTGGCCCCTTCGGTTCAGCCGATCGCGAGCGGTGTCTCCCAGGCCATACAGCCGCTCCCCTTCGCCTAGCTGGAAGCACACCCGGAAACCGGTCTCGGGGCCGGACTGGGGCGCGTCGACGCCCTGCAGCAAGGCCCGGCCGGAACCGTCAAACAGGGCCGCAGCGCCCGTCTCGCGGTGCACCGACAAGCGCGCCTGGCCGGTGTCAAAGGCGACTGTGTCGCGGTCGTCGCAGCGATCGAGTCGGGCCGGCGGCAGGTCGGTTCGCACGACGCCATAGCGAACCAGGCCCGGTTCATCGAAGCGCGCATCAGACCGCAGGCGCAGGCGGTAGACATGGGGGGTGACGGCCTGCACTCGCAGGACTGCGCCGGTGCCAAGGGTCACATCGAGAGGGGAGGGTGGAGCGGGCACGATCGCCTCCATCGCAATACGGCAGGTGCGGAACCGGTGCGCGGCCCGGCGCTGGCAGCGACCACCACCGACGGCCATGGCTGCGGCACAACAACGGACCGACCGCCAGGCAGGTCAATCCGAGGAAGCCGCGCCGGGCACGGCAGCCAAGCCAGGCCGCAGCCGGCGGAGCTGGCGGATGACGGCCGCGTTGTCCAGATCGCCGTCACCAGCCGCCACGGCTTGGGCTAGGAGCTCACGGTGCGCGGCACTGAGCGGCAGTTCCTGGCCGGCCCGCCGGCCGCAGGCCAAGATCAACTCAACATCCTTCAGGTGCTGCCGCATCCGCGCCACTGGGGTGAAGTCGGCAGTGATCATCTTCAGCCCCTTGGTGTCCACGGCCACGGAGTACGCCGGTGTGTCCTTCAACAGCGCGAGGAAGACGGGCAGGTCGAGACCCAGTCGCTCGGCCAACACCAGGCCTTCGGCCAGTGCCAATCGGTTGAGGCCGAGGATGAGGTTGCTGGCGAGCTTGGCCCGGTTGCCGCTGCCGGCCGGGCCCAGATGGTGAATGTGGTCGCTGAAAACGGCGAGGAGATCGCGGCACTGGGCCAGGGCGGCGGCCGAGCCACCGACCATGAAGGTGCCGTCTCGACGCCGGATCTGCTCACTGGAGCCGCTGATCGTGGCATCGAGATAGGCGATGTCCCGGGCGGCCAGGCGGGCGGCCAGGGCGGCCGTCGCGTCGGGGTCTCCGGTCGTCGTATCCACGATGCAGGATGGCCGGCGTGGACCCGTCATCAGGCCGTGGTCGCCCTCCACTACCTCAACTACGACATCCGTCGTCATCAAAGCCAGCACCACGCGCGCGCAGTGCGCGGCTACCGCCGCCGGGGTTTCGGCCAGGCTGCCGCCCCTGGCGACCAGCCATTCGCGGCGGCCGGCGTCGATATCGCACCCGAGCACCGGCCAGCCGCGCGCCAGCAGCAGGTCGGCCAATGCCGACCCGACGAGGCCCAGGCCGATGATGCCCACGGCATCGCCATGGGTGGGGTCGGCAGCAGATCGGGTCGGGCAGGTCATGCTGGCCATCCTCTGGTGCTGCCGGGAAGAGCCGACGCCGGCGGTACGGCGCGGCGGTCAGTAGAAGCCCCCCCAAATGCCTCGGGGGCCGGGCCGCCAAAGGGAGCGGCTCGCTGCCGCGGCCAGGCCGGCCCGTGTGGGCCCGCCGTCCCTGTCCCGTTGCCATGCCTGCGGTACACCCGGCAGTACCGGGGCCGGTGATCCGCGCCGCCGGGTCGAGTGGGGTGAAGCACGCGTTCGGCGGCAGATTTGGTCAGGTGGGCCATAGTTACCGTTTTTTGGTGCTGCCCAAAAGCGCCCATGCCGATGAAGCGGCGCTGCCACCAACCGCATCGGGCGACTTCCATTGCCCCAGGGCCGCCTGTGGCCCGCGTTTCCGCCCGGAGGTGTGACATGTCAGACGGCACCGTGTCCATCGGCAACGAGTCGCTGCGTTGCGTCTTGGTCGACAACCGCTCGGTGGGCGCCCATGGACAGGGCTACAATGGTATTCTGTCGCTGGAGGGCCCGCCAGGTGCGGCGTCGCCCTTTGTGCCCCGCTATGCGGGTCTGAACCTGGAACACTACTTCGACACGCGCGCCAAACCCGACAGTGATACCTGGTTCGAGCCGCGTCGTTCGGCGATGTCGGTCCAGGCTCTAGGGGACACGGTCGCGGAACTGCACCAACCGCAGACGGCCGTTTTCGGCGTCGAGAGCCGAACGCGGGTCGCCGTTGCTTCCGCCACCTCCCTCGACATCAGCTTCCGTATGCGCCGGTTGGTGGGGCCCGCCGAGCCCGGTTTCCTCGGCGTCTTCTGGGCCTCGTACATGCACCAACCCGAGGACAAGAGCATCTACTTCCTGCGCGCCGGGTCGACATTGTCGGCACCGCGTTGGGTGCAGCTGTGCACCCAGGTCCACGGCCATGCCAGCAGCGTGGCCCACGCCGACGACACGGACGAACCCGCCTGGGCCGAGCCAGAGGCAATGCTCTACGCCAACCCTTCGCCCGTGCGTTACGCCGTACCCTTCTTCTATGGCCGCTGGCAGGACCGGGTGTTGATTTACATGTTCAAGCCCGGTCCGACCGTGCGCTTTGCCCATTCGCCTTCCGGCGGCGGAAGCACGGAAGATGGCCAGGATACCTGCCCCGCGTGGGACTTCCAGTTGCTCATCGGGCGCTGCGCCACGGGCGTGGAGTACGGCCTCGATCTACGGCTGGTGTACAAACCATGGCGAGGCCGGACTGACGTCCTGGCTGAGGTAGCTTCGTTCATGGGCTGAACGACCGGTGCCCGGTCAGCGCGCCGGGCCGGTCATGTGGCGACCAAGCGAAGTCGTGCTGGCCAGCGTCCGGGGCTCGGCGACCGGGTTGCACGCGGCGGCGGGAGGCACCCGACCAAACGGATCGGTGCCGGACGGACGCGATCCGGGACGCCGGCCATATCAGGAAAGCGAACGATGGATTCGGTCATCACCGTCATCCGGCAGTGCCAACAGCGCGGCGAGGCGCCTCTCTCGGTCATCGATCTGGTGGAACGGGAACTGCTCACCGCCACCCAGGCCGCCTGGCTCATCGACCGCATCCAGCGCGGTTCGTCATGGCTGGTTGGGGCACTGCCCGGCGGCGCCGGCAAGACGACGCTCATGAGTGCGCTGCTGGCTTTCGTCCCGGACGGGGAGAACGCCGTCCGGGTCAGTCCGCAGGCGCCCTGGCCGACCTACGGCCGCGGCTGGTGCGCGGTCAGCGAGGAGATCAGTGACCACGGCCTGCCAAACTACCTGTGGGGTGCGGATGTCCGAGGTTTGGCCTCGGTGCCGGCTCAGGGCGGGCGGATAACGGCAACGATACACGCCGACACCCTGGAGCAGGCACGCGAACAGATCGCCTGTCAGTGTGGCGCGCGAGAAGAGGGTCTGGCGGCGTTCCGGCTGTTCATCCCGATCGAGGTGCGATTCGCCGATGAGGCCGGTCCGTCCGCCAACCCACGTCACCGAGCGGTAGCGCAGCGCACCGTGAGGCGCATCTACTACCACGAGGAGGGTGCCTGGCGCACGCTCGAACGGGCCCCGGCCCCGACGCCCGAGTTGGCGCCCATCGTTGCCTTCCTGGACGACTGCCGCGCCACTGGCAGCAGCTCGTGCGAGTCGATCCGCCAGGCCTGGCTGGCGCGCGGTTGAGAAGCAGAAGATGGATCAGCGGGCGCCGAGCACGGGCGTGTCCTTGGCCATCTTGGCCTTCTTGTCGCTGGCCTTCTTCTCCTTGTCTTTGACCTGCTGCTTGCGCATGCGGTCTTTGTCTTTCTGACCCTTGTCGCCCACGGCCGACCTCCAGGCTGCAGTGTTGCGGACTTGTGCGCGGCAGCGCCTACCTGTGGCTCTACAGGGAAGATACCGGCATTTGCGTATGTGCGTTGGATTATTCATCTGGGCATGCCGCAGAGGTCCGAGAGCGCCGGGCCCGACGAGGGCGCCACGGGCTCGCCGAGGCATACATCGACGCATGCCGCATAGGTCCGAGCGGGACGGGCCCGACGAGGGCGCCACGGGCGCCGTGCGGCGGGCACCGCCGGTGGAGCGGGACTCAGCAAGCCGCGACCTTGGCCGCGGGCCCCACCGCGTGATGCCGGCTCACTCAGGCCGGGAAACGGACGGTCGCTGCGGCTCGGACCGCCAGGGCGGCGCGCCGAGGGCCGGGCCCGGGCTAGGGCGCAGGCCGCCCAACGGTCACGGCAAGGGCGAAACGGCGCGCCGGTGGCGCCTGGGTCTCCCAGGAACGGTGGTAGCTCAGTTCCAGTCGGCCGGTGCCGGCCGAGAAGGCGCGGAAGGCGAAGGTCATGGTTCCACCCGACCCAACGATGCCGGCAGGCACCGGGCGCGGGGTGAACCCGGGCGTCCCGTCAGCAGCGAGACAGGCCGGCAGGGCCGTGATCTGCCAGGTGTAGCCGGTGGACGGATTGGCCGCCAGGCTCAGCCGCAGAATCTGGCCGGGCGCCAACGCCACGGCCTGCTCGGCGTCCGTCTCCACCACGTGAAGGGTGTCAGGCAAGCCGCTGACGCGGGTGCCGCGGCCGGGGGTGCAGCCACTGGCGCCCAGCAGGACAGCCAGGGCCCACGCAGCCCCCAGGACGCCTGGCCCTCGCCGCCGCCCGTCGCGCACTGCCCGGCCCCTGGTGTCGGAGGCGCACGGGTTGCCAGTCCACGAGCGCCCGCGGCTCATCCATAACATCCTGCGCCTCCCTTCAGTGGCCGCCGGGCCCGCTCTGGCTTCGGCGGTGACTCGGAACGACCCGGTCCCACGCCAGCGCCCGCAGGGAATCGGTCGCGAGTACCGGCGCCGGTATCGGCCGCTGCACCCCACGCCAGCGCCCGCGGGGATCGGTCGCCAACAGCCAGTCCGGCCTCGGGCGCCCGGCGCCCGGCAGGCACGCCTGGCTGCCTCCGCGGCCACGCAGACGCGTCCAGGCCCGCGCCATTCGTGCCTGCGCCCCGGCAGCGGAGGCCGCCGGGAGCGCGGCAGGACGGTTGGCTGCCAGCGGCGACGCCACCGGGGCACGCACCTGGCCCGGCTCAGAAGGCCATGCGGCGCCAGCCCCGGCGTTCCGGGCTGCGGGGCGGCAGTCCGAGGATCTCGCGTCCCAGGTCGACGTAATACCGGTAGTTGGCCAGCGGCGTGCCGTTGGGGATGCGATGATCCAGGCCGAAGACCATCCCGCTGCGCCGCATCTGCGGCTGCATCTTGTGTTCCAGCTCCCGTCGGATGGCAGCGCGATCCTGGCGCAGGACGTGCTTGTCGATACCGCCGAGCATGGCCAGCCGCTCGCCCCAGGCGTGCCGCACGGCCACGATGTCCATGCCGGCCGCCGGCTCCATGGGGTAGATCACGTTCAGCCCGCACGCCAGGAACGGCCCGATCACCGCCGTTACATTACCGTCCGTGTCCATCTGGAACAGGCGCGTGCCGCGCGCGGCCAGCAGTTCCCAGACGGGCTGGAAACAGGGCGCCACGAACCGGGTGATCTGCTCCGGGCCGAGCAACGGGCCCGACTTGCCGGCCAGGTCTTCGTGGACGGACAGCTGGTCCGGGACCAGGCGTTCGGTCAGGCGCTCGAAGACGCGCAGCGAAGTATCGGCCACGGTGGCCAGGATATCGTACATGAGCTCAGGCTGGTCGTAGTATGCCAGGCAGGCGGCCTCCTCACCCATCAGCTGGCGTGGGGTGTCGTAGGCTCCCGGCAGATGGGCCACGGCCAGGGCTCCTTCCGCCTGCGCCTGCCGGGCGCGCTCGATCGCCTGGGCATTGAGACGCCCTTCGTCGAAGGTGTAGAATGGTTTGAGGCGAAGCCACGAGTCCATGTCGGTCACCGGATAGTCCAACGGCAGGCCGATGGTGCCACGAGCCTTGTAGAGCTTGACCGTACGGCCCAGACCGTCGCGCTTGATCGAGAACTCGGCGTTGTCTTCCAGCACGCGTTCGGCGGGCAGGCCCCGCGGCCCGGTGTCGGCCCCGCAGTCGGTGATCCGGACGTAATCCCAGTCAAAAGCCGTCAGATCGAGCTCAGCCGCGGTCGCCCCCTGAGCCCGCCACTCTTCCTCCAGACCGACCAGCGGCCCCATGAGCTCGACGAACATCGGCCGCTCGGCCTGGCCGAAGGTCATTAGCGACAGGTACTGCTCGCGCAGGAACTCCATGGCAGGCTCTCCAACTGGGGATGGGCTTCGGGCGTCAACCGAGCGCCACGCTCAGGGCGTCGCCTCGACGACCGCCGGCCGAACCGTGGCGGCCAACTCAAGCATGGTAACCGACAGGGGCGCCAACCGCACGCGCTCGGTGACCGGCAGATACCGCTGGCCGGCTTCCTGCCGTTCGCCGTCGACCGTGCGACAGCAGTGCCAGGGAGCCGTGGTGACGACGCCCTCACCCAAGACGACATCGAACTCCATCGGTTGGTCAGCGATGTTGACGAACAAGTATGCCAGGGTGCCGTCGGGCCCGCTCCAAGCCGAGTGCTGTACGGCGCGATCGGTGACGACGTGGCGGTTCTTGTCCAGCAGGTGGTCCAGACACTCGCCGCTGAATTGCACATAGGCCGCCTGGATGTCCGGCACGTCGATCACTGGCGGCGGCAACATGTCACCGAAGGTGATGTAGTCCCAGGCAGCCCGGGTGGCGCGGATGACGCGGAGGTAGAACGCCAGAGTGACCGGGTTGGAATGAGCGGGCTCCGGCCAGTAACGGCCGGCAGAGGGCACGACACCGTGGGCCAGGGACTTGCCCAGGCAACGAGCCCAGTAGCGCACTTCGGGTCGGTTGCACTCCGGGTACGCAGCCTGGTAGGCAGCCACGTAACCGCCGTACACGTACTCGAAGAGCGGGATGGTCTGGCCGCCGGCCGGGTGGTGCGGGTTGTGGTGGCCAAAGTATTCCATGTTCCCGGCCCGGTTGTCGTACAGGTCGACGTAGGGAATGTAAACCTCACTCATACCCTCTACCGACAGCACGCAATCGGGATTGGCGGCTTTGGCGCGCGCCCGCACATCGGCCAGGGTCTGCTGCCACGCCCGCGTGTACCAGGGGCCGTGCCCCGGGGGGTGGCCATGGTCATCGGCATAGCAGGCTTCGGGGCCCCCACAGGGGAAGTTGTCGATCTGGATCCAGTCCACGCCCCAGCGCAGGCAGCTTTGCACCTCGTCGTCCAAGATCCGGGCGTTGCCGGCCGTGGCCGGGCACAGCCGCGCGACGTGCCAGCCGGCGTACCAGGTGTGCACCGGACGCTGTCCCTGGGCATCCACCAGGGTGATGGCCCGCCCCTGCTCCTCGTACTGCTCCCAACTGGAGAAGGGCGGATCATAGGTGTCGATGGCCACGTACCAGTTGCCTCCGGGGATGTATACGAAGCCGCGATTGCCCGCCCGCCGCGGCTTTTCCATCGCCGCCCGGAAGGCAGCTTCGCCCTCTCGGGGCGGTAATCCGACCGGCCCGGTCCAGGCGCCCCCTTGCTCGAAGTTGAACACCAGGGCTGCCAAGGGTACGCCAGCCTGACGCGACAGCTCGTTGACCTCGCCGGCGATTTGGTCCAGCGAGTGATTGAGCTTGAGCTGCGGGATGTGGTAGTTCGACATCTGCCACACACCGAAGCCCTGGCGGACCCACGGCGCAATGTCGCGTTCGGCCAATCGCCGGGCGCACCACCACTGCTGGCGGGCCCAGGCGCGGTACAGGTCCGCGCCCGCATGCCAGTCGCCGTGGAACACGCCGACGACCGTATCGTAGGCGAAGTCGGCGTCGCCGGTTGCCGGCGGATGGTGTGAGACCCACAGCGTCGGATAGGGCCCGCGCGCCGGCAACGGCGCCAGGTGGAAACCCTTGACGTGCATGTCCGGGTCGTGGCACGCCAGGTACAGCCCGGCCCGATCATGCCGGTACAGCATCAGCTGCATGGACTGGGCCCCGGGGTACAGGCCGTGGACCTCACCCAACCCCACGTGCGGTGACTCGGGGTAGCCGGCGCGAAGCGGTAGTCCATCGACCACCGGATAGGGGTCGGTGAACAGGTACCCTTCGCTCTGCACCGGCGTGACCACTGCCTCGCCCGGCAGTGGGTCGCCCACCTTGAGCACCCCGCTCAGCAACGGGCAGAGCAGCGCCGCCAACGCCTCGCCCGGGCCGACGCCCTGCACCTGCAGGCGCCAGCGCGACAACGGGCTGCCGGCGGGCAGTGCCACGGTCACCGCCACCGCCAGCGCCCGGTCCGGGAAGTCAGTCAAGCGCAGGACCAACGCCTCGCCGGCATCGGTGCGGCGGAACTCGGTGTCGATCCGGCCCGCCTGGTCGCTGTCCAATTCCGCCAGGCGCCCATCGGCCAGCCGCAGCGACAGCCGGAAGAGGAGGTGGGGCGCCTCGGGGTCGCGCATGAAGTCGCTGCCGCTGGCCCGGTCCACCAGGGACAGGAGGGCGCCGTGAGTGCGGTCAAAGGCCAGCGCCAGGTGCTCGTTGGCCAGCAGGAGGGGCGCGTCATGGGTTTGAGCAGGCTCTTGCCGAACGCTCGCCATCGTCGATTCTCCCTGGCTACATTGGTACCGGTCAGCCATCGGGCCTCACTCAGCCGAGGGCCAGCCACCCGGGGCGCTGTGGGTGCGCCGGTCGCCGGCGACAGCGCCACACCGCGGGCCGGACCGGGCCCATGCCAAGGTTGGCCGGCCGTCATCGACCGTGCGTCACCGGGCCATGGCCAGCACCAGCACCAACAGGCCGCACGCCAGGCCAGCCCACTTGGCGCGGTTCATGGGTTCGCGGAAAAGCCACACCATCAGCGCAGTGCCGCCAATCAGCCCGGTTCCCTGCACCAGCGGGAAGACGACGGCCGCCGGCAGAGCCACTGCCCCCAGGACGCACAGATTGGCCACCGTGGCCGCCAGCCCCATGCCCAGACCCCAGCACCATTCGGCGCGGCAGGTGGCCGCGGTGGCGCGGTACCGGGCCAACAGGCCAAACAGAGTACCACTGCCAAAGGTCATCACCAGGAAAGGCACGGCGCCGACGGCGGGCCAGTGTCGCGCCTCGAGCTTGTACCCGAGCATCAGCAGGCCGTTGCTGAGAAACACGGCGGCTAGCGGCCAACGCACCTGCACCCAGGGGGCCCGGGCCGCCTCGCCGCTGTGCGCCAACCCGCGGCGGAAGCACGCCAGCATGGCCACGAAAGCAGCGACCAGCAGGCCGTCCAGCGCTCGCCAGGGTTCGTCCAGGAGCAGAGGCGCCAGCGCCACCGGGACGACCAACGCCAGGTTGGCCAGGGCCCAGACCAGCGAGGGTGGACAGGTCCGGTTGGCAACCAACATGGCCTGCAGAGCCGCCACGTACAGCATTCCCATGGCTCCCGCCAGGACCCACAGCCCCCGGTCACCCCAGCTGCCCGGCGCCCAGGGCGCCGCCGCGGCACTGACCAGAGCCACGGTGCCGAGCATCAGGACCGGCACCACCTCGGGGCGGCAGGCCTGGCGCTGGGCCTGCTTGGCAAAGACGCCCAGCAGTGCATTGCTGCAGCCGGCGCCGAGGGCCAGGGCCACGGGCCAGGGGCTCATTGGCCCAGCAGGCGACGCTTGACGGCCAGGTAATACTCGAAATTGGCCAACGACACATCGGGCGGCACGGCGTGGTCAACCGTCGGGATAAAGCCGCCGTCTTCGATCAACGGGGCCAACCGGGTGACCTCGGCGTCGATCTCGGCCTGGCCTCGGGCCAGGGCCCGCTTGTCCACCCCTCCCACCATGCAGACATCGCGACCGAAACAGCGCCGTACCGCCAGCGGGTCCATGCCAGCGGCGCGCTCAACGGGCCCGAACCCATCCACGCCAGCCTCGATGAACAGCGGCAGCAGGGCCTCGCAGTTGCCGTCGGTATCGACCAGCACAATGCGTACGCCGTGGCGCCGCAGGAAAGCGACAAAGCGGCGGTAATGGGGCAGGAACAGGCGTCGGAACATGGCCGGTGAGACCAGCGGGCCATTCTTGTACGACATGTCCTCATGGATGTAGTAGAAGTCGAAAGCCAGTGACTCGACGGCCGGCGTCATGACGCGGACGGCGAAGTCGCTGAGGAACTCCAGACAGGCCTCGACCAGCGCCGGGTTGTCGTACAGCAGGTACGACAGGGCTTCAGTGCCCATCCAGTTACGCAGCATGCTGTAGTAACCGAAGGTCCCCGCCAGAGGATTGAGCAGCGTCAGGGGCAGGTCGGTCTGACGGGCCTGCTGCTGGACCGTGGCCCAATCGGCCGGGTAGCGCTCGCTGACCGGCCCTTGGTACCGCGCGCGCATCTGCCGCCAGCTGTCTTCGTCTTTGACGGCGAAATCGATGTAACTGTCCATGCTCAGCCGCATACCGCCGGCGGTACCGGGTTTGTAGGCACGCCGGGTACGGCCGAACCCGTCGGTGAACAGCACGGTCTCCTCGTCCTCCGCCAGGATCGTCGCCGGCACCGGCGGCACCGGGGATACGGCGTCGAACGCCACGGTCTCGTACCCGTCCAGGCCGAGATGGCGGTCACCTCGGTGCATGAAGGCAGTGTTGGCCGCCGGCGGCAGGCCTTCGGCCAACCAGCGGTCCCGCGTCTGCTGCCAGACACAGATCTCCATGCAGGGTACCCGATCTACCGGCGCGAACGTCAAGGCGGCGACAAAGCGCTCCCTGGGGGTCATGGCGGCAGTCATGAGGGGCTCCCGGTGACCGGTGCGATGGGCAAGGGCACCTGCCCCAATTGGGTGGCAGCCCGCAAGCGAACCAAGGCGGCCGGCGGTAGCGCCGGGGCTAGCGCGCCGGCGTGGGCGTCGGCGATCTGGCCCAGCAGGTAGCGCGCCTCGGGCCAAGCGGGCGCCAACTGCAGGGCGCACAGTATCAGCCGGCCCGGACCGACTGCTACCTCGTGCAGGTAAGCCAAGGGCCGGCAGACTGGGTAGCGATGGATGACCCGCACCACAGGGTCGCCGGCGGTCAGCCCCAGGGGTTCCAGGTCCAGGGGCGGCGCCGGATCAATCAGGCGGAACCAGTTCAGATCCGCGAACCCCTCGTGCGGCAGGGCACCCAGCAACGGATGGTCGGCGACCAGGGCGCCATTCTGACCGTCTTCGTACGGCGCGTAGTTGGCGGGAGGGGTGAAGAAGTAACGGACATAGCCGAAATTGGGCGGGTGAGGCCGCACCAGGCCTTCGGTGGCGGCCAGCAGGACACGCCCCCCCTGGTGCAGGTACGCCTCCACGGCGTCGTCGAGAACATCGGTCACCAACAACCGCGAGGCGGCCGCCGGCGCGGTGACCAGGGGGATCTCGGCCCAGTCGCCAAGCCACGATCCGGCCCCCTGGCCGTAGCGTCCCACACCGGACGGCAGCGGCGCGTCGGGGTAGAGCCAGAGCTGCCACTGGTTGGTGATTCGGCGGGAGCCGTGCTGCAGTTCGGCGTGGAGGTGCACGCCTTGCGGGACGCCCACCGCAGGCAGGTCGGCGACCACCTCACCCACCGGGCAGGTGCAGAAGGACTGGGCGACGGGAGCCAGAGAGCCGGCGGCCAGGGTGGCGCCGGCGGCATCGCGCAGGTACCAGTGGACCGTGGCGCCGGTGCAGGGAGGGTGGCTGAAATCCGAAACCCACAGGGGGACGCGCAGTTCCTGACCTCCGAGGCGCACGCGATCGTCGGCTTCCAGGCCTGCCAGCAGCACGGTATCGCCATTGGTTTGCTGCCAACGCCGGCGGTCCGCGAACTTGGGCTCGTAGAACTCGGTCAGCACACCCTGAGGCGACGGGTTGGCGTCCATGGCATTGAAGTGGCAGATGCCGGCCAGGGTTGGGTAGGTGCGGCGGCAGTTCTCCAGGCGCAGTTTGGCCTCCAGGAACTGCAGGCGCTGGCTGGCGCGGGCGAAGCCTGGCAGCAGGTGGGACAATCCACGCCGCGTCGCCGCCGCCACCGCCATCTCGATGGCCCATGGCCGGACCGCACCGTCATAGCGATCGCGCAGACCGATGTCCGGGTAGGAGCTCCACCAGCGGAATTCGTGTTGGACCACCGGCTGCGGACACTGGCTGTCGCGCGTCGCCTCATCGTTGACAAAGTCGCCGGGCAGGTCAGCGCTCCAACCGCCATCGGTCCACAGCACCAGGGCCTCGGGTTTGATTGCCTTGGTGGCGTGGTACCCGGCCCAGGCAAGGCGCGGGAACGGGGTACTGGTGCCGTACTCGTTGCTCATGCAGTAGATGGCCGCCGACGGATGGTGGGCATCGCGACGGACGACCAGGTCCCACTGCTGCTTGAGGATCGGGTAGTTATCCGGGGTTGGCTTGGGCCACTGGTACACATGCATGGGCGACATGCCGCCCCACGCCCCGAGCAGGCCCATCTCGCTCTGCACCAGCAGACCCACTTCGTCGGCGACGTCGTAGTATTCCGGCCCGTACACATAGGACTGGCAGCGCACGTAGTTGTAGCCATAGTCGCGCAAGGCCCCCAGGCGCCGACGCCAGCGGTCCCGGTCCCAGTCCGGGCAGCCGGTCTCCGGGCAGGACAGGAAGTCGCCACTGCCGCGCAGGTAGTAGGGTTCGTCGTTGATGCGCAGATGCTTGCCCACCGGATCGAAGGTGACGAAGCCGGTGCGCTCGCAGCGGGCATCGAGCGTTCCGGCGGCATCGACCAGGGCCAAGTCGACGCGGTACAGCCGCGGTGAGTCGGGACTCCAGCGGGCGGGTGCGGGCACGGGCAGGGCGATCCAGCCGTCCACCGGCCAGGGGATCTCGGCTGCCACCGGCGGACCGTCGCCCCCGGCCGAGGCCAGAGCTACCCGCACCCGGGGCGGGCTGCCGGTCGTCTGCCCCCCAAGCGTCAGGTGCAGGCGGAGCGTCTCCGCGCGGGCATCGGGTCGGATGAGCACGTCCTGCAGCCACGCGGCACCGGTGGCTGTCAGTTCCACGCCGCGGTACAACCCCGACCAGTTCCCCTGCCAGCTGTACGCCAGGCCGAACTCGCGGTGGTGCTCGCTGACGCGAACCACCAGGTCGTTGTCGCGGCCGGGACACAGGCAATGGGTAATGTCGAAGGCAAAGGGCACGAAAGGCAGGTCGTGTTCGCCCACCGGGCGACCGTTCACCCACACCTGCGCACAGGGGTGGACGCCGCCGAAGTTGAGCCAGACACGCCGGCCGCGCCAGGTGTCGGGCACGACAAAGCGCCGAGCGTACCAACCGGTGCCGGCATACGTGGCCCGGAAAACCCGCGCGCGCAGCTGGAAGTCCCAGACCACGTCGTCGCCGTCGTGGCCCAGGCCCTGCCCCTGCCACGACCCCGGCACCTGCACATTCTGGTCGAACCGCTCCGGGGTTCGGTACCAGGCTTCGCCCAGGCCGCGGTCGTCGGGGTCCAGGGCAAAGGCCCATGAGCCGTCCAGCCCCATCCGAAGCTCATCGGTGTGACGCCACAGCGGGTTGACGCGCGCCGGGAGGCAGCGGCTGGGCGCGGGATCCGTCGACACGGTCCAGGTCATGGGTTCACGCTCCGGCAACAGGGGAAGGCGTCCAAGGGCCGTCAGTGCGACAGCAGCGCCGCCGGCAAGGGGGTCGAGGTGCCGTTAGGCACGGTCCACTCAAGCCGCAGGGCTTGCGCGCCGTAGAGGTTGTACCAAGCGGCCTCGAGGCGATGACGGCCTTTGGCCAGGGCAATGTAGCCCGTTTGTCGGACACCCCATTGCTGCGTATCGCGATTGGCGATCACTTCCTCGTCGCCCACGCGCAGATAGCCAGCATCGTCCGTCACCATGCTGAAAGTGTAGACGCCATCGCGGGGCGCTTCGAGGTACCCGCTGAAGACCAGACCGTAGCCCACCGGACCGGGGGCCAGGGCGGTGCTGACCTCCGTGGTGATGCCCTGCGTCAACGGCAGTACCAGGGTGCGATCGCCTAGCATGGCGCCACCGCCAGGGTAAACGGCGTACGCCAAGCCCTCGCCCTGGCGCGGGGCATCAACGGCAGCTGCCAGGGTTAACCGGCGTTCCCCCTGGCGCAAGCGAGCGCAGCTATCCACGAACTCCTTCTTAGTTACGCCCCATTCGGTCAAGCGGTCCACTCCGGTGCGATCGAGTTGGGCCAGGAAGCGATCGAGGCGCTCGGCAAGGACCGGATCTGGACGCAGGACCAGGTCTTGCTGGTCGATCTGCCAGGCCGCGAACCCGCCCGAAAGCGCCAGTTGGACAAAGGCATAGTCCAGGCACATGCGCGCCCGCTGCACCCGTGCCAAGATCTCGGGCTGGTAACGCACCGCCGCCGCCGCCTGTTCCCACAGTGCATCCCCCTGCTGGAGCAGCGCGGGCGTCAACAGGTCGCCGCCCGGCGGCATGTTGAAGCTGAGGACGATGCCGTTGTCCACCACGTGGCCTTCGATCAACTTCAGGTACGCCCGGATGGGCGCCGCGGCCGCCCCGTACACGTGGGTCAGGAAATCGTCGGTTACGGCATCTCGATCGACCTGGGGGTTCCACAGCAGCTTGGCCAGCAGAAAGGCGTCGAGT
This sequence comes from uncultured Gemmatimonadota bacterium, assembly GCA_903893785.1. Classification (GTDB taxonomy): domain Bacteria; phylum Latescibacterota; class UBA2968; order UBA8231; family UBA8231; genus CAITNQ01. The sequence goes on from CAITNQ010000179.1 coordinate 25,630, forward strand.
TCGCTCATCTCGCCGCCCAGTGTGTTGTACACGTTCTGCTCGAACACGCCGTGGACATGGTTGGCGACGAACAACCGAATGTCGGGACCGACGGCGTGCCGATTGGGGTAGGGCGTCAGGTAGGCGGCGAAAGAGGTGGTGTAATTCCAGATGTAGAGCCGGTCGTGGATCCGGGCCCAGCTTTGCAGGTCCTGCACGAAGGCCTGGTTCTGCGGCCAGCGCGGGTCGGCCAGGGGTGCCCCGAAGTTGGCCTCGATACTGCACAGTTGGATGACCACATTGCGCCGCGGGCGCAGATGCTGCGGTGGTCGCCGCGTGTACTGGTACGCCAGAGTGCTGATGTACTTGCCGGGGAACTCAGGCTCCACGGCCGCGGCAATACGGTTGACGAACTCAAGCACCGGGCCCATTTCCGAGCCCTCGCGCTCGGCGATGGCACGACACTGCGGGCACTGGCAGGGGCCGGCACAGTCGTTCTGCGAGACCGAGTACGCGGTGTACTGCGGGTACTGACGCATGGCTTCGCGGACGCCAGCCAGGATCAGGGCGAACACGTCCGGTTGGGCCAGGCACAGTTGCGCGCCGCTGCCCACCCGCTTGCCGTCCACCAGGGCGAAATACTCGGGATGCGCGGCGAAGTAGCGCTCGGGCGGCACCCAACGGTAGAAGGTGTGCACGCCCCACACGCCTTCGCCGCCCCCGTGGCGCGGCCCCAGTCGGGCCGACAGTCCGTTCAGTCGGTTGCGCGCCGCCCAGTCGCCGTCGTAACACTCGGACATGAGGATCTCGCGGTACTCCAGCGGCGGCACGACTGTTTCGTCCAGGGGCGGTACCTCCAACCGCTCAACGCGGGGGATGCAACTGATCTCGACCGTGTACCAACGGCAGCCCAGATGATCTTCGAGGAGGCCGTACACGCCGTACAGGTCGCCCCGCTCGCTTGCACCGGCGATTACGAGACGGCCGTCAACGGTGCGCAGGACGTACCCCTCTGAACCCAGCGACGTGGCGTCGATAGTCTTGTCAAGGGACCGCAGACGGGCGCTGTGGCCCAGCAGGATCTCGTGCGCGGTCACCGGCGTGGTGTCGTCCACGATGGCGAAATCGGCGCCGGTTATCTCGCGCAGGAACCCCTGCAGTTCAGTGGCACCGTACCGGGTCGCGGGGGCAGCCTGGGCCGAAACCACGATGCGGTAGTCGGTCTGGCCGGCGACGGCCAACGTCAGCGGCCCCGACCCTGAGATGGCCTGACGGGCCGGGGCAGCGACAGCCCGAACCGAGGCCGGGGGCAGGAGAACGAGACAGAGCGCCAAGCCGGCCAGACAGGGCCGGCACGACCCGCACCGCGAGCCTGAGCGAGTCCGGCGAACAGCGGCTGTGGCGGCGGCGAGGCGACGACGGAGCACCATGGGCATGACCTCCGGCAGGCAGGCGGCGTCACCGGGGGGGCGCACGCCGTCTCAAGGGGTAGCGGCGCATGTCCGGCGCCGTGGGCTCCCGTGCCGACCCGCGGGGCAGAGCGCGCTCACACAACGTGCGCCCGGCCGGGCGTACCGCTCGCCGGACGAGACGCCGGCGACACGACTCGGTTGAGCACCTCTGGCCCGACGCCAGCCACGGTCCGCGGCCACCGCACCCGGGCCGGCCGCTCGCGCCGCGGTCGGCGGGGCAGCCAACGCGTATCGGCCCTAGCTGCAGTGCGGCTTGGCCGCCCCCCGCGGTCGCTGACGCACGGCCCAAAGTACGGCCAGGGTCGGGTCCACAACAGAGCCAGGCCCTCGCCACCGGCAGGGAAACCAGCCACGGGCGCGGCGCCGGGTGGCCGCCACCGGGAAAGGGGCGGCGCCGGGGATGACAGGCAGCCGCCGGGTGCAACGCCGGCGGGGTAGAGTGGCCGGTTTCGCCGGTTCACGGGCGGCGACTGCTGCCTCCCAACGCCGTGGCAGCGGCCTGCGTGGGTGGCGCCAAAACGAGGCAGTACCGCCCGGTGGCGGGATCGCCGAGCCCCGCGGCAAGGCGGTTGAGCACGCGGTGCTTCACGTACAGGCGCCAATACCCGGCGGTGGGGTCCGGTAGGCAGGCGCGGGCGCGCAGGGCCTGCGGGATGAGTTGAATCGGGTCAAAGGAAAGCAGGTGGTCGACCTCGGCGGCGCTCTCCGGGGGCAGGAGGTCGCCGTCGAAGTGCCGGCACAGAGCCGACACACGGTCGCAGGCCTCGGCGGCCGCCGCTGCCGGGTCGAGCACCAGGGCTGGCTGCCGCCAGGCCAGGGCTGCGGCCAGCAGGCGCCCTGCCTGTCCATCGGCCAGCAGGCGTCGGACCCACTCAAGGCTGCCACGGCTCGCTACCCCGGCAGCGACGGACATGTGCCCCACCGGGTCCACCTCACCATCGACAGGGCCTGCCCGATGGAACCGCGCCTGCGAGACGCCGTCGCTGCGCAGGTACGAATTGTCATGGGCGAACACCCGATGGGTCTTGGGCAGGCCATCGGTCGAGCGACCGGCGTAGTTAGGGTCCGCGGTGAAACAGCCGGATTGAATGCGCACGCCGACGGCGTTGAGGTCGTCCAGGTTGTGTTGCCGCAGGAACTCGAGGAAGGTGAACCACGTGGGCGGCGGCGAGGCAGGCGTTTCCACCACCCCCAACCCGGCGAAGTCCCGGTGTATCCAGTTGGTGTGGCAGTAGAAGTCCTGCAGCGCGTGCAGCGACGAGCCCACTGTCATGAGGACCAGACATCGCCGACTATCTTCGTCCAGATGGGGATCGGATCCATAGTCGGCCACGGCGCTGCGGGTGTTGGCGTACAGCCGGTCCAACAGGAGCGCAAAGGCCTGGTTATCGATCAAGCCGTCCTGCAGGTCATCGAAGTGAAGGAAAAGCGAGGCCCGGGCGGCAGCTGCCAGTTCCGGGTCGTCGGCCGGGTTGGCGGCCAACAGCCCGTTCAACCCGGGGACAACCAGCAGCCCGTGGGCCTGTCGCCACCTGGCCACCTCGGCCGCGATTACGTCCAGCGAAAACAGGAAGTCGGGCCCGAAGGTGCCGACCAGCAGCAACCGGGCGGCATGGGGCTGGGCACTCAGGGAGTCGGCGACGGCGCCGGTGCAGTCCCGGTGCCACCGGGTGTCGAAGCCTGCGGCGGCGTTCGCGGCCAGCATGGCCAGCACCAGGACCATGCGCTTGAGGCAGACACGACACGCAGCCATCAAGCCCGCGGGGCCAAGTCAAAGAAGCGCCGCATGCGATCGAGGAACGACGCTCGCTCGATCGTCGGTTCGGGTAACGAGTGCGCCGCCAGGGCTCGACTGCGCTGCGCCACTACCTCGCTGAGTTGCTCGGCCAATCCTGGGTTTTCGCTTAGCAGGCGCTGCATGAGCCCCTTGTCGACCACGATCACTTCGGTGTCGTGGATGGCGCGGGCATTGGCCGACCGGTTCTCGCCCGTGAGCAGAGACATCTCGCCACAGAAGCCCCCGGGCTCGATCACCCCCACGACCCGCTCGCCACCTGCCGCATCGTCAATGGTGACCTCAATGGCGCCTCGGCGCACCAGGTACAGGCAGTCGCCGTCGTCCCCCTGGCGAAAGAGGAATTCGCGATCGCCGTACCGCTCCAGGCGGGCGTGGGTCTCCAGTTCAGTCAGCGCCCGGGCCCCGAGCACGCGGAAAAGGGGGACCCCCGATAGCCAGCCGACCACATCGCCGGTCTCGGCGTCACCGGCCAGCGAAGCCCGCAACCGCTCTTCGCCCGGGAAGCGGGAGGCCAGGGCCAGGCCGTGGCGTCGCAGGGCGTACCAGACGTTCAGTTGCAGGCGACCGGCCACCTCGGCTTCGCGCGCATAGTCATCCACCGAGAACCAGATGGCGTAGCGAACAAAACGGGGGCCCAACTCGTCAACCCAGGCCTCGGGCGGCGGCTGCCGCAGCACGCCGTGCGTCCGCAGGGCGCACTGCGCCAGTACCTGGAGGACCCGGTTGGGTTGCTCGGAACTGGAAACCGGCACGGCAACGTGCGCGCGTTGCTGCCGGACAGGCCGGCTGTAGTTGACCAGAGGCGCTTCGGCCAACAGCCGGTTCGGCACCGTGACCAGGTCGTCGGTGCGACGCCGCAGCGTGGTGGTGCGCCAGTCTGACTGCACCACACACCCCTCGATGTCACCGACGCGAACGAAGTCACCATCCTGGAAATGCTGCCCCAGGCTTACCGAGAGACCGGCGAGGAGGTTCGACAGGGGCCCTTGCAGCGCCACGCCCAGCACCAGCACCACAACCGAGAGAGAAATGATCAGATCGCCGGCCGCGTATCCCGACCGGTAATGCATCACCAGCAGGCCGGCTGCCAGGTACAGGCCACTGTCGAGAAGGCGCTGCCGGGCGCGTGGCAGAGCCTCGGGTCGTGTGCAGCCGAAGTAGACGCGCGCCAACCCGAGCGACACCAGGCGGACGCTCAGCCAGGCAGCACCCACGACGACGAAGGTGCCGGCCTGGCGGTTCCAGGCCGCCGCCTCCGTGATCGGCAGCCACCCGGCCGCGAGAGCGCACTGCACGGCAATGCTGCTGGTGAGGAAACCGAGGGGGGCCGACAGGGGCCTTAACCCGGCCAACGCGCTACTTTCCCTGGCCAGCCGCAGATGGCCCAACGGCCGCAGCAGGAACCGCAGCGCGAGATTGACGGCCAACAACAGCGCGAAAACATACAAGCCCGGCATCGCCACCCCCCTTCCCCACCCCGTCCGGGCTCGTCGATGGCTGTTCGACAAGCCCCCCGGAGGCTGAAGGTACGATGGCCGCCGTCAGGCGGCCAGATGGCGGGCGACTTACGCGCCTGGCGTCAGGTCGCCATCATGGGCTCTCGGGCTGCTGCCGGCGGGGCTAACGCGGGTCGGTGGCCGGCGGCACGACGGGCAGGTCCGGGTCGCGTCCGGAGGACGGCGGTGCGGCAGGGACCACCAGTCGGAAGGTTACTCCTTCGCCCGGGTGGTTGTCCACCTCAATCTGGCCACCATGCTTCTCGGCGATGGCACGCGAAATAGCCAATCCGAGCCCGGTGCCCCGCCCGACAGACTTGGTGGTGAAGAAGGGTTCGAAGATGCGGGCGACCACGTCGGGATGGATGCCGCCGCCATTGTCCGTGACTTCGAGGAACAGGCTGGAAGGGTCTGGCCCGGCTCCCGTGCGAACCGTCAGCCTGGGTGACCAGGCAGCGTGCGCACCGCCTTCGCCGGCGCCCTCCCGCTGTTGCCGTTCGTCCAGGGCATCGCGGGCATTGGCGACCAGGTTCAGGACCACCTGCTCGAGCGCGTGGGGCCAACCGCAGCACCACGGGGTGGCCTCGGCCAACTCCTGGCCCACGGCAATGCCGTGGACGCGCAGCTGCGCGCCAACCAGTTTGAGCGCCCCACGGACGGCTGTTTCGACCTGGAAGGGCTCCGGGTCATGGCCGCTCTCGTCGCGGGCAAAGGCGCGCATGTGGTCGATGAGTTCACTCATGCGATCGACTTGGGCGACAATGTCCTGCAGGGCCGAACGGACGTCGCCCTGGGTGGGAGACCAACCCACGCGGGGCGCCAGGAGCACCCCTTCGGCAAAAGCGCGGATACCGTTCAGCGGCTGGTTCAGTTCATGAGCCATGCCGCTGGCCATTTCCCCCAGGGCGTGCAGCCGATCCACCTCGACGGCCTTCAGCCGCTGCGACTCGATCTCGCGCTGCAGGCGCGTGCGTTCGGTGATGTCACTGGAGATGCAGCACACGGCCACGGGTCGACCGGCTGCGTCGCGCACCAGGCGCGTGCGGCAGTCCATCAGCAGCCGCCTGCCGGCGGCACTCCCGTAGGTAACCTCGCCGTGCCACTGGCCGTCCGTCTGCGTGGCCGCCAGAATCCGGCGCCAGGCGTCACTGGCCTGCGGGTCGTCGTCCACCGCGGTGATCAACCGCCCGGTGATCTGCTCGCGCGCGCGACCGAGGGCCTGCTCTTCGGCATGGTTCACATACGTGATCACGCCGTCCAGATCGGTGACGCGGACGCAGTCAGCGATCTGGTCCAGTACCAGACCATGGAGCCGCAGCACGTCCTCGGCGCGCCGCCGCTCGGTGACATCCTCGAAGCAGCCCTGGAACATCGGTTCGCCGCGATTGTCGCGCACCAGTCGGGTAGCGCCGCGGACCCACACCTTCTCGCCGCTCCGCCGCCGCAGCTGGTATTCGTACGAGTGGTGGCCGTGCTCGCGCAGTGCCAGGGCCAACTCCTCGCGGTCGGCCGGGTTGACGTACAGAGCGTCGGCCGACAACCGCGTCAACTGCTCGGCATCATAGCCGAGCACCGCCTGGGCGTGCGGGTTGTGGTACAGGATCCGGCCGTCGGGGCAGGAGTTGGCAATGCCGATGGGCAGTTCGTCGGCGAGCTGGCGGTACCGGGCCTCGCTCTCGTGCAGCGCCTCCAAGTCGCGCAACCGCCGCAGGGCCGTCGCCACCAGCCCCGCGAAGACGGTCAGCACACGCACGGCAGTTTCGTCAAAGGCCCCGGGGACAGTGCTGCTGACACCCAGCGAGCCGTGGCCGCCCGCGAACGGCACCTCCAGCAGCGACTGCACCTCGCCAGCCGGGAAACCGGCCTGGCGCAGGCCTTCCGAGTCCATAACCACCGGCTGGCCCGTGGCCCAGGCCTGGGCCACCCACGGCGCACCGGTCAGTGGGTAGTCGCGCGTGGCGTGGTAGTGACGCGCCCCGGGCATGGCCCAATGCACGGTCAGGAACCCGTCACATGCGGACCGGGTCTGCACCGACACGCGATGGACGGGCAACCCCAGTTGGCGCAGCCCCGCCAACCACTCGCCCTGCATCAACTCGCCCAGGCCGGCGAGGGTCTGCAGTTCCAGCACCTGGTCGCGGATGTGACCGAACAGGCGCTCGCTGGCCAGAGCCTGCTGGAGGGCCGCGTTGGCCAGCGACAGGTCCTGCTGGGCCTGGGCCCGCTCGGCGGCTTCGATGGACAACCGGCGCTGGCTCTCGGCCAGCTCCAGCAGGTCATCGCGACGGCGGAAGGCATCGGACAGCACCTCGGCCAGCAGCTCCAGCGCGGCCATCTGGTCGGGACTGAAAGCCTCGGCCCGATCACTGTTGATCGCCAGCGTGCCGTGCGAAAACGGCACGTCCACCACACTGAGCACGTCGTGGCCGTAGGCCTTGACCAGGGCGTCCCGTTCCTCTTCGGCGTCTTCCCGAGCCAAGTTCGACCGGTAGGCCACCTCCCCTGACTGCCAGGTGCGGTGTACCAGGGGAGAGCAAACCTCCGACTGGCAGCGGACGCGGTCGCTCTGGCGGCCGATGCTGGCCACCATGGCCCTGGGCGCGGTGCTGCCGGGCTCGACGACATTCACACCGCAGTCGCAGAAGGCGATGCCGGCATCGAGCAGGCTGGCGCGCAGCGCCGAGACCACCCGGTCAATCGGGTCGTCAGAGCGCATGTCCCAGACCGCATCGTGCAGCCGGTGCGCGGCGCGGGTGGCGGCCCGGCGCGACCGCTCGCGCTGGGCGAACTGCCGGCGGAGGGCACCCACCGCGGCTACCAGGCCGGCCTCGGTCTTGCTCGGGTCGTTCATCGGCCCCCAGATCGCGGGCGCTGCTGGCCGCCGTCGGCGCAAACGCGCCCGGCGGAGGGATGAGGCCGGGCATGCCGGCAGTAGCCCGTGAATCTAAGGACACGGCCAGGGCGGGTGTCAAACGGCGCGGGCCGCACGGTTGGCCGTCGGGGGGTGGGCCAACGCCGGGCGCGGTCTCGCGAAAGGGGCCGTGGCCGGCCACTCCCGCTGCCACGGCGACGCCCGGAACCAGGGCGACACCGAGGGAGTCTCAGGAGGGCAGATGCCGTCCCGCGCCGATGGCTGGTCAATTCCAGCGGCGCCGCAGGGCACCGCGTCGGGACCGCCGAGATGCATCTGCCCCTGTCGTCCGCCCTGGAGCCCGAGCCATGAGTCTGATCGATCGCGGCCTTTACCTGATTGGTTTCATCGCCCTGATCGGCCAAGGGAAACCCTTGGAAGACGCCGATCTGGACCGCGTCACCCGCGTCGGGCGCACGCTCAATTTCAGTCGTGACTTCTGCTGCATCGCGATCGAGAAAGTCCGCGCCGACCCCGAGGCCATCGGCGGGCAGCCCGTCTTCTCAACCGCCGAGGTTGCCGCCGCGTTCGTGCGTGACGGCCTGCTCGCTGCTGGCGCCGCGGGCCACCTGGCGCCGCAGGAACAGCACTGGTTGCGCGCAGTGGCAGAGCGCAACGGGCTAGACTGGCACGCGCTGGTCGGCGCTGCGGCCCGCCCCCAGGCGCCGCGGACCGCGAATGCCGACATCGGTTGACTGCCGGCCCGGCCCCCCGGGGCCGCTCCGGGCGCGGTCTCGCGAAAGGGGTCGTGGCCGGCCAATCCCGCTGCCACGGCGACGCCCGGAACCAGGGCGACACCGAGGGAGTCTCAGGCAGGCAGATGCCGTCCCGCGCCGATGGCTGGTGAACGGAACCTGGGGCAGCGAGCGAACCGCCATCAACCGGCGGTGGCCGTCGCCCCGGGCCGCCAGCGCTCGATGACCTCCAACAGGGCCTGGCGCCGCACGGGTTTGGCGACGAAGTCGTCCATGCCGCTGGCCAGGCAGGCTTCGCGTTCCTCCCTCATGGCCCCGGCAGTCAGGCCGATGACGGGCAGATGGGCCGTGGTGCCCTGTTCCTGGGCGCGTAACCGGCGCGTGGCTTCGAGCCCGTCCACACGGGGCATGTGCACATCCATCAGCACCAAGTCGAAAACCGCGTCGGCAAGGCGGGCGAGGGCCTCCGCGCCGTCGCCGGCTATCGTGACCTGGTGACCGGCGCGCGCCAGCACGCGACCGGCAACCAGTTGGCTGACGGCATTGTCCTCGGCCAGCAGGATGCGCAGGCCGCCGTCTGACGTCGCCGCGGCCGGCGCGGGCCCGGCTGCCACCGTGGCGCGCCCGACGGCAACCCCGATCGCCTGCGCCAACTCGGGGCGCCCCACGGGTTTGCGCAGGAAATGACGGACCCCCAGCGCGCGGGCGCTGGCCAGGTAATCCGGCTGGTCATTGGAGGAGAGAATGAGGACCTCACGCGCTCCGGACGGGCTGAGATCCCGCCACTGGCGCACCACTTCCAGGCCGTCCATGTCGGGCATCATCGCGTCGAGCAGGACCAGGTCGTAGGGCTCGCCCCGTTCGGCCGCCGCCGCTAGCTGCGCCAGCGCCGCCGGGCCACTGGCGGCGGAGACCACCCGGCAGGACCAGGACCGGAGGGTCTCTTCGAGGATCAGTCGGTTCGTGGCGTTGTCATCGACAACCAACAGGTACAGGCCGCGCAACTGCCCGACATCGATGGCCACCGGCAGGGCGCTGGACGGGTCGGGCAGGTCGAGATCGATGACGAAATGGAAGGTGCTGCCCATTCCCGGCTGGCTGTCCACCCACAGCCGGCCTCCCATCAACTCGACCAACTGCATGGAGATGGTCAAGCCGAGGCCCGTACCGCCATAGCGGCGGGTCGTCGACGCGTCAGCCTGCGCGAAAGCGGCGAAAATGGTCTCCTGGAGTTCGGCGGGCACGCCGATGCCGGTATCACGGACCGAAGCGTGGAGGCGAAACCGCCCCGCGGCCGCAGCGGACTCGCCGGCCAACCGCACGACCACCTCGCCGTGCTCGGTGAACTTGACCGCATTGCCGATCAGGTTGAACAGGATCTGACAGAGCCGCACCGGATCGCCAACCAGCCACTCCGGTACTTCCGGGGCTACCTCGCAGGCCAGTTCCAGGCCCTGCTGATGGGCCCGCGGGGCCATGGTCTTGAGCACACGATCGAGCGTGGCCCACAGTTCGAAGGGAACGCGTTCCAAGGTCAGCCTGCCAGCCTCGATTTTGGACAGGTCGAGGATATCATTGAGGATCCCCAACAGGGCCTCGGCAGAGCTGTCGACGGTGCGCAGGTAGTCGCGGCGGGTGGCGTCCGTCTCGGCGTCGAGGAGCAATTCGACCATACCCATGATGCCGCTCATGGGTGTCCGGATCTCGTGGCTCATGTTGGCCAGGAACCGGCTCTTGGCCAGACTGGCGGCTTCGGCGGCCTGGCGGGCCCGTTGGGTAGCGCGAGCCCAACGGGCGATCTGGAGGGCGAGGAGGCCGGCCAAACCGATCACCAGCCCGACGCCGCCCCACAGGGCCATTCGGGCCCACGGCCAGCGCACCTCAATCGCCAGGCGGGCCGGCTGCGCCGAATACGACAGATCGCGATCGACAGCGACTACCTCAAACGTGTAGTTGCCGCGCGGCAGGCGCCGGTAGTCGACGTGGGTCTCGGTACCGGTGTGCCACGTGGAGTCGGCGCTGCCGACCAGCCGGTAACGGTACACCAGCGCGTCCCGGGCGGTGCGCAGACTGACCCCGCGAAAAGCGATCGCCAACCGCGGTTGGTCGCTGGTCAGCGTCACTCGGGCTACGGGGCCGTGTTCGTGGTCGGTGGTCACCTCGGTCACGGCGATGGGCGGCGGCGCCCGGCGGGGCTGGTAGCGAACCACCCCCTCGGGAGTGCCCAACCAGACCCGGCCGGCGTGGTCCGACCACACGGCCTCGACCCGCGCCAGGCCGTCGCGCCGCCACAGGCTCTGGAACACCCGACCGTCAAACTGGCTGACGCCCCCCGACGTGCCGACCCAGAGGACGCCACGGGCATCCTCATGCAGACTGAGTACCGCGTCCGCGGCCAGGCCATGGCGTCGGTCCAGGCACGCCAGGGTATCGGCATCGTAGCAACATAGCCCGCCCAGTTCCTCGGTCTCAGGGTTCAAGCCCAGCCACAGACGGCCGGCTCGGTCCCTGAGCATCGCTCCGACGTGGTTGGCGGGCAGGCCCTGGTCGCGCGACAGGCGGGCGGTAACGTGGCCCTGCAGCCGGCTGACCCCGGTGCCCCAGGCACTGACCCAGACGGCGCTGTCGGGCCCGTCAGCGACGACCCCGATGGAGTTGGACGGCAGTCCGTCCGCAGTGCTGATGGTGGCGAAACGCGTGCCGTCGTAGCGTACCAGGCCGCCACCGCTGGAACCGCTCCAAAGGATGCCATGCCGGTCGATGTGCAGGGTCTGCAGGCGGGTCTCGCGCAGCCCGTCGTCCGGCCCGACGCGGTGGAAGCGGGGTCGCCGCCCGGCCCCCGGGCGAATCGCGGGCGCATAGGCCAGGCCACTGCCATAGGCCGTCAACCACACCCGCCCGTAGCGGTCTTCCGCCAGCCCGCCAACAACACCGGGCGGCACGCCGTCGGCCTCGGTGAGTCGCACGAAGCGTTGGCCGTCGTACCAACTCAGTCCCCGGTTGGCGCCGGCCCACAGCCCGCCTTGATGGTCTTCGAGGACCGCCACCACGCCCCCGCCGGCCACGCCATCCGCCTCGGTGTAGCGGACAAACTCGCCCCCGTCGCGGCGGCCCAGTTCGCTGCCGCTGCCGGCCCAGACATTGGCCTCGCGGTCCTGGAACAGCGCCGAGACCGGACGATCGGCGAAGACTTCGTCACGGCAGCGCCATTGGCTACCGTCCCAGCGCGACAGCGCGTACGAAGCCCAGGCGCCGGCGGCCCGTGACACGATCCATCGAGTGCCGACCCAGAGCCCGCCGTCGACATCGGCCAGCAGCGACCGGACTTCGCGCTCGGCCGGCTCGCCGAGCGGCACCTGAACCCATTGTGCCGCCGACCGCTGCCACAGGCCACGGTCGGTGCCAACCCAGAGATCACCGCGGCCGGACGTGGCCAGGACCTGCGCCTCGGCCCGTCCGAGCACGGACCGGGGAAGGGGAAGGAACCGCGCCTGGCCGTCATACTGGCAGAGCCCGCCGCAGGCCACCCAGATCACGCCATCGCCGTCCTCGGCCAGGCTGCGGATGCGGTCCTGCGCCAACCCGTCGAGCGTGGTGAAGGAGCGGCAGCCCCCCTGCGGATCGACGCGCGACAGCCCGCCCGCAGTACCGACCCAGACAGCGCCCGCGTGGTCCACGAGCAGGCACTGCACGTCGGCATCGACAAGCCCATCTTCGGGGCCGAAAAAGGTCAACTGCGCGCCGTCATAGCGGTACAGGCCGATCGGCGTGCCGACCCACAGGCGACCAGCGCGGTCGGCCGCCAGAGCCGTCACGGCTGGCTCCGAACCGCCGCCGGCCAGAAGCACGGCGGTGAAATCGAGGCCATCGAAACGAACCAAGCCGGCGTTGCCGCCCATCCACAGGACACCGGAGGAGTCCTGTGCCAGTGCTCGGACCCCAAGGCTCGGCACCCCATCTTGGGGCCCGAGGAGCTGCCACGGCCCCGCCGGCAGCCCGCCGGTGGACACCGTGGGGTGACCCCGGCGAGGCACCGACACCGTGCCCGTCCCGGCGGCAGCGCGAAGCGTTAGGGTCGCCGTGGCATCGCGGGTGACGAGCGCCATCGCCACTGCCGCGGACGAGTCGGCACTCAGCCCGGCAGACCGCGACGAGGGCGGCGGCGATGCGGAACCGGAGGCGATGGCAACCTGGAACTGGCCTTCAGGAAGATCCAGCGCGAAGGAGCCGACACCGTCCGTGCGCGTGCGGACCCAGAAGCCAGTGGCGGCCGGCGTCGCCAGGTCGATCATGCGGTGGACCATGGCGGTACCTGTGCCCGCCCACACGGCCCGGCCCGAGAGGCGGCCGACGCCCGCCCCAACGGGTACCAGCACCAGGTCACCGCGGGACGCGGCGCGCTCCGTTTTCCCGGTTCCGGGGCCCCAGGCCATCCAGGAGAAGGAGCCGTCGCGGTCGCGGTCGCAGAGGACGACATCGAACCCCAGCGCGCGCGGGACCGCGGGCGATCCGCCCGGAAGAGTGTCCAGCCGTACAGCCCACTCGTAGCGCATTCGACCCGGAGTGGCCGCCCACGCCACGCCAGCGCGACTGCCCGCGGCCGCCGCCAACTGGCCGCGTCCGGCGGCGCCGTGGATGCTGTGCTGTACGGCCACTGTCCGAGCGCCGTGCGGCTCGTCCACGTAGAGCTCGCAGCCGTCCTCGGTGTTCCAGTCGCGGGCCGAGGAGGTGTCGACGACCGGCGAATCGTCGCCCGCATCGACGGCCACCAATAACGAGCGGGAATCAGGATCCCAGCCGACGCGGAAAGAGCCGGAGAAATCCTGCGCGCTCTCCGGTACAACGCCGTATTCAGCCCGTGCGATGGGGTATTCGGTGAGACCCGGAGGCCAGTCCGATAGGTCGCCGTCGATGGTGATCCCGCGGATCGGCGCGGCGACGGCCACGCTGCCACTGTGGGCCGCGGCCGGGCGGGTACTCGCCATGGTCAGCACGGCCAGCACAAGTCCTGCGGCTGCCGCGCAGGACGGTCGGCGCCGCGCGCCCCGCGCCTGGCGGTCCGAGCCTGGTTGAGCATCCCTGGATGAGGGTCCGACGCCGGCCGCGTGGACGCCCTCTGCGTGACGACGGGGCAGCAGCCGGCGGACGCCGCCCCGGGCGCGCCAATTCTCGCCAAGATCGTCGGCCAGGGTCTCGCCCTCCTCAGGCACCACGGGGCGGCTGTCGATGGGCCGGTAGGCCATGGACGGGCTCGGTCAGCTACGGGTACGGGGGCCGGGGCCGACGCTCCGGGGCGACGGGATCAACGCCGGCGGACGATCTGGCCGACGCGCTGGAACTTCTCCATGGTGACGCCGGGCGGGCACGAATCGGAGTTGGCCAGCACGAAGGGGCCGCCCGCACCGTCGGCGATGACCTGCTCGACATATGCGTCCAGGGCCTCAAGGGATAGGTTGAGGAAGCAGGTGGGCTCGATGCCGCCGACAATGGCGAAGTCGCGGCCGGCGATGCGCCGCGCCTCGGCCAAGGTCACGTTCCCCGTGGGCGGCGGCGAGATGCTCTCGATGCCGTAGGCGCCGTGTGCTTTCATGCGCCCCACCAAGTCGCGGACACTGCCACAGGCGTGCTGCAGGTAGCGCTTGCCATGGGCGGCGAGCACCTCGCACCAACGGCCGATCTCGGCGCCGATGAAACGGTCGTACTGCGCCGGAGAGTAGTTCTGGGTGCCGCTGTCTTCCCAGGTTATCCAGTAGTCCAGCGCTTCACACTGGGCGGCCATTCGCACCGCCTCCAGGTTGCGCGCCACCATGGCCTCCCACAGAGCGACCACGGTCTGAGGGTAGTCAGCCAACGCGTATACCAGCTCCACCGTGCCCACGTGGTATTCCACCAGGCTCTGCCAGGCGCTCTTGCCCCGGGGCACCAGCATGCCCAGAGACAGCCCCTCACTGCCGGCGCCGTGCAGGTGCCCACGCAGGGCGGTTTCGTCGTATTGCAGACGGGTATGCTCCTCGATCCACGTCTGGACCTTGAGGTCCTCCTCGGTCTTGAGCGGGTGCTCCACCAGGAAAGTGGTTCGCCCTGCCGGGCTGGGCCGGCTGCCCGAACGAATGGTGCCGACCGGCGTGGTGACAATCGATACCGTCAGGTCGCCTTCCTGGACCGTGCGCACGTCCACGCCCGCCACCGGCAGGGCCTGCACCGGACCCGGGGCCCCGCGCCAGAGAGGGTCGGCGCCCACCTGGCGCAGGAATTGGGGTTGCCCCAGGGCCTGGATCTGAGGCGGGAAGTTCTCCCAGACATAGGCCAGAAACGGGCACCACGGCAGACGGTCCAACGGGCGCCCGTTGAGCGCCGCGTCGATGCGTTCGGCGGCAGTCATGTGCTTGGTGTCCATGGCGGCTAACATAGGGTGCCACTGAAGCCGGCTCAATGGCACCGCGACGGGGTTGGGCCTCAGGCGCCGACGCGCGTGTAGACCCACATCCGGGCGGCAGGCCGGGCGTCGATCCGCACCTCCAGGCCAAGCTCCATCAGCTGGCGTCCGCTGAGGAGCGCCGGGGTCTCCTGGTCCAGGTCGCGCACGGCGTAGGTGGCTTCGGGGTCCAGCCCCTGCAGCGGGAACACGGCGGCAGTGAAGGGGCTCCGCGTCCGGCGGAAGACCTGCACCATGCCGCGGCCCTGCTCCGCCAGGTCGAATTGCCAACCCATCCAGGCTTCCTCAGACAGACCCCAGCCGGTGAGCGGGTAGTAATCGCCCAGGAAGCAGTCAGCTACCTGACGCCACTGCGCCACCAGACGCCGGTACAGGTCCCAGTCAACATCGACCCGTTTCGGGTCCGCGGCGATGCCAAAGGCCGGGCAGAGATAGCTGCGGACCGCGTAGACCGGTTGGTCCTGGCTCAGGTAGACGCCGGTGCCGTAATAGGGCAGCCAGCGGGACAGGCCGTAGGTCTGTAGCTGATTGCCCGCGGCGTAGCTCGAGTCGCCGCCAAAAGACTGGTAATCACTGCGCAGCAGGGGTACGGAGCGGCGCAGCGTCTCCAGATCGTTGCGCCGCCCGCCCGACGCGCAGCTGTCGATGAGCATGCCGGGGTGCCGACGGCGCAACTCGTCCCAGTAGGCCAGGTACCCCTGGACATGCAGGTTCTCGGTCATGCCCTGCCGGTCCGGAGCGTCGTTGGCCCGCCAGTAGGGCAGCGGGTCCATGTTGAAGTCCTGCCGGTACAGGGTGATGCCCTCGCTCTCGATCAGGCGGTCCACGTGCTCGGTCAGCCAGGTCCGCGCCGCCGCCTGGCCCAGGTCGAGCAGCATGACGCCCCCGGGCTGACCGAGCAGCCACTCCGGGTGGGTCTGCGCCAGCCAGGTACCCGGCATGACGCGCTCGGGCTCGAACCACAGCACGAGGCCGGCCCCATAGGCCCGGGCATGGTCCGCCACGGGACGGATGCCCTGGGGGAAGCGTTCGGGGTCAGGTTCCCAGGTGCCCACGCCCTGGGCCCAATCCTGCCCCGGATACCAGCCCGCGTCCATCCACCAATAGTCCAGCTGGATGCCCTGCCGGTGCAGCGTGTCCAGGGCCTGCATCTCGTCGGTGGCATTGCACTTGAGGCCCGGGAAGAAGGCGCCGTCGCAGAAGCAGAACAGCGGTCCGGGAGGCCGCCCCCCTGCCGACGGCGTGTTGTGCGCGAGCATCCAGCGTCGCCAGAGGTTCTGGGCGCGTACCAGATCCTCGCCCTGCCACCACAGCAGGACCGAAAGCGGCGTCCGTACTTCCTCGCCCGGGGCCAGGACCAGGTGCGTCTGCTCCTGACCGGCCCGGACGGTCAGGCGGCGCCCGGCATCACGGGTGTACGTGCTCGCCCACTGGCCAGGCCAACCGACAGCCACAATGAGCCCGCCGCCGCCGAACTCGAGGTTGACGCACGGGAAGGCCCCGTTGGTCGGCCGCCCGCCGACCGCCGCGAAGGCATGCCGGCTGCCCGGACCCAACACCCGATCAAATGGTTCGAAGCTGTCCGGGGTGCATGAATCACCCTGGATGCCGTGCAACACGAACTCGCCTGAGGTGTCGTTCTCCAAGCCCAGATCGAGCCCCTGGAGGGAGGCCAGCACCGGGGTGGTGGCGACCCCGGTGTTACGCCAGAAGACGGTCCATTCGACCACCGGGAAGTCGCGGTAGGCAACCGCGACGCAGCGGACCTCCAGACCCGTGGCCGCATCGCGCCAGCAGAGGGTACGCTGGGTGCGGGCCTGGTCCAGCGCCAACACCTCGTCACGGCAGGGCCAGGCGGCCAGGAGCGTGGCCGACGGTTGGCCGCCATAGGTGAAGGAAAAAGGCAGGTTGGGCGGCGCCGCGGCGGCGGGGGTCAGGTGCGCCTCGGCCCAGGCTCGCGCTTGGGCCCGTTCGCCTTCGGTGGCCACAGCGGCCGGGGGCACGCCATTCGGAGACGTCATGGGCCATTCAATCCGGGGAAAGGTCGACCGATGGACAGGTAATCGCACCTCGGCAGGGCGGCGCCCCGGCCTGGTTCGGCCCGGGGAAGGTAACGGTACGCCCGCCTGTCTGCCAAGAGGGCGCTTGGGCCGGACCTGGCGACGCCGGATAGGGTGCCGGTGCCCGTTCCTGCGTCCGCAGGCTGCCGCTCCGACGGCCCGCAGCACCGGCGCCGGAACCCACGGAAAAATGCGGCGCGGGCGGCAGCATCTTCGTACGTTCCTAGTGAGGGATGGCTCGGTGTCAAACAGCGGCGATGAACATTTGACCCAGGAAGCCGACCGGCCTGCGCCACAGGTCCGCCGGGAGGGATCGGTAACCCGTGAGACTGACTTCGGTAGCCCTCTGGTGCTCGTTGTGCGTGGTGCGGACGGCCGGTGCCATTGGCAGCATGTACGCGGGGATGGGCGGCGACGGCGAACCCATGGAGATCGTGTCCGTCGATGCCAGCGTGCGCATCGATGACCGCCTGGCGGTTACCCGCCTCGACCAGGTGTTCCGCAATCCCACGCCACATGAGGTGGAAGGGGTCTACGACTTTGTCGTGCCCGCCGGCGCGACGCTGACCGACCTGGTGCTGTGGATCGGTGATCGGCGCGTGCAGGGACAGGTCCGCGAACAGCAGGACGCGCGCCAGGCCTATGAGGACGTGGTCAGCCACGGTGTGGATCCAGCCCTGGTCGAGCAGGTGGGCGCCGATCACTTCCGGCTCAGCATCTTCCCCTTCCCGGCTGGCCAGGCGCGGCGGGTAGAACTGGAATACATGCAGGTGCTGGAATCGGCCGCCGGACTGATGACCTATGTCTTCCCCCTGGCGGGCGAGAAGACGGCCGACCTGCACGTGGGGGCGTTCCGACTGGCGGCGCGGGTGCGTTCGCAGGTGCCCTGCACCGTTGCCGTGGAGGGGATGGACCCGAATCTGGTCAGCCAGAGCCGCGAGGGTGACTCGACGGAGGTGATCCGTTGCGCCGATGAAGAGGTGGTGGCGGCCGGCGACCTGCGGCTGCGGCTGCAGGAGTCGACGGACGTGCCCCGGCCGCGACTGCTGAGCCAACCTCCCTCCGGCAGCGAGGAGGGGTACTACGCCCTGTGGCTGCCGCCGGCGGCGCAACTGGCTCAGGCCGCACCCACCCACCGCGCGGTGACACTGGTGCTTGATATCTCGTCGAGCATGCGCGGCAGCAAGCTGGCCGCGGCCAAGCAGGCGCTGGCGGCCACCATGGGCCAACTCGCCCCGGCTGACCTGTTCAACGTGGTCGCGTTCAGCACATACGCCGAGCGGTTCCGCCCCGATTTGGTGCCGGCCAGCGCGACCAACATCGCCGCCGCCCTAGACTTCGTGCGTCTGCAGGGCGCCCTCGGCGGCACCAACTTCCAGGCCGCGCTGCAGGCAGCGCTGGGGGTACCGACCGCGGCCGTGGACCATCGCGTGGTCTTCCTCACCGACGGCCGCCCGACCCTGGGCGAGCAGAGCTTGGTGGCGCTTGACGCCCTGGTCACCAACCTGGCCCCGACCGCTCGCATCTGGGCCATCGGCGTTGGCGAAGACGTGGATCGCGCTTTCCTGGAAGCCTTTACCGAGGCGCATTCGGGGGAAGCCGGCTTTGCCGCCGACGATGCGGTCCTGACCGAACGGCTGCAGGCGCTCCTGGCGCAGTTCACCACGCCCGAGGTGGTCGTGACGCGCCTGTCCTTCACCGGCACCGAAGTGCTGGCGGCCGTGCCGACGGAAATCCGGTTCCTGCGGGCCGGCCAGGAGGCGGTCCAGGTCGGACGCTACACCCGCGGCGGGGACGTCACCGTGGGCTTGGAGGGCCGCGTCGCGGACCAGCCCGTGGCGCTGTCGTGGCCCCTGCACCTGGCTCTGCCCGACAGTCTGGCGAGCGGCAGCGCCGCGAGCGACAGTTCCCTGCCCATGGTTGCCCGGTTGTGGGCCATCCGCACGGTCGAGTCCCTGGAGAACTTGATCGCGCGGTGGGGGGCCAACCAGGAGCTGTCCGACGACATCCTGCGGCTGGGGCTCACCTACCGGCTGGTCACCAGCCGAACCTCGCTCTACGCCCCTGACCCAGAACTGCTGGTCAACCCCGAGGCCGGCGACGACTGCTGGTACTGCGGCGCTTCAGCCGTCGAGGACGCCGGCGTGCGGCTGTGGCTGGGCCGCGAGTTCGCCCAGCAGGAAGGGGTTTGGGTCGACCTGAGTTACCAACCTGGCATGCCACGTCAGCTTTACCGGGATGGCCAGGGACCGGTGGAACTGGCCGCCTACGCCGCCCTGGGCGAGCGTCTGCTGGTGGTCGTCGAGGGCACCGCCTGGGACATCGAGGCTGCGGCGCTGGGCCCCCTGCTGGTGGGCAATGCACCCAATCCCTTCAATGCCAGCACCACCATCACCTGCCTGGTGCCGCCGGCGGCCGAGGCGGCGGCCGCCGAGTTGGCCATCTACGACCTGGCCGGCCAGTGCGTGTGGCGCCTGGCGCTGGCGGCCGGAACGGGCCAGCAGCAGGTCCGGTGGGACGGTACCGACAGGCAGGCTCGGCCGGTGGCCAGCGGGGTCTATCTGTGCCGGTTGACCCTGGGCCCGCACACCGACACGCGCCGCCTGGCGCTGGTGAGGTGAGCCATGCCAAGAAGGCTGTGGCCGTGGGGCTGGATCGGGATATGTGGACTGCTGCTGGCGCGTCCGGGGCAGGCCGCCGCGGTGGGGCACCTGGAGGTGGACGGGCTCGAGCGACCGGTGCGCCAGACGGCGGCGCAGGTGCACCTGGTCGCGGGCGCGGCCGTAACCCGGCTGGACCAGGTCTTCCTGACCCTGGCGGGGGGCTGGGCGACGTACCAGGCCACAGTGCCGGCCGGCGCTGAAGTCACTGACCTGGTGCTCTGGATCGGCGACACGCGCGTGCAGGGCGAGGTACTGGCCGCACGGCTGGCCCAGCAGAGCGGCGACGTGGTCGTGCTGGAGCGGCTGACGCACCGCGGTGACAGCAGCCTGCAAGCCCTGGGTTTCCGGGTTGAACTGCCGCCCGCAGAGCGGCTGCGGGTGCAGCTTGAGTATCTCGAGACGCTGTCGGCGACCGGCGGGCAGCGAACGTATCGACTGCCCCTGGATGCGGCCGGCGACAGCCTGAGCGTTGCCGTGACGGTGCACGGCGCCGCGGCGGGGCAGGTGCAGATCGAGGGTCCCCGGGCCGGCCTGGTGGCCATGGAGACCGCCGCCGATGGGGTGACGGCGCGCCTGACGGCCGCGCCTTTCGAGCAGCCAGGCGACCTGCTGCTGCACTGGGCCACCGGGGCCGCGGCGCAGGCCCTGTCGTGGCGGCCACCGGTTGGCGATGGCTACTACGCCCTGTGGCTGCCGGTCGCGTCGGCGCAGGGCGGGGGCCAGGCACCCGCCCTGTCGCTGGTGGTGGACCTGGGCCATGGGGCCGACACCGCGTGCCTGGCGGCGGCGCGCGAGGGCCTTGCCGCGCTCATCGACGCGCTGCCCGAACCCAGCCTGCTGGGCGTCGCCGGCAGCGACGGGGCCCTGTCGCTGGCGCCACTGAGCCCGGCCACACGGGAGCGGCGCGACGCAGCGACCGCGGCGGTGCGCAAGGGTGGCCCCGGCCCTGTGCCCGGCGCCGGGGCAGCAGGGCTAGGCGCGGCGTTGCGCGCCGCACTGGCCGGCGATCCAGTGACCACGACGCGGCCGCACCTGGTATTGGTCGTCACCGATGACCCGACGGCCGCGTCCGACAGCGGTGCCGCGCCGTTGGCGCCGGCCCTGGCCGCTGGCTTCGACCCTCTGATACGCGGTTGGGTAGTGCAACTGGGCAGCGACGCGGTCCGGTCCCGAGCCGCGCTCCTGGCGCGTTCGCTGGGATGGACGTTCTTGCCGGCCGCCGACTGCCTGGCCGTGTCCCGGGCACTGGCGGGAGTGGCGGCGACCGCGGGGCGCGAGCATGCCTGTATCGGCCGGCTGGACCTGCCGGCCGCTGGCGCCTGGGATCTGGCGCCGCCGCGCGTCGGCTGGGTTCCAGTGGGCGACGAGGCGCTGCAGATGGGCCGCTACAGCACCTCGACGCCGTCGCCCATCCGCCTGCAGGGAACCCTCGGCACGTTGGACCTGGAGGACACCGTGACGGTGGACGGCCCCGACACCACCACCCAGCCGGTGGAGGACGGTGCCGTCCTGCTGTACGCCGACTTCTCCGACGACACGCCCGCGCCCTTCAGCGTCTGCGGCGGGACCTCAGGGCAGTGGTTCACCGACCGGCCACCCGGGGTGCTGTGCGTCGGCCGTGTGATCGAGGAAGCCCGCACCCATGCCGAACTGCCGGCCGAAAGCTACACCATCCAGGCCCGCATGCGTGTGCGGGGCGCAGAGGGCAAAATCATCCTGGCACGGGCCGATCGCAGCGGCGGCACTCGCCTTGACCTGATGGTCGCCAATGACGCAGTACGCGTTACCACGTCGGCCAGCGAGATCCGCCTCCCCTACCCCCTGGAACAGGGGCACTGGTACGATGTGCGCGTGGCGGTCAGCAGCAAGGGGGTCAGCACCTGGGTGGACGGCACACCGCTACACCAGGACATGCCGTGGGGCAAGGAACCACCCGACGGCTCGGTGGGCCTGGGGGCGTACAGCGCCGACTCGGTCTACTTCGACGACGTCGTGGTCCGCCGCGGCGTGGAGAGTGGCGGCGCGCTGCCCGGGCTGCTGCCCACCCGCCTGGCCCGGGCCCCGGTCCTGCTGTGGGCGGCGGCGCGCGCCCGGGAACTGTAACGCGACCGTACGCTGTTCGGCACCGTGGCCGAACTGGAGGAGGCCCTGCTCGACGTGGGGTTGACGTACCGGGCAGTGACCTCGGTTTCGCCGCTGGCGCTAGTGCTGCCGCGAGTGGCGGCACGGCAGGCCAGCGCCACGCCCGTGTTGGCGGCGCGCCCGGACTCGTCGTTCTTCGATCGCACGGCGGCAGCGAGCGATCCAGCGGCAGGGCTCGGCGTGGCGCTGACCAATGCCCCCAACCCGGCCAATGGCAGCACGTGGATATCTTTCCGGTTGCCAACCGCGCTCACCGCGCCAACCGCGGCCCAGGTTGTTCTGTACAGCATGTCTGGGCAGCGGGTGGACGCGCTGGCCGTGACCGGCGGGCCCGGTGCCGTCGGGCGCGTGTGCTGGGAGGGCCGCGACCACGAACAGCGGCCAGCGGCCAGCGGCGTGTACCTGGCCGTGCTGGAGGTCGCTGGCAGGCGCCTGGCCAGCCATCGCCTGGTCCTCCTGCGCTGACCGCTGGCCCCAGGTCGGTACCCGGGGCACCGCCCGACACGCAGGCCGCGATCAGCGGCCGTGGGCGCGGTAGCCCAATGTCCCCGCTGTCCTCCGAGCGACGCGATGAGTATCGGCAACCCCGTTGCCCCGCTTGCCACAACCGCGGTTCCGGCAGAGCTTCGCGACATGCTCCGGAGCGCCCTCGCACCCGGTTCGCGGGGTATCGAGGTCGGCCCCGGACGCGGCCCGGTGGCGCCGAAACGGGCCGGGTACCGCACCCTTGTGGTAGATGTGGCCGACGCCGACGAACTGCGGCGCACGGCTCGAGCCCTGGGGGCTGAGGCAGCCGAGATCGGCAACATCGAGGCCGTCGATGTGGTGGGTGACGCCTCCCGACTTCGGGAGTTGCTGGAGACCTGCGGCCACGTTGAACGGTTCGACTGGATCGTCAGCAGCCACAACTTCGAGCATCTGGCCGACCCGGTGGGTTTCCTCTGTGACTGCGAAGCCCTGCTGTCACCCGGTGGGTTGGTGGGACTGATCATCCCGGACAAGCGCTACACTTTCGATCGCTTCCAGCGGCCGTCGCAGCTGGCTGACCTGCTGCGCGCTCGGCGCGAGGCAGGAACCGGGACGCATGAGGCCTGGGCGGCGTTCGGCCGACAGGCCCTGGACGCGGCCCGGGTGGATGCTGACGGGAACGAGCGCCGCTGGTGGGTAGCCAGGGACAATGCGCCCGAGTACCTGCGCGCGCGGGACATCCGCAGACCCTACACGCGCCTGCAGCAGATCTTGACGGCGGCGGCGCCGCCCGCCTTCCACGGCCACCGGTGGCACTTCTCGCCGGCCGCCCTCGAGTTGCTGCTGTTTGACCTCAATGTCTTGGGAATCTGTGGCTTGGCACCAGAACCCGTGGTCGTCTCACCCTTGGGCTGGGAGTTCGCCGTCCTGCTGCGTGCGGGCGGTGTGGTCGACTGCCCGCCCGAGGAGTGTATCGCCCGCCGCAGCGCGCTTTGCCGCCAGATCGAGGACGAAGCGGCCGCGGTGACCGGCCATTGCCTGCGCCTCGAACGCGAGCTGGCCGACGCGCGAGCCGAACTGGACGCCCTCCGCGTCGCGCTGGACCGCCGGTCCGAGGGAGCCCGGGACACCGGCCAGACGGCTTGAGGCCAGGCGCGCCGGGCGGGACAGCGGCTGCTTCTCGCGAACGGGACCCGCTTCAGGCCCCAGAGGGCCCGGCCAGCAGCGCATCGATGCGTTCCAGGCCGCCACCGAAACCGGCCAACAGTTGTGGTATCTCCGGGTCGCTCGACACCGCCTGCAGAGCGTCTTCGTCCAGCAGGCTGCGCCAGCGGTCGTCGTGGCACGACCGTCCCGGCCGGGCAGCGCACGGCGTGCCATCAAGGGGCCTGCCGTCATGCCCAGGAGGGGCCTCCGTAGCAGCGCCATCACCTGCCATGGCGTGGTGCGTGTACTCCCAGTAGGCCAGGTGCCGCCGGTCGTGGTCCAGCCCGGTGAACCGGGACAACACGGCGAGCCAGGCGTCCGGCTCGAGGCAGGCCAGGTCGTAGCAAAGGCGCACTACCGGCAGCCCGGCACGGCTCAGCTCGTCCTGCTGGGTCCGCAGGTGGTACTTCCACTCGCTCAGCAGCGGCCCCACCGTCATGGGCGCCGGCCGATTCAGCG